>SCSL01000091.1 GCA_004298405.1 Patescibacteria group bacterium | reverse complement strand
CATGTTATTATTCCGTCGCTGTTAATCTAGAACAGTCCCGATGGACCGGTGGTGTAGCCCGGTTAACACGTCTCCCTGTCACGGAGAAGATCGAGGGTTCGAATCCCTTCCGGTCCGCCATCCCACTTCGCCCCTAACATAGCTCAGCCGGGCTGAGCGACGTGGGGGCTACGTTGGGGATTTCATCCCACCTTGTCTTCGAAAGAGGGCGAAGTGGTGTTATGATGATATCGATATGTATACGGTGTGAATCCAACTAAATCAATTACTGTAATATTCTTATGTCAGAAAAGTTAGAAAACATTATACATGTGCCGGATAGCAAATGGGGACAAGGGAAGCCGGAGCGTGAAGTTTCTCATGAAGTGTACGGTTCGTTGGATTTTAGCTTTAAAAAAGTTCCTTATGATCTAGATGGACTTGGAGATGACATCTATGACGACGAAGGTAACAACCGGTCGGGGGTTGAGGACATAGAGGAAGTTGATTTAGGCTCGATCTCTTCTTCTCTTGGTCTATCTCTAAACGTTAGAGGAGTCGAGAATGTAAATAATGAAACCGAAGGCGCTTTTCTCCGTTTTCTTGATGGAGGACTCGGTCAGCGATATATATTACTTAGAAAGCGCAAACCAGAGTTGGAAAAATTAAAAATGTACATTCCCAAAATCCATGACAATTTTAGGCGTAACTTTCTGGAAGTATTTGTCCGAAATGCTGAATACGCAATCGAAAAACACGGAGATGGAGCCGCCTTATTCATTGCTTGATATGATTATTTCTATTGCAAAGTAAATGTAGCAAGATCCAGTATGGAAAATTCTTTTAAAAAAACGCACCCGCGATCATCGGACGTTCACACGGCACGTCGTTAGCGAATGACGTGCCGTGGATGAACTGTTTTCCGCTGATGCGAGTGCGCGAGCTGTGAATCGGCCGTTTGAAAGGTTGTTATGGGGTGAACTGGAAGATTCCCCACGTCAGACCGTCCTTGTTGGTCACCTCCTGAACGCATCGAGCGCCAAGCCCTTCGCAGAACTTGATTGAAGCCTCGTTTCGTACGGGGTAGTGCATGGTTTAGTTGACGAATCGCTTGTTTATCGTTAGCATTACTGTATAAGTATGCCAGAAAAAAAAATACAATACAGTTCAGTGGAAGCTGGGAAGATGGTTGCTGATTATATTGATCAGTCGGCTATTCGTTTGTCACAACGATTAAAAAAGGCCTATTCAAAACAAAAAAAGCAGACGATCAAAGCCCGGTCGTATGCTTAATGTTTTTTATAGCGAAGCGGCCATCTCAGCGATGACAGGATTCATTCGTGCATACGAAGAAGCTTTTTACGAACTCTACCGAGACAGTGGTTTAGAGACAGAAAAGATCATCATCGAGAATTATCGTCTGTCCGCCAAAAAGTTGAGTGAACATATTTTTTCAGAAATTGAGCAGCATTTAGGCACGAGCAAAGTATTGGGAAGAAAAGAACGTACACGGTGGCACGAATTTAGCTTTTATGTAGGCAGTCGTTTGATAACCGTTTACTACACGCAGAATGACGCGAATGGATCGAGAATGGTTGAGTCGATCGGCATTGAGCGAAAGCCTATTATTTTTTAAACTCTATTTGCCAAATCATAGGAACCAGATTTGGATGTGATCAAAAGATCGAAACACCAGGCGGTTACAAATGACCCAAACTCGTCATAAAATGCGTTCCAACCCCTTCCACAACGCCCCGCCATAAAACACCGACTCGTTCGGTGTTTTATGTCCTACAAAGAGCCAAAGGTGGTTAGAATTGCGAACTCCAAATGGGCGCATATGGAGCAATAAGTGCCTCAAGTCCCTTAAGGATCCCAGTTGTCATAAGGATGGCAGTGATAAGCAGAAGGGCTCCAAACGCCATTTTGAGAGTTTCTGAATGCTCTTGAACGAAGTGTCTTCCCGCCACCGCCCGCTTGCCGCCATAGGCAATCAGCAGAATAGGAAGACCCGCGCCAATCGAATACGTGAAGAGGAGGAGTCCGGCCATAAGTGTACTGCCGGTTGTAGACGCGAGTAAGATGATCGATCCCAGAATCGGACCGGCACATGGCGCCCACACAATGCCAAGTAATGATCCTAATGCAAATGCTTCGCTTGGTTGTTCAAGCGCATTGGCTTTGAGACCGCGTGTGCCAATCCAGGATGTGAGCATCGTGGTCCCTCTCGAAAACACATCCCCTACCGGTTTCACGAGCAGTGCGATTCCCATGAGCCCAATCAACAAAACGGCGACCTGGTTTAACAAGACGCGGTCTATCGGTACATTATTGCCGAATGCCCCAAAGAGCATCCCAAGGGTCGTGAAGGTGGTTGCCATCCCGAGCACAAGATAGACTGGATACCATGTATGATCCTTTAAGGCCGAACCGAGGATGATCGGCAAAATCGGGATGATGCATGGTGAGGTAACGGTAATGGCACCAGCGGCAAGGGCGAGAAAAAACATCCCCATATAACTTGTATGCATCCTTTTCACGTTCACTGTTTAGCGATAAACTGTAGACGTCGTAAGGCTTGTATGTCAAAAATCGTGAGTATGAAACATTTTATTTGGTTAGCGGTCGTGCTGATCGGGCTCGCTGGCTATGCCTGGTGGTCGACCTCACAGATTGATTCAAATGGAAAGATTCACGTTGATCTCTACGAAGGCGCCTCTGGCACATGGAATCCACACCTGCAAGTTTTTCCATTTGAGCGTTCTCCCTCAACAACCTTGACCCTTCGGTGGCAAGCGCCTGAAGAAACATACAATCATTTTGTCGTATCCATCAGCAAGACGGATGGGACACTCCTTCGTAAGGAATCAGGGGAACACGACCGAGTGAGCCTAGACCCAGACGGACTTGATCCTCAAACGGAATACGTATTTGCGCTCCAAGCGTGCCTGGATCCTCGCTGTGAATCATGGCTCATTGCCCAAAATGAGTATCGAGGAACAACAACCCAAGAATGAGACAAGAAAGGCCCACCACCTAGCACCATGTCTTCGATGCAATGGTCTCGCACTGATCGTCGTAACAGGACGTCTCAGCTTCTTTCACAATTTTTGTCATCATTTTTACCGCTTGTAGCGGATATTTGCCGTTGGCAGATTCCCCCGAGAGCATCACTGCGCTCGCGCAATCAAACACAGCGTTCGCCACATCCGACACTTCTGCGCGCGTTGGTCGAGGGTTCCGGATCATGGAGTCCAACATCTGTGTCGCCACAATGACAGGTTTGTCCGCCTGTCGACAGGCATGGATCAATTCCTTCTGTCGAATGGGGACTTCCTCTACATTGATTTCAACGCCCAGGTCACCTCGAGCGATGATGATGCCATCGGCCACCTTCAAAATCTCGTCAAAACGATCAATCGCTGAACGTGTTTCAATCTTTACCATAACCTGTGCCATCGGTTTGCCTTTGGGCGTATTTTTTTTGATAAGTCGCCTAAGAGCACGAACAGGCGCGGGATTTGTCACAGAGGAAAGCGCGATCCATTCAACTCCCTTCGCAATCCCGAACTCGGCATCTGCCTTGTCCTTTGCGGTGAGGACAGGAACCCTAAGCGTCGAGTCAGGAAAATTCATGCCTTTGTGGGAAGTCACATTCCCTCCATTGAGGATGTTGGTCAAAATATCCCGACCCACAACACGCGTCACGATAAGTTCGAGCATCCCATCATCTATAAGGACTCGATCCCCTTTTTTCACTTCCTTGTGTAACAACGTAGAGGTGATGGGGAGCTTTCCAACTGAGTACGTGTCCGTTGCTGTTGTGAGGATGATGGTCCCACCTTGTGGCAACTCGACACCCGCGTTGGGAAGTTTCCCTAATCGAACTTTAGGACCTTGTAGATCTTGTATAATCGGCACACGCTTTTTGGCTTTTCTGGAGGCGGCGCGAATAGAGCGAATGAGACGCGCATGGTCTTTCTGGGTTGCGTGGGAAAAATTCAGTCGAGCCATGTCCATCCCCGCGTGCATCATTTTTTCGAGCATCTCCGGACGCGCACTCGAGGGTCCAACCGTGCACACAATATGTGTTCTTTTCGTCATACTACTCGCCGTACTCGGCTAACGTTACCTCAACATCAAATCGTTCCGTCCCACGCACAATGGTGAGAGTCACGACATCTCCCGGACGGTAATCGTTTAAACGCTCCGCCAGTGCCTGTTCCTCCGAAAGCGGCTCGCCATCGACGGCAACAATGACATCATCTTCTTTCAGACCCGCTACATCTGCGGGAGATCCCGCAAATACCCCAAGATCCCCTGGTTGATCTCCCGAGACAATCAACGCGCCAACTTCATAGGCATCCTCAGCCTCGCTCCCTTCCCTCTCTGGCGGGATGGGGAATCCCTCTTCTGGAGTCACGAGAACATACCGCACCCCTAACCATGGACGCACAATGCGCCCATACGTCTGTACATCTTCTACCGCACGCTTAGCCTCATTAATCGGAATCGCAAACGCAACGGACTCCCCCTGGAAACTCACCGCGGTGTTTATTCCGATAACTTCACCGAGCAAGTTGATCAACGGACCTCCGGAGTTTCCCGGATTAATCGCGGCGTCTGTCTGGATCGCTTGATCGATCACCTCCGCATTAAATGAATCTCCCGCGGTCACACGACGATTGATCCCTGAGACAACGCCTTTCGTGACGGTATTACGAAATTCAGAAAGCGTATTCCCAATCGCGATCACAGTCTGGCCGATCCGAAGGTCATCTGAATCCCCAAGGATGACCGTGGCAAAAGCCTCCCCTTCTACACGCAAGATCGCGATATCTTGGAGAGGATCGACATCAACAAGCTTAGCTGGCAACTCCTCGCCATCATTCGTGACAACAAAAAACTCAGTTCCATCTTCATCCACCACATGCCTGTTCGTAAGGAGATATCCATCTTGTGTGACAAAAAAACCGGTTCCACTGCTGATCTCCACAAGCTCCGCGGCGCTGACCTCATCAAGTGGTTCATTGAAATAAAATGCTCCACCGAAAAAACTCGAAGCACTATCCTGAAGTTCTCCCCGCGCTTTCTTCACAACAATACTGACAACGGCAGGTGTCACACGCTCGACCACGGCAATAGTTGCACTTTCTTCCTCGATAAGCTCAACGATGCGGGATTCAACGGCCTCTGGACTCAAGGTGGATGGAGAAGCATCAAACAGCGCAAACGATCCAAGTTGGGAAGATAAAAAAAATGTCGTCAACGATCCCGCAACAGAACCAAGAATAGCACTGATCGCGAGCCCGATCACAAAGAGGGTTTGTGTGACGGACGGTTTTTGGTCATTCATAGGTCTTGGATGATTTTCGACGAATTTTCTTGACGACTCGCTGTTTCAATTTTTTCAATTCCGATTCAAATGCTCCCACATCTTCAAATGAGCGATACACGGAAGCGAAACGAATATAGGCTACTTTATCAAAATTTTTCAGATGCTTCATCACAATCTCGCCAAGCTCCTGTGTGGTGAGCTGACCACGCCGCTTCTTTTGGACATCACGCTCAATCTTGTGGACAAGTTTTTGGAAGGTTTGGTCTGTGAATGGCCGTTTCTCTAATGACTTCTCCAAGCCTCGAATCATCTTTTCACGTGAGTACGTTTCACGCCTTCCATCACGTTTCACCACGGTCAAATCTAACAGTTCAACTTCTTCAAGCGTTGAAAATCGAAATCCGCACTTCTCACATTCCCGACGACGCCGAACACTGGCCCCGTCTGTTGAAATACGCGAATCAACAACTTTTGAGTCTTTATGGTTGCACACGGCACAGTACATAAATCTCTATCGCAAACATGAAATGACCGTTGCGTATTATAACAAAAAACCCACCTTCGCGGGGCTACGGTGGGCAGGCGACCTTACGTCACGCCTTATTACATCATTTTCTTACGAATAAACGCTGGAATCTCTATCTCATCTTCCTCTTTTTGTGCCGGCACGGGCGCCGGCACGACGGGTCGCGGCTTTGGCGTCTCAATTTTTGGAGTAATCGATCTTTCTATGACAGGTGCTTGAAAATTGACCTTTGACCTTTGCGACGGCAGTTCTTCATCGCGTGCGCGCAAAAAACTATTTGATGCGGGAGTCCATGTGCTTTGCGCTTGAACCTCAACCGCCCCAGGAACTTTTGTGCGACGCTCGCGTGAGTCAAACCCTGTCGCCACCACTGTAATACGCACTTCTTCATTCATTCCTTCGTCAATATTCGCACCGAAAATCACACGAGCTTCCTCGTCGGCAGAACTCGTAATGACTTTTGCCGCCTCAGCGACCTCATGCATCCCCAAATCACTCCCGCCCGAAATGGTGAACAGGATCCCTCGCGCCCCATCGATCGAAAGCTCCAAGAGCGGACTCGCAATGGCCTGTTTTGCCGCCTCAACAGCCCTATTTTCACCGGTCGCTCGACCAATGCCCATAAGTGCTGAACCAGAACTTTCCATAATGGCTTTCACGTCGGCATAGTCGACATTGATGAGGCCTGGAACGGTAATGAGCTCGGCGATCCCTTGTACCCCCTGGCGCAAAACGTCGTCAACAACACTGAATGCATCAATGAGTGATGTTTTTTTATCTATGATTTGAAGCACACGGTCATTGGGAATCGTAATGATCGCGTCTACATGTTGAAGAAGACGCTCGAATCCGTCTTCAGCAATTCGTCGACGCTGAGCGCCCTCAAACGTGAAGGGTTTTGTCACTACGGCAACGGTGAGGGCTCCTATGTCTTTTGCAAGTTTCGCGACTTCTGGAATCGCTCCGGTTCCCGTTCCTCCTCCCAACCCACAGGTGATAAACACCATGTCAGCGCCTGAAAGCGCTTCTCGAATTTCATTTTGGTTTTCCTCAGCCGCGCGTGATCCAATCTCTGGATTCATCCCAGCTCCCAATCCTCGAGTAAGCGTCTTTCCGATCGGAATTTTACGAGGAGCCAAGTTTTGATTCAGCGCCTGGACATCCGTGTTCACGACAATAAATTCAACTCCCTTAATGTTGTCCGAGATCATGCGATTGACGGATGCCCCTCCACCTCCTCCAATACCAACGACTTTAATCTTGGCAAAGGTCTCAATGTCTGGCTTCACTTGGGCCATAGGTTTCATCTTCATTACGCTTGAACAAATAATGTGCTCAAAATTTGCTGAACTGAGCACAAAAATCATTCAACACTTTAACACCGACATCTCCACTGTCAAGAAAACAAAAAAGAGGATGTGTATAACATCGGTACTCGGAAATCAGGAGTCGGAAGTCGGAAGAACTTAGGGTTTCAAGGATTTAAAAATTTTTTTGAAACCCGAGCTGAGTTTGTTTATGTCGCCAAGCTTGGAAAATAATTGCCCTATCCCTCCTCGACCACTAGAACCTCGAATGTGGTGTCCCCAAAGCACAAGTCCCATCGCCGTGCTCATACTTGGATCATTCACTCGATCAATGACACTCGTCACGCCAATGGGAGTTCCTAGGGAAACAGGGAGACGGAAGGCTGATTTTGCCGCGTCGAGAATGCCACTAAGTTTTGCCCCTCCTCCAGTGAGGACGACTCCCGCAGGAAGCATTCCGGAGCGATCAATGTTCTTCAACTCGCGATCCACGTGCTCAAAAATCTCTTGAACACGAGCTTCCGTAATATCCGCCACAAATCGCCTTCCTACAATTTCCTCTTCTGGTGCCCCGAGCTCACCCAAATTGATTTCTTCTTTTTTCTGGACATCCTCGGGAATACAAGTCGCGTAATGTAATTTCACCTGTTCTGCGACTTCAATAGATGTCCGGAGTCCAATAGCAATATCAGACGTGACATGGTCAGACCCAATAGGGAGCACGGCTGTATGGAGCACATCTCCCTCTTCGTACACGACCAAACTGGTTGTGGAAGCTCCAATGTTCACCACACAAACCCCCAGTTCCTTCTGGCGGTCGCTTACCACGGCCTCGGCGGTCGCAAGAATAGAAAAAACAAGGTCTTCAATATCAAGTCCGGTCCGATATACGGCTTTGGTAAGATTTTTGATCTGTGAGCCAAGACCCTGAATAATAATGGCATCGACCTCCAAGCGAATGCCATTCATTCCTACCGGATCCTTCACGCCCCGCTGACCATCTACAGTAAAACTCTTTGGGATCACGTGGATGATTTCGTAATTGGTCGGCGTGGCAACCGTACGTGCCGCTTCGATGGACCGCTCAACATCCTCATCTCGAATCTCTCCATCGCTACGACCGACCCCAATCACCCCGCGTGACTCCTGGGACAAAATATGGCTCCCATTGATGCCTACCCATGCTTTGCTCAAAGGGACTCCTGTAATGCGCTCCGCCTGTTCAAGCGCTCGCGAGATGGACGAAACGGCGTCTTCAAGGTTTGTAATTGTTCCCTTGTTTACTCCGGCGCTGGGTACCTCAACAGCTCCAATCATATGGATTTGTTCTCCCCCCTCCGGTGAGGGCACAAGTCTCCCTACCGCAACCCGAATCGCGTAGGTTCCTACATCAAGCCCTGTATAAATCTCTTCAGACATAATTAGTGGCAGTATATCGTTATCAAAGCACCCTCACAAGATGTGGGTAAAAAATCGTGATCCCGACAATGGCAGCAATAACAGAAACAAGGAGGACTGCCCCGGCCATACTATCTTTAATGTCTTTCACCATTGGATGAATCCGTGGCTTAAACGAATCAACGATCCGCTCGAAAATACTGTTGATGATCTCAAGCGTGAGCACGGAACCAATAAGCAGAATGAGAAGGATCCACTCGTACGTCTTAATCTGGAAGAAAAAACCAGCGACCACGACAAACAGGGCAACATACACCTGGATCCGAAAACTCTGTTCAGCGCTAAACACGACGATAACTCCCCGTAGCGCATGCTGGAAACTTTTGAAGAACCGGCCAAATGAAATCATAGACGAGGATCTATCATAAGCTGTTTGAGGATTTTCTCTTGAAGGGGAAACATTTTCTTCGCGTCCTGCTGGACTTCGTGGTCATACCCCCAAAGATGCAAGATTCCGTGCACGAGAAGAAAAAGAAGCTCGTCGCGCGTAGAATGGTCCATCTCACGAGCTTGTACAACCGCCTGCTCATAACACAGCACGATCTCTCCCTTGAGGGATCCCTCATCCAGACCAAACGAAAGAACATCCGTCACTCGATCCTTCCCGCGCCAGGCATGATTGAGCTTGCGCATCTGGGATGCTGACACAAACCCGATCGACACCATCATCTCCTTCCTGACTCCCAGCGCCTGCCCGCAGACCTCAAGGACTCTCTGGAGTTTCTTGTGCGGAAGTCTCTGTCCCCCCTTCAGAATCGACTGGTTCAATTGGGCTCGAATCATACGTCACGCTATTAAGCATCATCTGAAATGTCTGGAGGTAATCTACGTTCGTCTTGACGCCCGTGTCATACTCGACGATAAAAACCACATTTCCCAGATCAACAGACGCGGTGAGCTGGTCATCGGAGAGAATATACATGTGACCTTTCTTTGTGGTGCGAATGTCGCCTTCTGGAAGTTCCCCTTCCGCAACTGAAATGCGAAATCCCTCTCCTGTTTGCGCATCAAGAACCATTTCTCCGTCACCTTCCTCAAGATCCCAAGCGCTCGGATAGGAGTACTCATACGAAGCCCCGTTTGTCGATCCGCTCACACGCTCTACCAGCCCAGACTCAATAAGCGTTCCAGGAGCTGTCCCACCTGGATTGTAGCCATGGAATACTTCATTGCCATCCAAGAACCCATCCGCGTCCGTATCGGGAAGTTTTGGATCCGTCTGGTAGACGAGCTTTTCCTCCGTGTCTGTCAGGCCATCAGAATCTGAATCCGTTCCAGGAATCACGTCCACGGGGAACACGTCTGGCTCTGTTTTTGTTTCTTCCACCTCCGCCACCTCTTCCACCTCCGCCACCTCTTCTGGTTCTGGGGTTGGAGCTGGACGAGAAATGGTTGTTGTTTGTGTTGGAGCCGGCGTTTCTTCTGAGGTTCGGACAAGAAAATATCCACCAACGCTCAGCACGATCAACACGATCACCCCGATGATCAAAATCTTTTTTGTGATCGATCCTTTTCTCTTTGTGGGTACGGATTTTGGTGGGGCCTTGGGCGCAACAGGGATCCCTGGTGTTTTCACCTCAATCGTCGGTATGACTTCTGTCTTTGCTTCTGATTGATGAAGTCCTGCTTGAGCCCCATGTCGGTATCTCTCAGGCATCGTAAACACGCGGGCTGACACACCCGGTGTAGGAGTGACCCCGTTTTTTGGTTGTTCAATTGTCTGCGGGGTCATGTCTGCCACATAGTTCTTATATTTCGCTTCTTAGGGGCTTCAGCCCCGTCGAACGCCGCTAAAGCGGCTAAGAAGATGGGGGTGGATTCTTCTTAGGGGCTTCAGCCCCGTCGAACGCCGCTAAAGCGGCTAAGAAGAAGAATTTGGAGCCTCTCGAAGAACTCCCTCCCCGTTTGGATTGTAGCCCGCGTCAACTTCTTCTCCGTCTAAATATCCATCACCGTCCGTGTCCGAATCAAGAGGATCTGTCTCCCAGGTGCGGATTTCCTCTGGATCAAATAGCCCGTCAGAATCGGTATCTTCCGTCCGTGCGCTGGTTCCAAATTCGGCCTCTTCTTCATCGGTGAGTCCATCTTTGTCTGTATCTTTTCGCGACAACGGCTCTTCCTCTTCCTCTTCTTCTTCGACTTTCTCTTCCTCTTCCACCTCCTCCTGTCCTGGCGGTTCCGGTGTCACGGGAGTACGTGAACCCAGAATTCTCATGGAGAGAAAAAAGGCGGCACCGATCACTGCCAGTATCCCGATGACAAGCACGATGACTTTCCATGGAAACCCCCCACGTCTTTCTGAAACGGAAGAAATTCGCTCCTGAACGTTTGGCGGTGGAGCCTCTGGAGCGGGAGCTGGAGGAACATCGGTAGGTGGGGTGACCTGAGGAGCCACTTTATCCGTGGCTTCAAACATGTCCTCAGGATCTTTTTTAACATCGTCGAACATAGTCATTTTTTCCCTTCTCAGGGACTTTAGTCCCGCTACAGACGAGACGCCACTGAAGTGGCTTTGAAGAATGCAGTATTACTCGAGGAGACCTGAACCATTCGGATCATATCCAGCTTCGACTTCTGCTCCGTCGAGATAGCTATCACCATCGGTGTCCGAGTTGTCTGGGTCGGTACCGTACTCTTGTTCCTGCACGCCGGTCAGACCATCACGGTCTCCATCACTATTCAAATCCTCCCATTTGTCAGTGATAAATTCCAGACAATTATCGCGAATGGATTCGTCCACAATCTCCTTACACAATGTTTGATCCAATGTCGCACGAGCCTGGAGATCCTTCTCAAGATCGCTACACAGCGCGGGGTCACGTTCACCACAGTTTGCTGGAGTAACAGGATCGATCCAATCGATACATCGGTTCCGGCGGTTCTCTTGTACGATCGATCCGCACAGCGACGTATCCATCGCGGAAAAAGCACGCACTTCAAAGATATCATCCATGCAACGGCTTGAAGACTCCGCCACCGAAATCTTCTCGCACAGCGTTATCTGTTGCGTCACCCTCGCCAACGACCAATAACAATTGTCCATCAGTTCGGCGCTCTCGAGCAAATCACACATCTGCGAAGAACCTTGATCTTGCGCCAAGTCGCTTATGCGCTTCTGCTGGCACGCCTCGGGGTCTACGGCTTCTTCACAGACTAGATTTATCGCCTCCTGACTCGAGCCGTTTTGCACCAGCGCCTGATCCTGCTTGACAGATGTGACCAGACGGATCACCAACACAGCAACAACAACGACAATGACCAAACCGCCTGCAAGGAGGGCTATAGGCTTCCAAGGGAGAGACTTTTGTGTTGAATAATCGTTAAAGTCCATATTACTCAAACGGACAGTACGTCATAGTAAAATCGCTAAACAATATCGATCCACTGCCGTAGAAAACGTTTCTAACAGGAACCGTCTGCTCAGTGTCTTGACAGACAAACCCCTCAGGGAACGGAAGTTCAACGTTCTCCCCTGCTTGAACCTCTCCGGTTGTTGTGGTAGTTTCACCACTTTCATCAGTTGCGGTAAAAGTCACGTTAGTTCCCAAAATTGAATCAACAATAGCTTCGAACATTTCTTGGATCCCTTCCTCATCCTGCGCGATGAATGCATAATTTCCCGTGCAATCCTCGGCATTGACGGCAACTCCATATCCTCCAGAGGTATCATCCCATGCACATTCATTGCTGGAAATGTGTGCTGTTAGACCCTGATCGTCTACATTGTTTGTAATCGCCGCCGTATAAATGAGCACATTAGTACCATCGATGAAATCGCGGTACATTTCAGCGGCGCAGGCAGATGTCCCTTGAAACGTCAAGCCGTTATAATTGACTTCAAAACTGGAATCGCATTTTTCTTGATTGTCGGGATACTCAAAAGCGTTCGTATAGTCGAAATCTCCGTCGCTCAACACGACAACGATCTGGACCTCGGCCGTGGAATTAGCAAGAACCACTTCTATAGCCTCTTGGATTCCGTTGTACGTCGGCGTGCCGCTTGTTGGGCAGGAGGTATACCCCTCCACCCAGCTGATGAGCGTTGACTCTTCAGAAGAGTCCAGCAGGAGGGAATCCGTGTAGGCGCCATCAGCTTCAGTTGTGTTGGCGTTGCAAAAATTGTTATTCCAACTGTACCCACGTGAGTAGGACACTAATCCAATTCGCACGCTTGAATTTATGAAACCATCAAACAGTTCCTCGATGGCATCGATTGTGGCATCAACAGCAAGTTCAATTTTGGAAACCTCTCCAGCGTCAGGAAGCCCCCCGTCAACCGTGTCAGCCATACTCGCCGTGAGATCCGTCACGAACACAATATCCACGCTTGGTGGGGTTACATTCGAATCATCAATATCCGCGGTGAGAGTTGTGGCGACATTGCAGGCAGGAATGAAGAGGGCGCCATTGTCTGGAGAGTCTCCTGCATCATTCAAATAACTATAAAGACTGATTGAATCGCTCGGCTCTGCTCCAGAGGTTTCGCTTTGGACGAACAATCCTGTTGTCTTGAAACCCACGGGACAGGAAGATCCGCAATCAGCTGAACAGATTGGAGGAACACATTCCCCTTCATCTCCTTCCGCATCCGTTCCCTCACAGTCGTTTTGATCATACCCAGTAGCATCAGGCAATGTCGATGGCGCTCCTCCCACCCAATTGTCATAACCGAGTGTACAGTAGTCACCATTCTCAGCTCCTCCATTGCAGACACCCAACCAATGACAGAAGTATAAGTTTGCATCAGCATCTTCGTTGGACTCATAGGTGTCATAACAGACTCCATTCGTCTTCCCAGTCGTAACATCAAAATAATAGAGTTGTGTGGAATATCCTCCATCACACAATTCTCCTATGTCGACGACTCCATCGCCACAGTATCCACCAGAAGAAGTTTTGTACTGACACAAGGTGTTGCAATAATTACAGGTATCTTGATAGTCAGCAGTACACGAGACACCATTGAGCGACCCGTCATCGCAGGATTCCGAACCGACATAAACGTGATCATCTCCACAGATGTTTTCAATGCAGGTGTTTAAACATGCATCGTTGTTACTAGAGTTCCCGTCGTCACATACTTCATCTCCTTCTACGGTGCCATTTCCGCATTGTTGCTCGCCTCCGACAGGTCCTGTCCAAGTAGCGGGCCAAGTACAGTCCGCCTCGCACACGCGATAGCGGTAGAGATTGTAGGCATTGGTAGAGCAGGATCCGTCTGTGCAATCGCTGTCACTGTCGCAGGCACTCCCTTCATCTGACCCTCCAACACAAATCGATCCAATGCCAGGAGTTTCATAACCTGCGCCACCGCATGTATCTCCAGAACCACAGTCAGAATCCGAAGTACACGTCGTAATCCCATCTGAACACAACGCTCCTTCCCACTCTTCATAATCTCCATCGCATTCCTCCGAGCCATTCACTCGACCGTCCCCACATGAGAGGCCTGGAGAAGTACAGTTGTAGGCGCACGAATCATATGGATAGATCGCGTACTGTCCGTTGGAAACGGAACAACTATTGATCGATGCCCAACTGTTGGCGTCCGAGATCACCGACTGGTAGGTCGTCGTCGTCCCACAATCGCACTGTTCACTTGCGGCCAAGTATCCGTCACCGCAATAAAATGAACCCGTTGCGGTACAATCATCCCCACAATGTCCATACGTTCCATTGAGGGATCCGTCGTCGCACTCTTCGCCCGTTTCAACCACGCCATTGCCACAGCTATACGGCGAACATTCTGCTCCGGAGGCTTCGGCCTCTGCTATATCTTGATACCTGGAGCAATTCGACAAACAAGAAGTCGTAATCAATCCATTATTTCCATCGACATCGGTACAAGCAATCGTCATCGTATCTCCAATCTCGCAAAATTCTGTCGCTCCCTGCGTTCCGTCTCCACACAACGATGAGTCACCCCAAGTTTCCCCATCGCAAAAAACCGGAGACGACGTGAACCCGCCCCCACTTCCCGCAGTCCCTGGCGAGTACGCATTTGGATATTCCACGCTGACGGTCGCGGAGTCAGACAAGTTGACATCTAGATCATATTCCCAAGTAAAATCTCCGCCGTCTGACTCAAGAACGGCATACAGCTTATACGCCTCTCCCCCAACGCTTTGATACCCATACAGGTGAGAATTCTCTGGGCAGATGAACGTGCCTTTTTCTCCATTCCAACATGAAGCCGCGTCGTATCCTGTTTCTGAACAGTTATAAAACTCATTGATCGGATCCGTTGGCAGAGCAATTCCGAGTTCATTGGCAAGCGACGCGTTCCAAGAACTCCAGATCGAGTTTGAGAGCGCGGGCACGAATGTTCCTGATTGCACTTGAGGGAATCCCTCAACACACACTTCGGTTCCTGGACACTCATCGTCTGACTCACACGCCTGTCCCTTTGTGACGGCACAGTGACCGTTTGCATCTCCAAACGTATCGATCGTCTTGGTTATATCCACCACGTCCAAAAGCCGAATCATGTCGCGTCTGAGCTTGCCTTTTTGCGCGTCACAGATAATGGAACTGTCGCTGAAAGCCTCATAACAATCGCCGTCCCAAACGCACTGGACGTATTCGTCTGTATCTGTTGTGGCATAACTCTCCTCCACGCTGTTCCAACACAGATTAATATCCGTAACCTCATCGGTATTTCCATTAAAGCGCCAGTTCCCAAGCACCTGACCAAAAATGTCCTGAGCTTCCTCGCTTGCATCTTCATTGGAGGAAACAATATAAATGTTGGGATAAATCGTCGTATCGCTAACATTCGCCGCGGCCGCGTAGATCGTATTTCCCGCTTCCACGGCTGGGTACCCATCAAGTTCGGTTTGTGTGAATGAACCTGTAAACGCCTGTTCTTCCACCCAGGCGCGTGGGGTAAAATATGTCTTGTCAAAGAAACCATCGCTATCTGTATCAATGGCATTTGGAAGCACACGCACCCCGATGGCGTCACGGGAACCCTCCACCTTAAAAATCAATTCCTGAATAATACCTGAGGAGGACAGCGAGCTTACATCAATGGGATCCTCAAGCGCTGGAAGATCATCGGCGGTTCCCGTTTCTCCCACATCACGACAATAAAAGAAGGAAAAATTGCTTGGAAGGACATCTTCTACATAGGGGAAATCAAGTGTGGGAGAGGAAAGTGATGGCCAAGGATTTTCACACACAAACGCTGTGATCTCAAGCAACCCACTCACCGATCGGGCAGGGGTCGTTTCAGGCTCAGCTGTCGAAGGATCGAACAGCTCATCAGCCGTAATAGTTGCTGTAGAAAAAATGTGTTCTCGGCCTGTATATCCTGTTGCTGTATAATTGCGCGTCGCATCTTCTGGATTCTCTCCCACAGAGGCTACAACGTCCCCTTGAGAAGCGTCAGTCACGGAAGATGTCCATGCCCATTTCCAGTCGTACAGATTCGCGAGCGGGGAAATCTCTTCATACCCTGAACCTGAACGATACGTCTGTGGCGAGGCAATGAACGCATGGTTTTCTCTGGTCTCACTAAAGTAAGCAATGCTCGCCTCTTCATATTCTGTGGCATTGATATTCCCAAGATCCTCTACCACGACGCGATCTAGGTCACAGATGTCATCCCCGATTTCAAACACTCGTTCAAACGCATTGTTTGCACAACTATTCCCTATACACAAAGTAACCGCGTCCTCACTTAAGATGCCTTCCTTGATCGTGTCTGTCTCATCATCATCTCCAACAGCGACCAGCCGGTACACTGCATTTTCTTCCAAGAGGGTACTGTATCGCAGATACGCTCGCATGCTGATGAAATTTTTGTCGTTATCCACAACCTGAAAAAGTTCATAGCTCACGGGAACATGGCACGCAAACGTGCTCGAGGCATTCACCTCGCGACCAAAAATTCCAAAGACAAATTGCTTAAGCCAGTTCCAGAAGCGGGAAACCCCTGCCACGGGTGGCGTTGGATCCCCTCCTTGATATGCGTCAGGACAGTCCGTGATCGCATTGATATTGTCTTGATCTCCGTCACCGTCTGAATCGACCGAGACAAGATCGAGGTATAGATTTGCATTGAACTCATTTTGATCGATGATCCCGTCCCCATCGTCATCGACTGTCGCATCAAACGTCGATTCATCCATCATCTGCGAAAACTCAATCCAGACCGCGGTGTTGCGACAATATCCCTCTCCTCCTGCCGCAAGGGCTCCGGAATTCTCGGCCGGCTCTACCAGACCTATCTCAGGCCGCTCAAAGCAACAGCTACTTTCTCCACATCCAAGACCTGTCTCTCCACACGAGGCATCCGTAGTACAGGCACATTGCAACTGCAGGGTTGCCTCTCCCGTTACGTCACCGTCAACCGTGACCGAGACGGTGGAGATGGCATAC
>SCSL01000090.1 GCA_004298405.1 Patescibacteria group bacterium | reverse complement strand
GAGGTTCCTTCAAGTCGTAGACCGATGAACATCGTCGAGGGCGGAAAGTTTTTCATGATGGAAACAACTTTTCCATGGTCACGAAAAAAAATTTCTTGCTCAGGGATGCGCACAAGGTCAGCAAATGTATGACAATTTGGTACGGGTAACCTCAACTGCCAGCCGGTAAATGGTCCAACGAGCATCGCGGGGATTTCGATCAGAGGGTTCGCAAACTCGTAGATCGCCCATTCCCGAGTCGACGCGCCAATTTGTTCCACCGTAAACCGTCGCCACGACTCCCAACTGTCCCAGCCCTTGAGCACGGTCGCGCAGTGAACCCAGCCAGGATCATTCCCCTCTCCCTGTTTCCAATTCTGAAAGATTTCCTCCCAGGTTGTCGATTTAATGAATCGCAACATATTTTATGACCAAACATCAATCGGAAGTAGAGAGTTGTTTATACACGTCTGTTCGTTCTTGGATCTGCCGGTCGATCGTTTGAGTCAGGATAAGATTATCGTGGAACTGTCGTTTTAATGTTTCAAGGTATGAGACCAACCACGCATGATGTTGCTCTAACCTTTCTTTTTCTTTCGCCTTCGCGTACTCACGAAGCAACGCCTCGTGATGTGCCTCCCGCCACGTCTCTTTTTTGGGTTTCTCACCACTTGGAGTCTTCGCGAGCACATGAACCAACTCCGTCGCTTCGTGTTCAATAATCTCTTCGACAGCTTCCTCAGGTACTGTGTCCGTATTCACATAGATCTGCAACGTTGTTTGATCCAGAAAGGCTAAATCAAATTCTGGAGGAATGACCTGCCCCTTTCCTCGAACTCGCTCTTTTCTCTCTACGAAGGTAGTTCGATCCAATCGATGACATCGATTTTTCACTATTGCGAAAACCTCTTGAAAAACTCCATTATCTTCCAAGTCCAATGACGCAATGCGTTCCAGAAGTAATCTATCCCTCTCCGTATCCTCACGAAATTGTCCTTTACTCAGCTCACTATTCATATGAACTCATTGTTGGTCACAACTCCTTTTTCGCTTTGTTGAGTAGAAAAAACTGACGAATCTTTGCCAAACATTTTCTGTGTCATAGCGAGGAGGAACGACGACGACGAAACAATCCTCTTAGCTTTCGAAGGATTGCTTCGGTCTTCGGCCTCACAATGACACAAAACTCGTTATGGATTCTGGACGATATGATCATATCACCTACTGATGGTTCCTAAAATGGATACATTTCTTCTCACCTGAGAAAAAATGTATCCATTTGTAAACCTACGGACAAAAGTTTGTCTCTTTGAAAAAATGGCGTTACAAAAAATCCATAACCAGACCTGACCCACCATTCGTAAGCGGGTCGGTGACCCTAAACAGGAAAAGAAATAGCGCACTACGATCGGCGTGCGTCGCAATGTTGACGGCTTCCGCTGAGGTGAGTGCGCAAGTGAGGATCAGGTCTTATTTGAATCCTTCTTGAGGATCTCCACGCCCATCAAGACCACTAGGATGAAGGCCCAGAGAGCGTTGGGCGAGTTGGTGAACCAGGCGACGAAACCAACGACGAGGCTCATCACGATGAGCACGAGAGCGGACCAGAAGTTCATCATTTCGAGGTCTCCACAGGCTTGACCCAGCCGAGGGGGTGTATGGGACAGACATATGTATCATAAACCCAAATTTTTGTCACACTGATATCGAAAACTAAAAACAGCCATCTTTTGCGCTGTTTGTTTTTACTATTCCGCCATGGCAAAGGCGGGTTCGGAACCGGAAATGTAATTTGGGATCTCAGCTTCGACGAACCCAAGCATCTTCACAGACTTTGCCACATGATTTAATGATTGGCTTTTGCGTGTCTCAAGTTCAAGATTCTGATTCATGAGACTGAGTTCATCCAATTGTGTTTCGAGGTCGCGGATTTGGTATCCCTGTGAAATCGAAGCGTTCACTTGCACAATGTAGGAGACAACCAAGAGGGCAACAACTGCAAGAGACGCAATGTTTAGGGCAACAACATGATTGGCCACCCACATCCGAACACTGACGTGGCGCGTGGCAATATGCGTTGGCGAAAAAACAGAAGTTTGTGCAGCAACTGGGGACATAGATGACGGTGGGGTCGTCAACAGAAAATTAGATTTTCTCAGGGGCTTTAGCCCCGTTCAGGACGCCGCTAAAGCGGCTGAGAAGATGGGGAAACTTTTTCTGCCACACGCAACTTGGCACTGCGCGCTCGAGGATTCTCGAGTCGCTCTTCACGCGTGGCGCTGAGGGGACGCTTCGTCACCACCTTGAGGGCCGGGGTGCTTTTGAAAAACTGTTTGATGATCCGGTCCTCAAGGGAGTGGAAGCTGATGATCGCTAGGCGACCACCGGGTTTTAACAAATTCACACACTCTGGTAGCGCACGTTCCAATTCGCCAAATTCATCGTTCACAGCAATTCTCAAGGCTTGAAAGACTTTTGTCGCAGGATGCGTCTTGCCGTGCTGTCGCTTGATACCAGCGATGAGCTCAGCAAGTTGTATCGTGCTTGTAAAAGGCGTCTGAGCCCGAGAACGAACGATCGAATGAGCAAAAGGACGTGCATTCACTTCTTCACCGTATTGTCGAAAAATCCGTGCCAGCTCATCTTCCGACCAGGTATTCACGATCTCACCGGCGGTGAGTGGCTGTGACTGGTCATAGCGCATGTCTAGCGGTCCATCATTCTGGAAAGAAAATCCGCGACCTGGGTCGTCCACATGGACAGAAGAAAACCCCAGATCAAGAAGGATCGCATCGACATGAGTAAATCCGTGAGCATAGGCGTGGGTTCGAACATTGGCATAGCTGTCGTGCACCAGCACAACAGCAGAATCGAATCCGGAAAGGCGCTCTCGCGCTCTCTTCAGATTCGCGGCATCACGATCGATGCCTAGGAGACGGCCGCCAGGAAGGACGCGCGGCAATAGGGTCGCCGCGTGCCCTCCCAGCCCCACAGTGCCGTCTATCAAAAGTGACTTCGGCTCCGGTTTGAGATAGTTGCTTATCTCGTTGAGGAGGACAGGTTTATGTTGCATAAAAAGCCTCCTTTGGTTGCCGAAGCTTGAAGCCCTGTTGTGGGGAAAAGGTTCAATTAACCCCCCAACGGAACTCCAAACCTCGACGACCAACTGTAATCTCTAAATTCCGAGCTCACCGAGCTTTTCCGCAACGGAATCAGCATCGGTTTCGACCTGGCGCTTATACGTCTCCCACTTGGTCTCATCCCAAATCTCTAATCGGTTATAGAGTCCAGCGATGACGGCTGTCTTGGCGAGTGTGGCGTACGAACGTAGATATTCCGGTAGAACGATCCTTCCCTGTTTGTCCAACGTCACATCCATGGCACCCGCAAGCATGAGTCGGGCGAAGGCGCGACTATTGGATTGCCCCAGGGGCAAACCAGCTAATTTCTCGGCAAGCTTGCCCCACTCCTCCTTGGGGAACAGGAAAAGGGACGCATCTAAGCCTCGCGTCACAACGGCCCCCTTTGCGAGGTTTTTGCGAAACTTTACTGGAATCGCAAGACGTCCTTTTTCGTCTATTGTATGTTTATACTCGCCTATAAACATAACTTGCTGGGCCGCTATCAGATGGGAGTTAAATAAAAGTGAGCACCAATCGAGAGACTTCTCGATCGATCCCCACTTTTCTCCACCTGCAACCATTTTATTCCACTACGAAACACTGGTCAACCAAAGTTACCCACAGAAAAATACCCTCTGTGGGGGTACTTTTTCTTAGCACTCGATCAAATTAATTGCTAAATCTTGGTCGGAGCTAAGCTCCGATCGTGACAATCGCATATATGGCGATCGCGATCCAAATCAGGTTCAGCACGGCCGGTTGGTAGTTCTTGTCCGCGAAAGCATCGACGACGATTCCAATTCCGCCCACCAAGTTCAGCGCGTGATACCCAATATGATCGACGCTCAGAACCCCAAAGCTCAAAAGACCATAGGCTAGCAAAATCGAGAGGACCCCGACCCAGCCAGCAAACTCGGTTAGTTTTTCTTGAAACGTTGTCATAGATCATTTTAATAGTTTTTTTGAACGCAATATTCGGTGGTATTTTACCGCAAATCGGTGTGCCTCGTCGCGCGCTCTCTGGAAGAGTTCCTTGCCTCGTACGGCCACTCGGACCAACTCCTCGTTTGAACGATCAAACACGAGTCGGTCTTGTTTTCGATCAAATCCTTTAGCGATGCCTATTATCGGAACCTTCACGCCCAACTCGTCGAGTACCTCCTGCACCCGATTCACCTGTGGGAGTCCGCCATCAATGATCATGATCTCAGGCAATTCCCAGCTACGGCTCCCACCCCCCTTTATCCCCCCTCGGGCAGTGGGGAGTACACGTTGAAGGCGTCTACGCAACATCTCTTCGAGCATTGCCACGTCGTTTGGTCCTGATACTGTCTTTATCTTAAATTTCCGATACTTGTCCTTGACCGGCTTTCCTTCCTCGAACACCACCATCGATCCCGTCGCGGATGTCCCCGAAATATTACTAATGTCGTATGCCTCAACACGGCCTTCCAAGTTGATTGTCCCTTCGCTCGGTTCACGAGAAAACGGAAGTTCGTGATCCTCGCGGGAAAGTAAGGCGATGTCCTGGATGTGCTGGAGCGCTCCCAATCGGCGACGATACAGAGCCGCGTCCTCGAATCGGAGCTCCTTGACCGCTCGTTTCATTTCGCGTTCGAGTTCCCGTTCAAGCCGTACCTTCTTCCCCTCGAAGAACAAGATCAGCTGACGGATATAGCGTCGATACTCTGTCCGCGAAATCGTTCCACGACAAACTCCTGGACACTTCCCGATCTGTGAATTGAAACACCCACGCATGCGTCCGGTCACTTCTGGCGGCTCACACGTCGACCAAGGGATGATTCGACGAATGAGCTCGAGCGCGATCTTGAGCGAGTGTCCGCTCGTGTACGGACCGAACACGCGAAGAAACTTCTCAGCTGCTCTCCCATCCCCCCTAACCCCCTCTTCGACCGTGAGCTCAGAGTCGAACGACCCTCGGGCAGGGGGGGAATACTTAGCAAATGGATTAACGCCCATCTGCCGTAACTCATGCCCCCGAATCAAGAGCGGCTTGGGGAACGGCTCGTTCGTGATCACAAGAAACAGGAATGTCTTATCGTCGCGAGCCAGAATATTGTACTTCGGCCGCAGGGCCTTGATTTTATTTGCCTCCAAGACGAGTGCCTCGATCACCGTTGGGGTTTCGATGTAGTCGATCCGTACAATTTGCGCGACCATCTCCTCAATGCGCCGCTCATGGGCTTTCGACCAATACGACCCAACCCGCCGCTTCAAGGACGTCGCTTTCCCCACATACAATAGCTTCTCGTCTTTATCAAAATAGAAGTACACCCCTGGGACATCCGGGAGATCGCCGTGTTTCACCTTGATTGATGCGGGGATCATACGTTAAGCTTCAATAATAACTATCGGTCGGACCCAGGCTGAAGCCTGGGGCTACCATCTAACTATACAGTATGAAATATTTACTTCCGATCTTCGCTATTGTGGCCTTAGTTGGTGCTGGCTGTACACAAGCGTCGACAACGCAGGAGGCAGAAATCGAGGTCGCAGAGCAACCATCACCCGTAACGATCGAGGTCACAGCGAATGGCGAGGCGGTCGTATCACAAGAAGGCGAAACGACCACTGATGAAAACGGCGTGCCTGTGACGGAAGTCATCCTCGGCGAGCCGGCGGATGTAGTCGTAGAAATGGAAGTTGCGAACTTCTCGTTCACTCCCAATGCAATTACTGCGTCACCGGGAGATGAAATTGAAATCACCTTCACCAAAAATACCGGGTTCCATACGTTCGCGATCGACGAGATCGACCTTGAATTCGCCGTCGCCCAAGGCGAATCCCTCATCTTCACTGCACCGAGCGAACCAGGATCATACGCATTCTACTGCTCGATCGGTTCACACCGGAGTCAGGGCATGGTAGGAACACTAATCGTTAAATAAGATTCTTCTCAGGGGCTTCAGCCCCGTCACGTCCGGAGCGTCGCTAAAGCGGCTATGAAAAGTTAGGAAAAGTCAGGGAAAAAGTGGGGCAACCCACTTTTTTATTTGATCCTCATGCTCGCGAGGACTCCTTCAGAGATAGAAGGATCGAGTTCTGGATGAGCGACCAGTCCTCGACCGTCTCTTTGCTGGTCTCATATCCCTTGAGTCGCACGTCTTCCCCTTCGTACATGGCAAAGTGCAAATGCTCACGTTCTCCGTCTGTTTCCTGACCTTCCTCACCAAGAACGCCAAGTTGTTCACTCTTCGCAACCGACTCACCAATCGTGCGCATCGACGACGGATTGCTTCGTCCCTCGACAAACTCGGGACTCGCAATGACACAAATTTCGTTATTTCTTCAACACTCTCTTTAGATACTGCCCCGTGTAACTCTTTCCGTGTCGTGCCACGTCCTCGGGCGTGCCGGCAATGACAAGTTCGCCGCCCAAATCTCCGCCTTCTGGACCAAGATCAATGACCCAGTCGGCTGTCTTAATCACATCAAGATTGTGTTCGATCACGACCACGGTATTTCCTTTGCTCACCAACTCGTGCAGAACTTCGAGTAACTTCTTCACATCTTCAAAGTGCAACCCGGTGGTCGGTTCGTCAAGGAGGTAGAGCGTTTTTCCCGTCTGTCGCTTGGCGAGTTCGGTTGAGAGCTTTACCCGTTGCGCTTCTCCTCCCGAGAGCGTTGGCGCTGGCTGGCCAAGCTTCACATAGCCAAGCCCGACACGTTTGAGTGTCTCGAGGCGGTCGGAAACCGGCGGGACATCTTTGAAAAACTCCGCCGCTTGCTCGACTTCCATTTCGAGGATCTGATGAATGTTTTTTTCTTTGTAGGTAATCTCCAGCGTCTCGCGATCGAACCGTCGACCCTTACACACATCACACGTCACGTACACCGTCGGTAAGAAGTGCATCTCAATGGCGATCACTCCATGCCCTTCACATTGTTCACATCGTCCACCCGGTCGGTTGAAACTAAAACGTCCTTTCTTGTACCCACGATATCGCGCCTCAGACGTAGACGCGAACATATCGCGAATGGGATCCCACGCCCCCGTGTACGTTGCTGGATTGGAACGAGACGTGCGTCCGATCGCGCCTTGGTCGATGAGGATGGCTTTGTCGAGATACTCGATCCCAAGAACCGCTTTGTGCTCACCGGGATTCTGCTTCCCTCCGTATAATTTTTGCGAAATCGCTTTGTACATCGTCTCGTACGCAAGCGTGGACTTGCCCGATCCCGACACACCGGTCACACACACGAATCGACGAAGTGGAATCTCGACATCGATGTTCTTGAGATTATTTTGGCAAGCACCTTTAATCTTGATCGCATCGCGACCAGGCGCTCGCCGATCGGTTGGCACATCGATCTTTTTGTCGCCACGCAAATACGCGGCAGTAAGCGAGTGTTTATCCTTCAACGCTTCTGCTGTCGGAGCGGACACGATCACTTGCCCACCATTCACGCCGGCTCCTGGTCCGATCTCCACAAAGTAGTCCGACGCAAGCATCGTGTCCTCATCATGTTCCACGACGATCACGGTATTGCCTATGTCGCGTAAATCTTCAAGTGTCTCAATGAGTCGATCGTTGTCGCGCTGATGAAGGCCGATCGTCGGCTCGTCGAGTACATACATCGCTCCCACGAGTCGAGAACCCACTTGTGAGGCAAGACGGATACGCTGAGCTTCCCCGCCCGAAAGCGTGCCGGCCATGCGGTCGAGTGTGAGGTAGTGAAGCCCGACATCCAGCATGAACGTCAAACGATTCTGAACCTCTTTCAAAATCGAACCGGCAATCTGTGTATCTTTTTCGCTCAACGGTAAATTCTCAAAATACGCCGTTGCATCCGATATCGACATCCTCGAGATATCAACTATTGAAACTCCCCCCTCCTTTTTAAGGAGGGGTTGGGGGTGGTTACGAGTCGATGGAAGCCAAACGTACAGCGCTTCCTGTCGGAGTCTCGCACCCGAACATTTTCCGCACAGTTCCTGCGAGTACAACTCCGCCGTCCCAAGACCCGTGCATTCCTGACACGCTCCGTAGGGTGAGTTAAACGAAAATAATCGTGGTTCGATCTCAGGAAACGAGAACCCATCCTTGGGACAACTGAACTTCGCCGAGAGAAGTTGTTCGGTCTTGTCGGGATAAATGATGTTGGCAACATCTTCCCCACGATCGACGGCAATCTCCAGAGCATCGGCCAAACGTTGTCTTCCTTCAGGATTCACAGCCACTTTAGTGGCGTCGCGTGACGGGACTGAAGTCCCTTTGAATATAAAAAGATTTGAAATGGGAATCGTATCCACGACGATCTCGATCACGTGCGCCCTGTACCGTGCAAGTTTGATCGGCTGATCCAGTCGATGCTCCTTCCCATCAATCCGCACGCGAGCAAATCCTGAATTATAGAGATCATACAAAAGTTGGTAGTACTCCCCTTTGCGTCCTTTCACTACCGGAGCGAGGACCTTCACCGAACCTTTGTCGCCGGTCGCCTTCTCCAGTACCAAATCCACCATCTCCTCATTCGTCAACTTCTGAATCTTCTCCCCGCAGGTCACGCAGTGCGGTTCGCCCACACGGGCAAACAACACACGCAGGTAATCATAAATCTCCGTAATGGTTGCCACCGTTGAGCGTGGATTACTGCCATGTGCTTTCTGGTCGATCGAGATGGCCGGCGAGAGTCCTTCGATCTCATCGACGTCTGGCTTCTCCATCTGTCCTAAAAATTGCCGCGCGTACGCAGAGAGCGACTCAACATACCGACGCTGCCCCTCGGCGAAAATTGTATCGAATGCCAAAGACGACTTCCCCGAGCCGGATACGCCGGTGAAGCAAATCAATTTATTGCGCGGAAGCTCAAGCGAGATGTTCTTGAGGTTATGCTCCCGAGCCCCTTTGATGATGATTTTGTCTTGCATACGAACGCCACTAAAGTGGCTATGAATCCAATAAATTCTTAGGGGCTTTAGCCCCGTGAGTTTTCAACTCTTTGGCGAGCAGCACGATCTCATCGCGGAGGATCACCGCGGTTTCGAAGTCGAGTTTCTTCGCCGCTTCTTTCATCTCGTATTCTTTCTCCTTAATCACGTGTTCGATCTCGTGAGGCTCTGCGGTCATCTCGAGCTTCAGAATCCCGGCCGTGGTCTCCTCCCCACCCAACATCGCTCGTATATCCTTAATCTCCTTGTGAATCGACTGTGGCGTGATGCCATGTTTCTTGTTGTACGCGAGCTGGATCTTGCGGCGACGTTCTGTTTCTTTGAGCGCCCGCGTGAGCGAGCCGGTCATCTCGTCGGCGTAGACGATGACCTCGCCTTTTACGTTTCGCGCGGCGCGACCGATCGTTTGAATGATGGATGTTTCACTGCGGAGAAACCCTTCTTTATCCGCGTCGAGAATTGCCACGAGCGTCACTTCGGGAAGATCCAAACCCTCACGCAAGAGGTTCACGCCGACAACCACGTCATAAGCTCCTTTGCGCAAATCCGAGAGAATCGTGATGCGATCGAGTGTTTGCACGTCTGAGTGAAGATACTGAACCTTGATTCCTTTCCCCACGAGGAACTCAGTGAGATCCTCCGCCATCTTCTTGGTAAGCGTCGTGACAAGTGCGCGCTCTTTTTGCTCGACGCGTTTCACGATTTCACCGATCAAGTCCCCCACCTGTCCTTCATAATTCTCAGGGGCTTTAGTCCCATGATTCTTCTCAGGGACTTTAGTCCCGTCCGAAACGCCACTAAAGTGGCTGAGAAGAGTAGGGGTGACTGGTCGCACCGTCACCACCGGATCGACAAGTCCGGTCGGACGAATAATCTGCTCCACAACCTTTGTCGATTTCTGTGCCTCGTACTTCCCGGGCGTGGCGCTCACAAACACGACTTGCTTCACCCGTTCCTCAAATTCTTGAAACTGAAGCGGTCGATTGTCCTTGGCACTGGGCAGTCGGAATCCATGTTCGATGAGCGTCTCTTTACGCGCCTTGTCTCCGTTGTACATCCCGCCGACCTGTGGGACGGTGACATGGCTCTCGTCGATAATCGTCAAAAAGTCATCGGGAAAATAGTCAATGAGCGTGTAGGGCGGCTGACCTAGCGCACGACCGTCAAAATGACGGGAGTAATTCTCAATGCCACTACAGTAACCAATGTTTTCAATCATCTCCAAATCAAAACGCGTTCTGCGACTGAGCCGTTCAGCCTCGAGCACCTTCCCTTCTTTGTCAAAGAGCGCGAGACGATCTTCAAGTTCTTGCCGAATCTCACGCAGTGCCTCTTTCTGTCGAGGTTGCGAGACAACGTAATGCTTGGCAGGAAAAATCCATACATCCTGAAGGGTGTCGATAAACTTGCGTGTGACTGGATCAAGCGACTGAATCTCTACGACCCGTTCATCCTCAAATACCACTCGATACACAACTTCTTCGTTCATCGGCATGATCTCAACAATATCGCCACGCGCTCGAAAATGTCCGCGCGTGATGTCCGCCGTCGTGCGCTCAAATTGCATCTGTGTCAGCCGCCGCAACAACTCTGATCTATTCAAAGAAGCCCCAACATTTTTCTCAGGGGCTTCAGCCCCGTCCGGAACGCCGCTAAAGCGGCTGAGAATGTGCTTTTGAATATGCAGAACTGTCGCCTTATACTCCTCCGGACTTCCCAACGCATAAATACACGACACGCTCGCCACGATGATCACGTCGCGCCGCGACAGCAGTGCTTGCGTTGCTGAGTGACGGAGCCGGTCTATCTCCTCGTTGATCTGTGACTCCTTCTCAATGTACGTGTCCGTGCGCGGCATGTACGCCTCTGGTTGGTAGTAGTCATAGTAACTGACGAAGTACTCCACTGCGTTCTCGGGGAAAAACTCGCGGAACTCGTTGCAGAGCTGTGCTGCCAACGTCTTGTTGTGCGCGATCACGAGCGTGGGCTTCTGCGTATTCTGAATCACGTTTGCCATCGTGAACGTCTTTCCCGATCCCGTCACGCCTAAAAGCGTCTGGTACCTTTCCCCAGATTCCACTCCCTTTGTGAGTTGTTCAATCGCCTTAGGCTGATCCCCGGCTGGTTTGTAGTCGGATGTGAGCTTGAAATTCATAGATAACGCATACACCCCCAAGAACCGGAGTTCTAGGGGGTGGGATCTGCGTATACGCACATGGAAGGTAACACATCCGCTAAATTTTTGCACGCCGGATCCGTAGGGAGTTGAGCACGACTGAGACACTCGAAAACGCCATAGCTGCGGAAGCGATGAGGGGATTTAGAAGCCCAACGGCCGCCAGCGGAATGGCTACCACATTATAGAAGAATGCCCAAAAGAGATTCTGCTTGATGCCTCGATACGTCACGGCCGCAAGTTTCAAACCTGAGACAACTTTCTCAGGTCCGCCACCAACAAGCACAATCTGACCTGCCTCGATCGCCACGTCGGTTCCGCTTCCAACCGCAATGCCTAGGTCGGCCTGCGTGAGAGCGGGAGCATCATTAATTCCATCGCCGACATACGCAACGCGCTTGCCTTTGTCCTGCCACGCTTTCACGACCTCGAGCTTTGTTCCAGGTAGCACGTCCGCCTCGACCTGTTCGATCCCCAGCTCCCGCGCGATTGCTTCAGCGGTCTTGCGGTTATCCCCCGTAACCATCACAACCTCCTTGCCCATGCGTTTGAGTTCTGCGACGGCGGTCTTGGCCGTGGATTTGGGAGCATCCGCAATAGCGAGGAGACCGGCGAGTTCGTTGTCGATACACGCCACAACCACGGTCTTCCCCTCCCCCTGCCAACGATCCACCATCGGTTGATTTTGTCTAAATTGACAAAATTGATTCACATAACTTGGGGAACCAATAATGATTTTTTTCTGATCTACCACCCCTTCTATTCCTTTCCCGGTAATCGATTGTGTCCGATCGGACATTTTGAGTGCGAGCTTTTTGTCATTCGCATATCGTACAACTGCTTGCGCGAGCGGATGCTCGGAGCTCGCTTCCAGGGAAGCAACGAGGGCGAGGTGTTCGTCATTTACCGTCGTATCGGTCACAGACGGTCGTCCCTCCGTCAGAGTGCCTGTTTTATCAAAGAGCACAGCATCGATATGCCGGTTACGCTCCAATGCTTCTCCACTCTTGATGAGAATCCCCTCTTTCGCGCCTCGTCCTGTTCCTACCAGAATCGCTGTAGGCGTCGCAAGCCCCAACGCACACGGACACGCAATCACAAGAACGGCAACCGCAGGAATGAAGGAAGTCGTCATGTCCCCTGTGAAGATGAACCAAACAGAAAAAGTAATCACTGCCAGAACGATCACGATCGGGACAAAAATCCCAGAAATTTTATCGACCAACTTTTGGATCGGCGCCTTCTGTTGCTGTGCCTGCTCTACCAATTTCACAATCTGTGCGAGAACGGTGTTTCCAGAAAGAGCCGTCACTTTTACGGTCAGTGCCCCTTGCTGGTTAACCGTCGCGCCGAACACAGAATCGCCCTCTCGTTTTCCCACAGGCATACTCTCCCCCGTGAGCATGGATTCATCCAACGATGACTCACCCTTCACAATCATCCCGTCGAGCGGAATCTTCTCACCAGGCTTTACCAATACCAGATCGCCAAGTTTCAATGATTCAACCGGTACATCAACGATATTCGTAGCCGCTTCAGCGGCGTTCTGTAACGGGGCTGAAGCCCCTTTGAAATCTTGAATTTTGTGTGCCATCTTCGCCCCAAGTTCGAGCAAACGAGAGATGGCCTCGCTCGCACGCCCCTTTGCCCGTGTCTCAAAATACCGTCCAAGCAAAATGAATCCCGTGATAAGCGCCGCAATTTCAAAGTAGAGATCTCCTCCAACAGAAAACTGCCACCAACTAAACGCTAACGCGACGAGCGTTCCCATGGTAATGAGGGTATCCATGTTGGCTTTTGCGCGCACAAGCAACTTGAATGTCATACGGTGAAATTCCATGCCAGGACCAAGCACCACGATGGTCGAAAGAATTGCTTGCGGCCACTCCCAAAACCCCATCATCGCCATTACGACCGTTGGAACCGCGAGTCCCATGGAAATAGCCGCACGCCGACCGGCTCCTTGATCCGACTCGTGATGTGCGTGTTCGTCCATCGGCATTCCTGAAGCTGATACGCCGTACCCCATCCCTTGCACAGCCGCATGAAGATCATGCTCGCTCACAGAATCATCATGCTCTACGGAGGCACGTGAAAGCGCGTAGTTCACGTTTGCCTTCTGCACCCCGGTGCGTTTCCCAAGCTCGGACTCAATATTCACCGCGCAGGAGGCACAGTGCATACCGGTAATGTTGAATTGTGTGTGCGACATATTAGTTCTTGTTAGGAGCGACGACCATCGTCCCTCTCACCATTCCCATCGAACAACTAAACGTATACTTCCCTGGCTCGGTGGGGGTAAATGCGACGGTGTTGTCGCCTGGTTTAAGTCGCGTGCTGATACCAAGCCCACGCGAGACGAGCGTATCAGCACATCCCATAAATTGGGGCGCATAAATCTGCCATTCAACAGGAATATCCTCAACTACTTGAAGAACGTCAGGCGAGTAGAATCCGCTCGCCAGTTCCATTTGAATAATCTGTTTGCCATCCGCGAGGATGAGCGAATCTTCCGCGACCGCGAGTTTGGCTTGTGTGACGGCACCGGGAGTCGATAATCCCAGAAGGGCCGCTCCGTTTCGTAACTGTGAGAAGCCGATCACAAGAACCAAAATTCCCGCGATTTGCGTGACTCGCTTAAGCGTCTTCCCATGCGCAACCGACGTCGCCGCACCAAGCCCTAAGAGCACCGGCGCCGTTCCCAGAGCGAAGATTGCCATGATGATTGCCGCAAGAACGGGATTCCCTGTTGAGAGTGCATAGAGCTGAACAGACTGGGTGAATCCGCACGGCAAGAAAAATGTCAACGCTCCCAACACGAACGGAACAGCCGGATGTTTCGAATCTTGGAGATCGTGGATCTGACGCGTGAGCCATTTGGGAGGTGTGAGCTGAAACGCCCCCTTGGGGACTAGATGGAGAAGGTTCGCACCGATCGCAAGCATCAGAATCGCCACGACCACGACGAACAACGCATTGAGCGCGGGCGAGAGAACAAGCAAGGATCCGACATATCCCACAAGCGCCCCGAACCCAGCGAATCCCAGCACACGACCAAGGTTGAACAGGATATGAGGTCGCAGACGATCATGAATGGATTCAGCTTTGTGTCGCTGGGCATGCGTCGATGAAAGCGCAAGGATAAACCCGGACAAAATCGCCGTACAAGACGAAAGGGATGCAATCACACCGATGAAGAAGATTGAAGCAAACCCAATGGATCCCGAAATCGACGGTGACACAGAGAGAACACCAAACCGGTCAAAAAGATACCAAAGAACAAAAACGATCAAGGCGATGCCACCAATGCGGCGGAGGTTCCAAGAAAATGGAACATCTGTCTTGCAGCAACTTGGGAGTTCACGTGTGTGTTGATCCATACAAAAAACTCAAGAAATGAATAAGGGGATCTTACCGATCTCTTGAGTTTCATTCTCGTTTTTGGATCGTAAGAATCTGGCCTGGGTCATGGTGAGATTCGACACAAGGCAACCAGATTTTTTCCGCCCGTACTCCTTCCACCGTGGGACTAAATTCCGGAATAAAGAGACCCATGACAATCAACACGTCATTTCCTTCGTCCACATGCACCGCATCCAAACAATGTTGCAGGCATGAAGTGCCCATCGACGACATATCCATCTCACTCATCTGTCCTTGGGCAAATGCAACTCCTCCATGGAGCCACATGGAAGCGAACACGATAAACAAAATGAGGGAGTGTACCAATCGAACCATACTATTTAATGCGATCTGTTCCTAACTCTTGAATGGCATAAACAACCGCGGCAGGAACTTTTGTTTTCCAATCTGTGTCGCCCTTCTTGACCATCTCACGGATCTTCGTTGAATTGATACCTGGGACTTCTTTAATCTCCTTGATCTCCAACTTCCCGTCAAAACATTTTTTTGTATCCTCATTTCCAGTCCATATGGTATCGACATGTCCGACTTTCTCCAACACATGTTGGGTCCATTGCGCATCATCCTTGTGGTCGGGAAGGTCGACAAATTCCACATCGAACATCGGGATGATGTCTTCATCTTGAAGCGCTTGCTGAATCATCTCCTTGCGTTCAGCCGCGGTAAATGGATTCTCAACGGTTTTCGACTTGTCCGAACTGCCGATCCCGATCACGACTTTCTTGCATAGCTTTGTCATGCCCTGAATGACCATGTGGTGACCGATGTGGTACGGCTGAAAACGTCCGATAAAAAGGCAGGTGGGTTTTTGCATACACATATAGGGTGCCACAAGTATGGGATTGTGCCAAACGCCCTGCTCGATTATGCTAGGGACTCAGTTATGCTTGGCGTATTTGATTCTGGGTTTGGCGGACTTACGGTTCTCAAACCAATCCACCATCTCCTCCCAACCTACTCCACGATCTACCTCGGCGATAATGCCCGAACACCGTACGGCGTCCGGTCACAAGAGGAAATTTTTCAGTTTACGCTTGAAGGTGTGCGATTCTTATTCGATCAAGGATGTCCGTTGGTCGTTCTGGCTTGTAACACATCCAGCGCTCAGGCTCTGCGAAAAATCCAACAAGAGATTCTTCCCATCGAGTATCCAGATCGTCGAGTCTTGGGAGTCGTGCGTCCTGCATCGGAGTCCCTCACAAAACTTGGATCCAGAGTTGGAATCTTTGCGACACCCGCAACCGTCGAATCGGCCGCCTATATCCATGAAATGTACAAATTGAACCCCACCATCAAAGTGACACATGTTACCTGTCCAAGACTTGTTGAGCTTATTGAAGCTGGAAAACACGACACGGATGAAACAAACGATCTCATCAAGTGCTGTTGTGAAGCACTCCTCGACAAAGATGAGCGTATTGAGGAAGTGCTTCTCGCCTGTACGCATTACCCCCTCGTTGAATCGATTTTCCGTCGTCATCTTCCCGAGTCGGTTCATCTCTTGAGCCAGGGTCAAATCGTGGCACGAAGTCTTGAATCCTATCTGACAAGACACCCAGAAATCGATTCACGTTTGGAAAAATCCGACGGACGAACGTATTTCACCACCAACGGAGACGATATCTCTGGTCTTGCCTCGATGTTCTATGGAGAGGAGATTGAATTCTTACATGTCAATTTAGGCTCTTCTTAGGGGCTTAAGCCCCGTCACGTCCGGAACGCCGCTAAAGCGGCTAAGAAGAATGTTCTTACTTGATCGCAGTAGTGTCCGGTTAATAATCCAACAAAGTTAGTTGTTTCTGCACCTCAGGTTCAAGGTCGTCGAGGTTGAAGTCAGAAAAAAGAGTATCTATGGGGGTTTTCTCAAACATCGTCACGC
>SCSL01000089.1 GCA_004298405.1 Patescibacteria group bacterium | reverse complement strand
CATGCAAAAATCCTCAATGTAGCTATGGCTACATTTGCGGTTTTTGCATGCTCCAGGACGGCGCATCCCATCCATCCTGGTGGCGTCTAAAGTCCCGTTTCATAATGTGATGACTATAGTCAGTCCGAGTTGGGTATGTTATCGTAACAATATATGTCGACACACTTGGGTTCAGAACTCTGGAACGAAGGACTTAAACTCGTTTCATTTTGTCCGGTCTGCGAGACACGATACAACCCGATGGAGGCACGCCTCTTAGGGGAGCAAGGACAGACGCACCTTTTGCATGTTCAATGTCGAAAATGTCAACATTCGATTCTTGCACTCGTTTTGGTAAACCAGATTGGAGCGAGTTCCGTCGGTCTTTTGACAGATCTTTCCTATGAGGATGTTATCCGAGTGAAAGCGGGACGGCGCATTCATGTGGATGATGTTATCGCGGTGCATGAAATGCTTGAAACGGTGCATTGGGAAAGAGAACTGGGAAGAGCTTCTCAAGATCAGGTTCATCATGTTCAACAAAATCGTGCACGACGAGAAAAAAAGGAACAAAAGAACAATGCGGCGCGGTAATCCCGCGTCGCTTGACTATTTGAGGTCGGTAGAGCACAATAGCCGCGCATTATATTGATTTTCATATGAGTGAACATATCCTTGAAGCAAAAACACGAACGGAAAAAGGTCGTAAAACCTATACATTGCGCAATGCGGGATCTGTTCCCGCGATTGTGTACGGAGCGGGAACCGAACCTCAGATGGTGACGGTTGATCGCAACAAGTTTGTGAAGACCTATCAAGCAGCTGGAGAGAGCTCTATTGTTGAGCTTAAGATTGACGAGAAGCCGCCCCTGCACGTCCTGATCCAAGACTATCAGATTGATCCATTGAGAACGGAATATACGCACATCGACTTTCGATCGATCGACATGAACAAGGAGATCGAGACGGAGGTGGAGCTTGAATTCGTTGGAGAGTCTGCCGCGGTGAAGGCGTTGGGAGGAACATTTATTCCCTCGCTCGAGACGGTTGCGATTCGCGCACTCCCATCAAAGTTGGTACGTTCCATCCAAGTTGACATCAGCGTCCTAGCAACGTTCGACGATGCGATTCATGTTTCCGATCTGAAGGCACCAGAAGGCGTACAAATTTTGGAAGATCTCGAAGTCACGATTGCCTCTGTTGAGCCACCTCGTTCCGATGCCGAAATGGATGCGTTGAATGCGGCGGTTGAGATGGACGTTTCCGCGGTTGAAGTTGCCAAGGAGAAGAAGGAAGAAGAGGGTGAAGGCGAGGAAGGAGCCGCGGTTGCTCCAGACGCCAAGGCTTCGGGAGAAAAGAAAGCAGATAAAAAATAACATGCTCGATATTCGTGATCTTATTTCACGGATTCAGAAAACCGACCGGCCTCTGTTGGTCGGTTTTCTTGTTGCGTTGGTACTGGCGGTATTAGTTGCGGCAGTGTTGCCAAGGTTTGTATTTCAAACTCAGGAACGGGAGACGGTTGAGGAGGCGAGCGCGTCACAGACAACTTATCGACATCCGCTGACGGGGGTGGCTTTGGCTGAGCCCATTGAGCTTCCGCAAGTTTTTTCCGTCATGATCGATAATCACGAAGAGGCTTGGCCTCCAACCGGTATCGATGAAGCGTTTCTTGTGATCGAGGCACCGGTCGAGGCGGGAATTTCTCGTATGCTCGCGTTTTTTAGCGAGGAACAATCCGTGGAGCAAATTGGTCCAGTCCGATCAGCTCGCCCCTATTATTTGGATTGGGCGGAGGAGCTTGATGCGATGTATGTCCACGTTGGGGGTTCAAACGCCGCACTCGACCAGATCGCTTCCGGGGGAATATTTGATATGAATCAATACTGGTGGGGGGAGTATTTTTGGCGAGCGAATGGGAATCGGTTTGCCCCGCACAACGTGTTTACCTCGACTGAATTGCTGAACGCGTTTTATCAATTGCGCGAGGAGGTGGGCGTTGCCCCAACACGACTCTATGATCTTTGGACATGGAAGGATCCAGAGCCAACCGGAAAAGATGGGGTTGGACTGCATGTCGATTTTTGGGCGCCAGTGTACGTTGTGGATTGGGTATACGATGGGGAGACGGGACGCTACCTACGATCGCAGTTTGATGAACCGCATGTGACGGAGGCGGGAGAGCAGATCGTCGCCGATAACATCGCGGTCGTCGTGACAGAGATCGAAATCATCGATAACGTCGGACGACGAGAGATTCGAACGATGGGAGAAGGAGAGGGATATGTTCTTCAAGATGGAATCGTGATTTCAGCGACGTGGAAGAAACCGTCTTCCTCAGAACGACTGAAGTTCTACAACCGCGCGACCGGCGAAGAGATCGTGATGAACGCCGGTGTGACCTGGATCGAGGTCGTGGGGAGTGAGGAAGACATCAGAATCGAATAAAACCACCCGTCCTTGTGAGGCGGGTGTTTTAGATATGCACCTCGATAACTCGGTCGTCGTCGTGGAGATCTTTATGGACTGCGAGTTTCGCGCTGGGGAAATTGTGGAGGATAAGTTTTTCTGCCGCTTGGCGTTGTTCAGGGTCGGTCTCGATGAGCACGAGGAGATCACGTGGCAGGACGTTGCGGTCGGTGCGTAGTTGACGGAACAACTCCCAGTACGCATCAAGCCCGTCGACTCCTGCGCGTAGTGCCTGTTCTGGCTCATGGCGAACCTCCGCTTGCAAATTATCCATGCGAACCTCGGAGAGATACGGAAGGTTGGCGGTGAGGAGAAGGGTCTTAAATGGATAGACCGAGGAAGTCTGGACATTGGTCTGGCCACGGATCGTTTTGAAGATACGAATGATCGGTTCGGCGAGATTCCCCGTCTGAAAATCTACCGCGGTTTCTGGGACTAGGAGCGTTCCATTTTTTTTCGCGACTTCCAACGCTGCTTCATCGACGTCGATGGCGATAACCGGAAGGTTCGTTTCCGCCGCAAGCGTCACAGCGATCGCTCCTGAGCCAGTGCCAAGATCCGCAATGAGGGTGCGCTCGGGATCTTTGTCTGCAAGGATCTTGATGGCACATTCGATCAGAACTTCCGTCTCTGGACGCGGAATAAGAACATGCGCATCCACCACAAAGTCGCGTCCATAGAATGCTTTTTTTCCTACGAGGTACGCGACAGGCATCCGATCTTCACGTTGATCGACAAGCTCGAAAAATTTTTCCTCCTGGTGTGTCTTGAGTTTGTCGGCGAAATGCGCAAACAGCCAGGCCTTGGGGGCATCTAAGGCAAAGGCTAACAGAATTTCCGCGTCGAGCATGGGGGAGTCGACGCCGGCTTTGCGTAATTTATTGTTCGCCCATTGAAGGGCTTCCATGATGGTCATGAAAGATAGAATAGCCTAATCGATTCATAAAACGAAGAAGAGCTCGGGAGCACCTGGTTGGGTGTCTTCCGAGCTCAGCCTTCAGATGGGCGTTCCATCTGAAATCTCCAACGTTGGAGTTTGGTGTGTGCAAGACCTTGGCCTGGCATGCAGTCGAATCCGGAGACTCGACGTCATGTGATCCAGACGTCTGGTACTGTGCACGCACCAACCTCCCCCGTTTCCTTTTGGACCCTGACCTCGCTTTTTGGCTTAGTCAGACCCATTCGCGGCTCGTCCACATCGTTCCTTTGCATCAAGCAACGGGTTCCTCCAAGGAGGATCGTTACCCTTGCGGTCGGACCGATGTAGTGACGCAAACCTTATTCAGGCTTTTGTCCGGGCGTTGATTGAGTTGTCCTTTGGGACCTGTGGATGGATTCACTCCTCGGGATGTTGGTTAAAACCGGCCGAAACCTGCTTAACCACCGAGGTCTTAGTCCTGTTCCGGTACACGCCGGAAGTCCACAGGGGAGCTGTCCAGCAAGAGGTTATCCTGGGTTGTCGAGGCAAGCCACGGCAACGTCTGCCGAGCCTGTCCTTTCGGAATCAGCTCGACGGTAACGATGAGATTAGCACACCTAAAATAGTCGTCAAGGCTCAAGGTGTAAAGAAATTGGATAATCTGTGGATAAGTTTATGGCTGTTGGCGGACAGTTTCGAGTTCCTCGTATGTCCCCACTTGTCGCCAAGACGTGGCTTTAATCGTCGTGATGTGGATTTTGTCGACGAGATGAGCGAGCGTTTGTGGAAGTCCGTATTCACGATGGGAACTTACGAATATTTCAACCGGTTCCACCTCAAAAAATTCTGGTCCAATAACATAGGCTCCGCAGACCGCGAAATTTCCAGGCCCCAGTCCTGTGAATCGATCCTGTTTAATCTGTGCGCCCGCTTCAAGATAGGTCTCTGATTCAGACACGAGAATCGAGCGGGGATAGGAAATAAGTCGCTCAAGATCTTCTTTCAGATACAGGTCGTCGCTGTTGATGACAAGGAACGAACCATGGAGATGTTCGCGTAACAGGAGGGTGGCTCCGGCGGTGCCGCTGAGAGGTTCCTGGATTACATACCGAATGGGGATGTTCTGCCACTGCGCACCCAGGGCGTCGATGATTTGTTCGCGCAGATGATTCACCACGATAAAAATTTCGTCGATGGAATCAGGAAGCGCTGACAGGGCGTGTTCCAGCAACGTCTTCCCGCCGATGTTGATGAGCGGTTTGGGGATTTCATGTGTGAGAGGTCGCAGGCGCGCCCCTTTACCAGCCGCGAGAATGACCGCTTGCATATCATCCCAATTCGCTCAGGCGCTGTTCGATCTCGGCTCGCTTGAGCTCTTCAATAATTTCATCCAACCCTCCGTTCATGATCGTCGGGAGATTGTGGAAGTTTTGGTTGATGCGGTGGTCGGTGAGACGATCCTGTGGAAAGTTATAGGTACGAATTTTTTCACTTCGATCTCCTGTGCCAACTTGTCCGCGTCGTGCTTCCTCGCGCTCTTTGCGTAGGCGCTCCTGTTCCAAGGCAAACACGCGTGAACGGATAATCGAAAGGGCACGCTCCTTGTTTTGTTTGAACGAGCGTTCCTCTTGGCAGTACACCATGATGCCGGTTGGGATGTGCGTGATGCGCACAGCCGAGTAGGTGGTGTTCACGCTTTGTCCACCGGCACCCGTGGAGGTCGTCGCTTGAATTTCAAGATCCTCCGGACGGATTTTTACATCAACTTCTTCCACTTCCGGGAGAATGGCAACCGTGACCGTCGAGGTATGCACGCGTCCAGCTTTCTCCGTTTCCGGGACTCGCTGGACACGATGGACGCCAGACTCATACTTCAAACGGCTGTATGCGTTGAGTCCCTTAATTTCAACGATCACTTCTTTGAAACCACCCACGTCACTTCGATTGGCCGAGACAAGTTCAACCTTCCATCCATGGGTTTCTGCATAGAGCGTGTAGGTACGCAACAACTCAGAGACAAACAAGGTTGACTCATCTCCTCCCGCGCCGGCGCGAATTTCGACGATGATACTTTTCGTGTCCAGAGGATCAGGAGGAATCAGCGCAACGGTGAGATCATGCTCAAGCGCAGGAAGTCGCGATTCGATATCTGCGACTTCTTGTTGAGCCAACTCAATCAGCTCTGCATCTTTTGTTGTGGCAATGGTCTCGCGTGCGCTTTCCAAATCGCGTACCGCCTTTTCATATCGTTCGCCAACTTCCATGACGTCACGCTCGCCTGCATACGCTTCGTTCACCTCACGGATTTTTTGTGGATCAGAAAGAACCGCCGCGGAAGAAAGCTGCGTTTCCAGTTCTTTTAGATGCTCCCGTCGGGAGCGGAGTTGTTCGATGAGATTCATAATTCAAAAGCGTCCTGAAGGACGCCTTGATTGTACCATTAGACTCCGATCTTTTCTTTTTCTTCGCGCTTGGCAACCTTCTGTGCACTACGTTTTGCGGCCTTTGCTTTTTTGCCTGTTTTGTCACCTGTTTTGAGAGCGGCGCGCTCTTGGAATTTCTCCACACGGCGAGCGGTGTCGATGATTTTCTGTTTGCCCGTATAGAACGGATGGCAGGCGGCGCAGAGTTCAATCTGGAGCTCTGGGCTGGTCGAACCGATCTCGTAAATTGCACCGCAGGCGCAAGATATTTTTGCGTTTGCTGTGTAATTTGGGTGGATTTCTTTTTTCATATGGATTGCACGCTTTGGATACGTACGATTAGTTTTGTCGGCGAAAGAATAGCAATGAGGCTTGTATTTGTCAATCTTTCCACGCATGATACAGGCGCTATGTCTACCCCCGTATCCCTTTTTGATTACGATCTGCCTCAGGAGCTGATCGCTCAACATTCCGTTGAGCCCCGAGATCGCTCCCGGTTGATGGTGGTTGATCGAGTAACCGGGGAGCGAGAACACAAACAATTTTATCAGATCGTCGACGAGCTACGCGCCGGGGACGTTCTCGTCATGAACAATACGAAGGTCTTTCGAGCTCGACTAGAGGCAATCGTGGGGGATAAGACGATCGAGTTGTTTTTGTTGCGACCCAGAGGGGCAGCCTGGGATGTCCTCGTAAAGCCGGGACGTCATGTTGCTGTTGGCGATACCATTCATGTTGGAGAGATCAAAGGCCGAGTTCTCACTAAGACTGACGTCGTCTCAGTCGCTTTCGATCTGTCCGACCAATCGTTGATCGACTATGCGAACGAGCACGGCCAGATTCCCATTCCTCCCTATGTTCATGAAACACCCAAGACCCTCGAGGAGTACCAAACGGTGTATGCACAGGAAACAGGATCCGTCGCGGCACCCACCGCTGGGTTTCATTTCACTGAGCAACTTCTGGACAAGATTCGTGCCAAGGGAGTCGAGATTCATTACGTCACGTTGCATGTCGGGCTCGGTACCTTCCGTCCAATGAAGAGTGAAACACTTGAGGAACACGAGATGCACAGTGAGTTCGTCACGATCGATGCGACGACCGCACAGGCAATCAATCGCGTCAAACAAGAAGGTTGTCGCGTGATTGCGGTTGGGACAACGACGATGCGTACACTCGAAGGAGTTTCTCATCTGTGTCATCCCGAGCGACTAACAGGAGTCGAGGGATCTCGAGTCCTGCCGGAAGAAGGTTTTTCCGGTGACATAAACCTTTTCATCACTCCCGGGTTCACTTTTCAGATCGTCGACGCCCTTATCACCAACTTCCATCTTCCCAAGTCGACGCTCCTGGTATTAGTGAGCGCGTTCGCGAGCCGGGAGTCTATCCTCGCCGCGTATCAAGAAGCCGTCCGTGAGCGCTATCGTTTCTTCTCCTTTGGCGACGCGATGTTTATTCTATAATCGACCTATCAGATATTGTGTGTTAATTTGAAGCCAGTCTCACTTCTTCTTTCATTTTTACCCAAATTTATGTCTACGAAATTCACCCCCATTTCCTATATTAGTTTACTTCTGCTTCTCGGGATCGGCTGTGCAACATCCGTTCCACGTGATGAGGCGGTATCCGACCAAACTCCTTTAGATGAAGCATCTTCCGTCGTGGATGCGGTGGAGGACTCTCAACCAGAGCCTGTGCCTGAAGAAGAGCTTGTTGTTTGTTCAGAACCAACGAGTATTCCCGTTTCCACTTCTGACCTAGGTGGAGGAATTTATGTAGACAAGATTTCGGTAAATCCATACGTTGGTAACGTAGCATCAGACATTGGTGGAACGGTCTGTCCATCAGATGCCTGTCTTGTTTTACCTCCTCTGGATTTCGTAAAGGCGGCTCCTCCTTCGGCAAGTAGCCTCTCGTTTTCTTTTACCAGAAACGTCGAGCAAGTTTCGTTCACCGTCTGTGACAGTTCTGTAGCATTGGAAGCGCATGGGTATGTCGACACGCCAGGAGCCCAGGAAGACGAAGTGCGTACCCTTGATGCAACAGGTGAATCTATTTGTGCAGAACGTTCCATTACCTTCGATCCACCTGTTCAGCGACTTACTGTGAGAGGCAATGACAGCGATGAGGATAAGACATGGGGGGTGGACGATATTCTTGTCACATGGGCATGCGATTGACGGGGATTGTCATTTTGTCTATACTCCCGTCCGTAATTTAACAACTCAGGTGGAATACAACGGTCATCCAATTCCTCCCCCAAGGTCCCGAGATTATCGAGGGGCATAGGGGCCTGGAGATCGCCACCGACGCTCCCGCCTTCGCTGAAGCTATGGTGGGCTAGAAAAAGGAAACACTATGGCAAATATGCCTTCTCTGGTCGACATGCTGAAATCCGGCATGCATTACGGCCACACCACGAGCCGCTGGCACCCAAAGATGAAACAATTCATTTTTGGTTCTCGCCTGGGCGTTCACATTATTAACCTCGAGAAGACTCAGGAATATCTTGAGTCTGCCCTGGAGACCCTCAAAGGCATTGCTTCCCGTGGCGGTGTTATTTTGTTTGTAGGCACAAAGCTTCAAGCAAAGGCTCCCATTCAAAAATATGCCCAGGCGGTCGATATGCCGTATGTTCAAAACCGCTGGCTGGGAGGAACGCTCACGAATTTTGGGCAGATCAAACAAACCCTCAAGCGCATGAAAATGTTGAAGGATCAGCGCGACAAAGGGGAACTGCGCAAGTATACAAAGAAAGAACAGCTCATGTTCTCTCGAGAGATTGAAGAAATGGAAGAGAAGTTTGGAGGTATCGAAAATCTCACGCGTGTTCCAGATGCCATTTTCGTGATTGATGTGAAAACAGAAAAGACGGCTGTGCAAGAAGCGATCGTTACGGGGATTCCCGTGATCGCCTTGTGTGACACAAATGTGAATCCTGAAGGTGTGACGAAAGTTATCCCAGGAAACGACGACGCCGTGAAGTCCATCGAGCTTGTGTGTAAACTTGTCTTTGACGCGATCAAGGACGGAAAAGCAACAGCCGCAAAAGTGAGCGCGGACACGCGAGCCAAGACCATTAAGAGAGAAGAAACTGAATCATAAACATCAATCGTTCTTTATATGACCATCGATGCAAAAACTGTTGCCGAACTTCGTTCCATGACCGGAGCCGGCATGATGGACGCCAAGAAAGCGCTTGAGGAAACGGGTGGAGATTTGGAGAAAGCCGGTCAGTATCTGCGCGAGAAGGGGATTGCGAAGGCCGCCAAGAAATTGGATCGCGCAACCAACGAAGGTCGCGTACACGCCTATATTCATTCAAACGGAAAACTTGGTGCCATGGTGGAAGTATTGTGTGAGACGGACTTTGTTGCGCGCAATGAAGCGTTCGTCGATTTCTGCCACGACCTTGCGTTACATGTGAGTGCGCTGGATCCGCTGTATCTGACCCGAGCGGATGTGCCATTGGAACTCGTCGAGAAAGAACGAGCAATTTACACCGCAGAAATGGAAGGAGCTGGGAAACCGGAGGAGGTGATCGCCAAGATCGTCGACGGCAAACTCAATAAGTGGTATTCCGAGGTTGTCCTGATGGAACAGCCGTTTATCAAGGATGAGGATCAGACCATCGAAGAATTTGTGAAAAGTAAGATTGCGAGCCTGGGAGAGAATATGCAGATTCGCCGATTCGCGAGATTCAACCTCTAGAGAAAATTGGTAGATCGGCCGTTGACAAAACGGTCGGTTTTTGGTTAGGTGACGACGTTGTTTGGCAGGGCGATTCTGTCCTGTCGCGACAATCACACGCTGCGCTTGGTGATCGGCGGAGCGACTGTTCACTCAGTTGCCATGCATACGTAACCAAGTAGCGGAGAACGTCATGGGCACCATCCCGGTTTGGCTCAAGGATCTGATCGACAAGTACAACCTTCATGGCGACGACGCCGGCGTGGTGGGGATGCTCAACCATTTCGCGTTCGTGATGCGGATCGGTCAGCTCCTCGTGAGTACCCCCACCTTCTCGCACGAGCTCACCGCCTTCGTCGAAACGCACGAGCGGAAGTTCAATGAGGCGCAGACGCAGATCGACCAACTCAAGACCCTGCGCTACCCCGAGCTGACCGGCAAGAACTGGAAGGCCGAGCTCCACGCGTGGATGCAGGAGGTGTTGGACGCGTTCCTGGACTTCCACGTCGACGTCCCCGTGCCGCCCAATCTCAACCGCGCCCAGCGCCGGCTCCTGAAGAAGTACAAGCTCTGGCTCTTCTTCGTCCCCGCGATCAGCGAGGATCAGTACCCGGAGCACATCGTGAAGCTCGATAGGGATCGCTACCTCCCCAGCGCTAACGTTACGTCTTTACCGCTCCCGGGTCGGTGGATCGCCTGGGAGGTGATCAAGAAGCCCAACTACCAGGACGGGAGATACCCCGACGACCAGCTCATGACCGCGGTGGACATCGACACCCGCTTCGCTCACCCGCACTCGCAGAAGGGTGAGGGGGACGACCTGATGGAGGACATCCTCCCCAAGGTCGCGACGGTGCTCAAGTCCCTAGGCGGTGAGGCCAAGGTTCAGTCCGCGAGGATCTTCAACTTCCTCGGGAACCTCTTCAACTGGTTGCGGATCCACACTTCCGAGAACCGCCTCCCGGATCTGGGATCCACCAACTCGGTGGAGTGGTGCGAGGAGCGTTGCGGTTCTCATGCTGCGCTCCTTGTCGGTCTCCATGGCGGCGGTGGGCTCGTGTGCGTCGGCAGCTTCTATCGCGACGATCGGGACAACAGCATCGCCTTCCGCTTCCTGGTGCAGTTCGAGCCCGTCGCTCAGGAGTGATGCGCTCTACGTACAACGCTTCAAGAACGAACGTGGTTTCCTGACTCAAGGTGACCGCTTTTTTGTTTCGGATGAAAAGTGCTAAAATCATTCCATCATTTATACCCAACCTATGCTGAGAATTGTTATCAATGGCTTTGGCCGGATTGGCCGGACCACATTACGCGCCGCTTGTGAGCGCAAGGGGATTCATGTCGTTGCCATCAACGATCTTACGGATCCCGCCACACTTTCTTATCTTTTGAAGCACGATTCTGTGTTTCGCACATGGAGCAAATCTGTGAAGGCTGGCAAGGACTTCATTGAAGTTGATGGGGTAAAAATTCCGGTCTTCGCGCAGAAGGATCCAAGCATGCTTCCGTGGAAAGCGTTCAACGTTGATGTTGTGATTGAGTCGACAGGTTTCTTCCGGAAAAAAGCCGACGCACAGAAGCATATTGAGGCGGGAGCAAAGAAAGTGGTGATCTCTGCCCCATCGGATGACACTCCAACCTTTCTCATGGGGGTGAATCATGGCATCTGCAAAAAATCAGACACGGTTATCAATAATGCCTCGTGCACGACCAACTCGGCTGCGCCCGTGGCGCAAATTCTTGCCGAAGAGATTGGGGTAAAGAAGGCCATGCTCACGACCATCCACTCTGTCACGGCGAGCGAAAATATCGTGGACGGACTTCCAAGCAAAAAAGATGACCTGCGTATTGGACGTTCGGCGCTGGTGAACATGATTCCCACCTCGACAGGCGCCGCCAAAGCAACAACGCAAGCGGTGACAAGCCTGAAAGATAAGTTCGATGGGATCTCGGTGCGCGTGCCATGCTTAGATGTCTCACTCACGGATTTTACTTTTTTGATGAAGCGCAACACGAGCGTGGAAGAGATCAATGCGCTTTTTAAAACGGCCGCGAAATCATCCCGATGGAAAGGAATTTTGGGAGTCACCGAAGAACCGCTCGTCTCATCGGATTTTATTGGCTCGTCATTTGGATCCGTTGTCGATTTGGATCTTACACGCGTGGTAGATGGCGATTTGGTGAAGGTGCTTGCTTGGTACGACAACGAATGGGGATACACTCAGCGACTGGTCGATATGGCCGTGCATGTAGGCAAACTTTAGTATGAGAAAATCTACAGCCTTCGATGCATTTGCTGAAGGATCCTACCAAGGGTTTTTCCCCATTGGAGCGGTTTTGTTGCGCCTTCTCATAGGACTTCTGTTTTTCTTTGCTGGTTGGTCAAAATTCACCGCAGAGGCTTGGAGCGCGGCTGGATTCTTGCAAAACGCGACCGGTCCATTTGCGAGTTGGTTTCAAGGATTGGCTGGAAACGGCGTTGTCGATGTTTTGAATATGTGGGGGCTTACGCTCATTGGCCTCGCCTTAGTGCTAGGACTGTGTGTTCGTACCGCTTCGTTTTTTGGGATCGTGGTGATGGGGCTCTATTATGTTGCTGACTTTGTCGGCAATACGGCTCACGGTTTTATCGGTGAACATATCATCTATGCATCCGTACTCGCTCTTTTTCTTGTTGGAGGGTTCGGTCATGTGTGTGGGCTTGATGGCCTTCTTGAGCGACGACTCGACAGCCGTACCAAATGGATTAAGCTCTTTTTGGGGTAGGCGAGTATGAAGTTGCGCAAGGTAGGCACATCAATGGACGTCCAAGGCAAGCGTGTTTTGGTTCGTATTGATGCCAATGTGCCGATTGTGAAAGGGCGTGCCGTGGACGGACCCCATGGTCGGATTGCTCGTAGCGCCGTGGACATCAACTGGTTGTCGCAACGGGGGGCCAAGGTCATCGTGATGACGCATCTTGGTCGTCCAAACGGACGGCGAGTTGCGGCGTATTCTGTGAAGCCTGTAGCCAAGCGCTTATCGAGTCTTCTCGGGACACCTATTGAAGTTACGCGAACCGTCACAGGAAAAGACGTGGATAAATTTATTGCAAAGATGGGTCAGGGGGATGTCCTCTTGCTTGAGAATCTTCGATTCGACCGGCGTGAAGAAGAGAATGCTCCGTCCTTTGCTGAGGCACTCGCAAAATTTGGTGACTTGTATATCAACGATGCGTTTTCTGTTTCACATCGTGCGCATGCCAGTTTAGATGCGATTACCAGTTTTTTGCCGTCCTACGCAGGACCTCTTCTTGCCACAGAGATTTCTGTCCTCAGCAAACTCGAGGAACACATGAAGCACCCGTTTTCGCTGATGCTTGGGGGTCTCAAAATGACAACGAAGTTCTCGATCATTGAACGGTTTTTATCCAAACTGGATTCGCTTCTTGTTGGAGGCGCGCTCGCAAACGTATTTTTAGTTGCGCAAGGAAAAAAGGTAGGAAAATCTGTGTACGAAACGGAATCCATCAAATCGGCAACACGTCTGTTAAAGAAGTACGCAAAAAAAATAGTGCTCCCAACAGATGTCGTGTGCGTTCACTCGCTTCGCCGTGATGCAAAGCAAGTCGTGAAGAGCGTAGATCAGATCGGGGCAAGCGATCGGATTGTTGATATCGGTCCTGCGACGAGAAAAATGTTCACGCAGACTCTTGAGGGGAGCAAGACTATTTTGTGGAATGGCCCGCTTGGGTATTGTGAGATTGAGGAGTTTTGTAGCGGCACGCGAGACGTGGCGCGCGCGATCGCGGCGCAGACGGGAAAAGCAACAACGATCGTCGGTGGCGGGGATACGCTTCCTGTGATCGAGTCGCTCCATCTGGCTGATAGGTTTACGCTTCTCTCTACCGGCGGTGCGGCATTTTTAGCATTCCTTTCAGGGGAATCATTGCCGGGAATTGAAGCACTGAAAATTTAACTCTTCGGTCCCCCTCCTTTCCAAGGAGGGGTTAGGGGAGGTTGCCGGCAACCCCCTCTAGCTCCCCCTTGGAAAGGGGGAGGATCGAATAGATCGTCTATGAATATCGAATCCATCCACGCCCACGAAATTCTTGATTCACGTGGGAACCCAACGATCAACGTAACGGTGCTGTTGAAGAACGGGATCGCGGGTTCGGCGTCTGTTCCAAGCGGGGCAAGCACAGGCGAACATGAGGCGCTCGAACTTCGTGATGGGGATAAAAAACGTTATCACGGCAAGGGGGTGCTCAAGGCGGTTGCCAATGTGCACAAAAAAATTGCCCCTCGGCTCATCGGCATGGATGTCACACGTCAGCGGGACATTGATGCCGCCATGATGGAACTCGATGGAACGATGAATAAGTCCAACCTTGGTGCCAACGCGATTCTGGGGGTGAGCCTTGCGTGCGCGCATGCGGCGGCTCGAGCAAACAAGATGCCTCTGTATCAATACATTCGACACGTGTTCCAACTTCCTTATTCCAAATTCCGACTTCCCCTCCCAACCATGAACGTCCTCAACGGCGGCGCGCATGCGGATTGGGTTCTCGATTTTCAAGAGTTCATGATCGTGCCAACGCAACGCACGTTTCGTGAGCGTATCCGAGCAGGAGCGGAAATTTTTTATGCCCTGGAGGATCTTCTTAAACAAAAAGGGTATTCAACGCTGAAGGGCGATGAAGGTGGCTATGCCGTGCCACTCAAAACAAATGAAGAGGCGTTTAAGCTCATTATGGCGGCGATAAAAAAGGCGGGATACACGCCTGGGAAGAATGTATTTCTTGCGATGGATCCGGCGGTCTCTGAACTCTACCAAGAGAAGACAAAGCGATATCACCTGAAGATTGAAGGCAAGACGCTGACACGTGAACAGATGATTGCCCTATGGGAGAAGTGGCTGAAGAAGTATCCGATCATGAGCCTCGAAGACGGACTTGATCAAGACGATTGGGATGGGTGGGTGCAGATGACCAAGCATCTGGGAAAGAAGGTCGGTCTTGTTGGTGATGATTTTCTTGTTACGAACGTGAGTCGGCTTGCGAAAGCGATCGAGATGAAGGCGGGTAATGCGATCCTTATCAAGCTCAACCAAATCGGAACGCTCTCGGAGACAGTCGACGCCATCATGCTCGCCAAACAATATGGATGGAAGGTGAGTGTGTCGCATCGCTCCGGTGAAACAGAAGATACAACCATCGCCGACCTCGCGGTTGCCGTAAATGCAGACTTCATCAAAACCGGTTCCTTGTCCCGCTCGGAACGGCTAGCAAAATATAATCGCTTAATGGAGATTGAGGAGGAAGTTGGATAGGTATGGCAGACAACATGAAAAAACCCGCTGTCCTGGTCATTCTTGATGGTTTTGGCGTGGCACCCGATGGAGATGGGAATGCCATCACGCGTGCCAATACTCCAAATTATGATCGACTTGTTCGTACCTATCCAACGATGACCTTGCGTGCGTCGGGAGAAGAGGTCGGCTTGTCCTGGGGAGAAATGGGGAATTCGGAAGTTGGCCACTTGGCGATCGGGGCAGGCCGCGTTTATTATCAACTGTTTCCGCGTATCAATCGAGCGATTGACGCAGGAGCGTTTGCGAACAATGAGGCGTTTGTCCATGCGTTCGAGCATGTGAAACAACACGGCAGTCGACTGCATCTTATTGGTATGGTCTCGCAGGGTCGAGTGCACGCAATGGATCTGCATTGCCATGCGTTGTTACAAGCGGCTAAGGAGGCAGGCATCAAGGAGGTATTCGTGCAAGCGATCCTGGATGGTCGCGATACGGTGTATAACGCGGGGATTGATTTCATGACCACACTTCAAGAGAAGATCAAGGAGATCGGCGTGGGAAAAATTGCGTCTGTCTCTGGTCGGTACTACGCCATGGATCGTGATAGCCGTTGGGATCGCACACACAAAGCGTATAACGTGATGGTGACGGGGGAAGGAGCACAAGCTACGGATGCACTCGAAGCGATCAAGGCATCGTACAGAGAAGAGGTCTACGATGAAGAATTTGAACCCACCGTGATCGTGCACGATGGTCAGCCAGTTGGTCGCGTGCAGGAACATGATGCGATTATTTTTTTCAATTTTCGCGCGGATCGGATGAGGCAATTGTGCAAGGCATTCGTTCTTCCCTCGTTTGATGCGTTTCCTCGTACGCTGATTCCCAACGTGTTTCCCGTCACGATGTCCGAGTATGAAAAAGGATTACCTGTTGAGATTGCGTTTCCACCAGAGGCAATCAACAACACACTCGGTCAAGTTCTCTCCCAACAGGGGCTTACCCAACTCCACATTGCTGAGACGGAGAAATACGCGCATGTGACCTTTTTTCTGAATGGGACAAAAGAAGAACCATTCGCGGGCGAGGAGCGTATTATTATTCCCAGTCCAAAAGTTGCGGCGTACAATTCAGTGCCCGAAATGAGCGCGCGGCAGATTACGGAGCGCGTCATCAAAGAAATGCGTGAGAATAAGTTTGATTTTATCGTGATGAATTTTGCCAATCCTGACATGGTCGGACACACCGGGGACTTGGACGCCGGGATCCAGGCAGTTGAGGTAGTCGATGAATGTTTTGGAAAGATTGTGGAGGAAACGCTCGTGCGCGAAGGACATGTGTTTATGACATCCGATCACGGGAACGCGGAGGAGATGAAGAATTTACGAACCGGAGAGATGGATAAAGAACATGCAACAAACCCGGTTCCATTTCTGATCATCGGCAAGGAGTTTGAAGGTCAGCCATCCATTGTCGGGGAAGTGCCAGAAGGAGATGTGTCGCTGATGTCACCCGTGGGCGTTCTTGCTGATGTTGCCCCGACGATTCTGGCAGTCATGGGAATCGAGCAACCGCCTGAAATGACGGGGCAGGCACTGATATAGAGCCCCTGACCTATGGGACGAATAGGATCTATGGAAGTCACGAGGATTCTAAAAATTCTCAAAAAACGTTGGCCAAATCCTGGGGCGATGGAGATTGGGAATCCGTATCAGAATTTGGTGGGAGTGATGTTGTCGGCACGTACACGTGATGAACAGGTGCTCAAACTTATGCCAGCTTTTTTTCGGGCGTTCCCGACCGTCGAGAAGCTCGCGCAGGCGACAACCAAACAGATTGAGAATAAGATCAACACGATCGGCATGTATCGGCAGAAGGCGAAGAATCTCAAAAAGATGGCGGGGCAGGTGATGAGGGGGAACGATGGGAAGGTTCCAAAGACGATGAAGAAACTCGTTGAGCTTGCGGGGGTTGGTCGGAAGACGGCCAGCGTGGTGCTTGTGGCGAGTTTCGATACACCGGCGATCGCGGTTGATACCCATGTGCATCGCGTCACAAATCGGTTAGGATGGGTAAAGACAAAGACGCCGCAGAACACAGAAGAGGTGCTACTCAAACTTGTCCCCGACCAGGATAAGCATACGATCAACCAAGTCTTCGTCAAGCACGGCCGGTACATCTGCATCAGCAAACCTCGGTGCTGGGCTTGTCCGGTACGTGACCTCTGCGCTTTTCAGAAGAAAAATTTTGAAGCTCCAAAGAATGCCCAGGCGATCCTCGACGACATCGATCGCCGCGAAAAGGTTCTTGAGGAGCTTCGCCGCCAGGCTATTGGATAGTCAAAAGATTTCTCGATGGCGGAGCCGGTCGGCGCTAGACAATGAGCCTCCACCACCATCTCGAAACATTTTGACTATCCGACAGCCTTCAATCTATGAACATTGATCACAAACTTTCTCACAGCCTGTTCAATCTCGCTCGGTCCCACTGGGTCGGACGTCACTTGGCCATCTTGGCCGGTACCCACATCATTTGGCTGATGCTCGGGGTGTTGTTGGCGGCCACGGCTTGGAACAAAGAAACGCTCGCATTTACCGTTGACCGGTATACGCTCCTTCTCCTTGTTTTTTTACTCCCAGCTTGGGGCGTGACGATGTTGTTGTCCAAATTTGTGAATCGGGAGCGTCCATTTGAGGAGCTCCATCAACAACCACTCATCGCGCCGTTTGTCCGTACTGCCTCGTTTCCCAGTGCCCATGCGACGTTTGCGTTTTCGATGGCCGCGATGTGTAGCTTGTTTTTCCCGAGCATTTTGCCCTATATGCTTGGGGCGGCTATCGTAGTGGCACTTGGCCGTGTCGCCGCTGGACTCCACTTCTTTTCTGATATCATCGTTGGGGCCCTTGTGGGATTTGGGGTGACACCCTACACAATGGCTATTATCATGGTGGCACTAGGCTATGACTAAAAAAATTGTCTGTGTTTCAGGGGGCTTTGATCCGATTCATGTCGGACATGTTCGAATGATTCAGGAAGCCGCGGCGTTGGGCGATGAACTCGTCGTCATTATCAACAACGACCATTGGCTTATGAAGAAGAAGGGACATGTGTTTATGCCGCAAGATCAGCGTAGGGAGGTTGTGGAAGGACTTAGGGGAGTAACACGTGTCGTGTTTACCGCGCATGAGCCCGACGACGAAGACCGGAGCGTGTGTCGTGAACTGCGTGAGATTAAGCCAGACATTTTTGCTAATGGGGGAGACCGAAAGCCCGATGGCGACCCGGTTCCCGAAGTTGCCGTCTGTGAGGAGCTCGGAATCGAGATGGTGTACAACGTCGGTCAAGGCGGCAAGGTTCAATCAAGTTCTTGGCTGACCGCAGAGGATCGCGATACACGCGAGTGTTTCTGTGGGTCAGGCATTAAATATCGTGCGTGTCACGGCAAGTAAGTATGATTCGACTCATCGGAATTCTTTTAGGGATTGCCCTGCTCGTCGGCATCGTTATGTCGGGCTCCTACGTCTTTGATGCGTATCTCATCTCACCGGACGAAGATGCACAGACAGTGCGTATCACAATTGAAGAAGGAGCTCGAGGGTATGCGATTGCGGAGCAACTTGAAGAGTTGGGGATCATCTCAAGCAAGTTATTTTTCCGTACATATGTACGACTCTCCAACTCGGTTATCCAAGCAGGAACATTTGAGCTCAAACCCGGAATGAGTCTGCGTGCGATCGTCAAAGAGCTTGGCTATGCCGCGGCGCAGGAAGTGCAAGTGACGATCCCGGAAGGATTCACCGCCGAGCAAATTGGGGAGGTTATTGTGCAAGCACTCCCAGAGATTGAGTCGGCCGACTGGGAATCCATTGTGAGCGCGCAAGGTCGTCGGGTCCTCACAGAGGACGTAATCCTCACAGGGATCCCAAGCGATCAAGGTCTCGAAGGCTATCTCTTTCCAGACACCTATCGCTTCCGTGCGGATGCGAATGTATCGACGGTTGCCGAAACGATGATCCTCACACTTAAACGTCGATTGGCTGAAAACAACATCACCATCCCTCGCAATCTCATTTTTGAAGGCGGGCTTACGTTTCACGAGATGATGACACTTGCATCGATTGTTGAACGAGAAGTCCGCTCCGCGGAAGATATGAAACTCGTTGCGGGGATTTTTTACACCCGCATGAAAATCGGGATGGCCCTCCAAGCAGATTCGACTGTTAATTACGTAACCGGCAAAAATGACTCTGCTGTGAGTTTGGAAGATAGTCGTGTTGTTTCTGCCTACAACACGTACCAACATCTCGGTCTTCCACCAGGTCCCATTAGTAACCCAGGGATGAACGCGATCCTCGCGGTTTTGAATCCCACCGATTCTGACTATCTCTATTTTCTCACCACCGATGAGGGAGAAGTGATGTATGCGAAAACATTTGATGAGCATGTAGCCAATAAATATCAATATCTAAAATAACCCGTTGACAATACATCTTTTCTGCAGTAGCTTGATCCTCCGGTGAGCCTTTCATCTGGAGGATCTTTTGATGATTACGTCTAACCGGTTCGTGTTCCACTGGCCTGATCCCCAGGAGCCCAAGATCATCACACGCGATCTGACGGTCTTGCGGGATCGTACGCGTTCCAGAAAAGGGGAGCCCAAGCCGGCGCCCCTCATGCTTCGAGGCATCAAGCTCATAGAGCTGGTTGCGCACTGTCTTTACGAGGTGCCTGTCGATTGCCATGAGCTGGCCAAGGACGTGCGAGCGTTGCGGTCTGGATGCATTCTCTCCCGCAACCTGAAGGTGAGTGAGCGGCTCAACAAGGGTTCCATCGAAGAGGAATGGAAGCAGTGCTTTATCTCCTACGATGGCATCTTCAAAGCGCGACGGGGAGTGGGGCACGTTGACCGTCGCTATCGCTCGTGTGAAATCCTGGCGAACAGGAAGCTCGCAGGGACGCTCGATGAGTTGGTTCGCACTAGCTGGGAACTGCACAAGGTTGACGACGATGGGCGTGAGGCGTTTGTACTCATTGCGGTCACGGCTGCCAAAGAATACGGCAAGCCCATCGATGAGACCAAGCAAAGGGCTCAGGCTCGTGCACTCCAGGCTGGAACGATTGCGGACAAGACCGGACGACCCAACCCTGGTCGTATTCCTCTCATCTGTTTTGCAGGTGAGCACGAGATCGCCAGTCGCATTCAGACGGTGCGCGGGATCGGTCGCCGCATGAGCTTCCGTGAGGTCGTCCTGGAACACTACATCGATCGTCTACGGGAGATCGTCCTGGACGTATCACGTTCCCAACAGTATCGCCTGCGGGATGAGTGGTTGGCACCTACCGCTTGGCGCACGCCCAAGAAGGTGAGGGAGGAAGCCGACCGGCTCGAGCGCGCGGCCAAGCGTTTGCGAGCCATCGTCACCCGTCCGTTCTCCCGTTCCTTCAGTCGAAGTGCGGATGACCTTGATACGGCGGCTCAACTTATGCGCGAAGCCGCGGATGACCGCAACGGGATCCGGATCGCGCGGGTTAAGGAGATCATCGGACAGGTCTTCCGGGCCACGGTTCAGCTGGAGTGCCACTGGCGTATGGAGGAGATCCTGCTCCAGCTTGGGATTCTAGAGGATCGTGGCGAGAATCTTGACGACTCGCGCAAACGACGATGGCATGTCGAGTTGCGCGCCATCCATCACAAGCTTGTGAGTGTCGAGCCTTTCACGAACCAGCGTTTGGAGCACGGCTTCAAAGGGCCGGTTCTCCCGCGCGTGGTGCCGCATGTGCATTTGGCTGACACGTACCTCATGCGTGTCCTTTCCCAGGGTGGTCCGGATCTTGAGTCCATGAAGGAGGAACTCAACAAGGCCGTTGAACCGCTCTAGGACGCATTCATTCCGATCCACACAGGGTCGGATTTTCATTTTGTCTGTATGCTAAAATGTCGGCGATATGAAAGAGTTTATTTTACAAGACAATTTTGACCTTTCTCAGGCATCTATTGATTATCAAAAAGAGCTCAATCCGGAGCAGTTGAATGTTGTGTTAAATGGCAATGGAGCGTGTTTAGTGCTTGCCGGGGCTGGGTCTGGAAAAACACGGACAATTACGTATCGGGTAGCTTATTTACTCGAACGGGGAGTGAGCCCTGAGAGTATTTTGCTTGTGACGTTTACGAATAAGGCGGCGAAGGAGATGTTGTCGCGGGTGGAGGGTTTGCTTTGTCGATACCCGACTGGACTTTGGGGTGGGACGTTCCATTCGATTGCCAATCGGCTTTTGCGGATGTATGGATCGCAACTTGGATACACGAATCATTTTACAATTCTCGATCAGGAGGATGCCAAGAGTTTGATCAAGGTTTGTATCAAGGCACTTGATATCGACACAACCTCTCGTCGTTTTCCATCGCCAGCAAAGGTGCATGCCATGATCAGTTACGCGCAGAACTCCGGGAAGGGTATGAGTGACGTGATCCAGAATAGGTATCCGAGCTTTCTGGAGATTGTTCCGGTCATCGAACGGATCGCCGAGCTGTATGCCGATCGCAAACGCCAGGCTGACTCAATGGATTTTGATGACCTCCTTCTGAAATTGCGCGAGCTTTTATATCACCATGAAGGAGTTCGCCAGAAGTTGGCTCATCAGTTTGAATACATCTTGGTCGATGAGTATCAGGACACAAATGTTGTTCAAGCCCAGATTATCCGACAACTCGCAAGCGAACATGAGAATGTGCTTGTTGTGGGGGACGATGCCCAGTCGATCTATTCATTCCGTGCGGCAGAGATTCGAAACATTCTCGGTTTTCCGCAAACGTATGCGGATACGAAGACGTTTCATCTCACGACGAATTACCGGTCCAGTCCAGAGATTCTTGCGGTTGCGAATTCGTCGATCATCCAAAATAAAGATCAATTCAAAAAAGAGCTGATAGCGGTACGTCGTTCACTTGAACGCCCCAGTCTTGTGCCCTCGAGCAATGCCAGTCAGGAGGCGCAGTTCATCGCCCAGAAAATTTTGGTTCTGCGGGATGAGGGAATGCCGCTTTGCGAGATCGCGGTCTTGTTCCGCGCGGCGTATCATGCACAGACACTCGAGTTCGAATTGATGAAGCGAGATATCCCGTATGAGTATCGCGGAGGACTCAAGTTTTTTGAACGGGCGCACGTAAAGGATATTGTGTCGCATCTTCGCATCCGACAGAACCCGAAAGATGAAGTCGCGTGGATGCGTATTTTGGGACTCCTCAACGGTGTAGGTCTCGCGAGCGCTGAAACGATGGCTTCGCAGTTTACGGACGACGGGTCACTTGAGGAGATTCTCAACGGCAACCAGAAGATCCCTAAGCGCGCTCAGGTTGGTTGGGAAGGACTTCGTAAGACACTCGAAAAAATGGCGCACGAAGAGGCTCCAGCTGAACTCATCCGAATGGTGACGGCTGGCGATTACCGCGATTACCTTGAGACCGAGTATCTAGACTTTATGGATCGGCTTGAGGACCTTGAACAGTTCGCCCTCTTTGCGGAAGGCTACACGAGTTTACAAACGTTCCTCGATGAGGTGTCACTCACAGGTGACTACGGATTTATCAAATCTAACGAGGTAGCCCCGGGCTTTAGCCCGGGTGAAGCTGCACAGGAAGACAGACTTATTCTTTCTACCATCCATCAAGCAAAAGGGCTTGAGTGGGACGCGGTCTTCGTTATGCATCTGGTAGACGGAAAGTTTCCGATCGGTGCGGCGCTTGACGAAGATGGGGGACTGGAGGAGGAGCGTCGACTTTTTTATGTCGCAACAACACGAGCCCGCAAAGAACTTTTTTTCACCTATCCGATTACGAGTGGCTACGATACGCTGATGTTGAGCCAACCTTCGATGTTTTTGCAGGAGCTTCCCGAAGGGTTGTTCGAGGAAGTGAAGTTGAGGAAGGGTGTCGAGCGCTACAAGGGCTACAAGAGCTTTGAAGAGGGATGGGACGATGGCCCGACGATCGTGTTTGATGATTTGGGCGAGCGCGAGCAGAAGCCTATGCCGAAGATAAGTTTTTTAAGGGACATTGATGAACTATGAAAAATAGAGAATTATTTCGTTCGGTTCCAAACCGAAACACGCACGCATATCGATGGAGATCTACAACCATAACGGCCGTGTCTGTGCTTGTGTTATTCATTGTTTTTATTTTCGCGGTGCGGGAATTTCGCGAGGAAGAACCAACGGAGGAATCGGTTGTCTCCTCGATTGCAAATGTGCTCAAGCCTGATCCGATTTCGCAGGCCGTCATAGATGGTGCCATTGACACGCAAAGTCAGGAAGCGTCACTTATCTGGTTCACGACCGGTGAACGTGTGGGAGCGGCGACGCGGGGCGAGAAAGACGAGCGATATTACATTGAAATGAAAACATCGCTTCCGGAAATTGACCGGGAAATTTCGTACTATCAAGTCTGGCTCTTGAGTCGGTTGCCTTACGACTTTATTTCACTCGGTGAGATGGTGACGGATGAGGAAGGATACTTCGTTTTAGAGTGGGAAGCACCGGACAGCAAAAACTACGCCAATTATACAAAGGTAATTATCACGGTGAATCGGTATGAAGGCAGTTCAGATCCAGGTACGCATTTGGTTGAAGGGGAGTTTGGTGACTATAGACATCACACCGTGAAATAGGACTCGGGAAACACTAAAACATGGTAAAATAGCCATGTTGTGAAACAAAAACTCAAACAAAAACAAATAAAGGAGTTGGAGAAGATCATCGTGG
>SCSL01000088.1 GCA_004298405.1 Patescibacteria group bacterium | reverse complement strand
GAGGCCATAGGGGGTAGTGGGTTATGAATGAACCCACAGAGTCTACCCAGTTCCTGGCACCAGACGCCTACAGTCCGATTTTCAACTTTAAAAGAGTCCGATTTTGAATTTTAAATAACAATAGACTGAAGAGTCTTGACGATTCCCCAAACGTAAACCGACCTCTAGAAGGTCGGTTTTTTCTTTACCAGAGAGTCAACCCACGATCCGCACAAAATACCGCTTGCCTTTTTGAATCACGATCCCTTCACGTGTCGGTTCGATTATCTGCTCGGGGTCTTGGACAACCTCCTCGCCTGCCTTCACGCCCCCGCCTTCAATCAGGCGACGAGCTTCAGACTTTGATTTAGCAAGGCCCGAGGCAACAAGCACGTCGACGATGGACATCGGCCCGTCGATGCGATGATCCATGATCTCCTCCGGCATTTCTTTCTTCTGAAACAGTTGGTCGAACCGATCGGACACAGCTGTCGCTTCTGATTCGTCGAAGTACTGCGTCACAATGTTGCGAGCAAGTCGCGCTTTCAGTTCTCGGGGATTCGCCCCACCGTCGAGCTCTTTCTGAACGGCTCCGTAATCTTCCGTCGTGAGAATCTCGAACCCACCAACAATCATTCCATCCGTCCAACTCATAATCTTTCCAAATATCTCATCGCTCGAGTCCGCAAACGTAATCATGTTTCCCTCGCTCTTCCCCATCTTCTTCCCGGTCGGGTCTGCAAGGAGTTTATCGGCGATCACAAACTTTTCTTTGCCCTTCAGCGCCTTCATGAGATCGCGACCAGCAAGCATGTTGAATGTCTGATCATTGCCTCCCACTTCCCCATCCACGTCCATTGCTACCGAGTCGTAGCCTTGCATGAGGGGATAAAGGAACTCATGCAGATAGATGTCTTTCCCGTCCTTGATCCGTTTCTTAAACATGTCGCGTGCGAGTATCTGTGGAACCGTAAAGTGAGCCGCTAGTTCAACCACTTCAACAAGTGACAACTTCGCGAGCCATTCACTATTATAGCGAAGCTCAACAGGATTCTTGCCACCAAAATCGAGGATCTTTCCCGCCTGCTCTTTATACCGCTCAGCGTTCTTGAGAACCTGTTCCCGAGTCAGTCGCACGCGCGTCGCAGACTTATCCGTTGGGTCACCAATCATTCCGGTGAAATCGCCGATAAGGAGAATCACTTTGTGTCCGAGGTCTTGAAATTGTCTCAGTTTCCGCAATTGAATCGAGTGCCCGATGTGCAAGTTTGGTCCGGTCGGATCGATCCCAAGATAGAGCGAAAGTTGCTTCCCCTCCTTGAGTCGTGCCTCGAGAAACTCCCGCGATGGAAAGATTCTCTCCACCCCTCGCGTCAGTAGCTTTTCAATTTTTTTTGGATCCGTTGATACGGGCATACATTATTTCTTCAATCGTTTTGTGTCTTCTGGTGTTTGTAAAAAATTCTTCGATGAATTTCCGTTGTCGCACGTTCGCCGAGCATGTTAAAGATCAGCTCGAGGTCGTCCATGTGATCGCGGAGATTCTCTCGTTTCAATCCTTTGAGTTTTTTGTATTCACTCGGTGTGACCCCAAACGTGGCTTTGGATATCTCTGCCGTAAGAATTTCATAGTCCTGATGATCTTTCGCTCCGCGATTCTTCCACTCATCCGTGAGTTCCTCTCGAATCGCAATGCCACGCATGCGCTTCTCAATCCAGCCATCACTATAGCCCTTCAGCTTATAAAGCATGCGGGTTCTCCTTGTAGCCAACTCTGGGTTCTCTATCTCCTGGATTCTCTCATACCCGACTTTTGCGAGCCATCGCTTGAACGGCTCGGCCTTTGGCGATGGAATAGACTGGATGAGACGAAAGATACCTTCTGTATGCCAACAATAAGCCTTTTGTTTCCCCCCAGCAGTGTGCATGTCAAGCATAAGGGGTGGTACAAATTGTACCCCCCCTTTATCCGTCAATTTCGCTAACTCCTCATCTCTTTCCTTGAGACGTTTAAAGTACTGTGCTGGATCTCTGGAATCAGTCAAAGCTTCAATAACATCATTCACCACAAACCACCACTCACCATCATGGAGCGTCCTTCGAATTTGCTTGCCATTAAACAAAGCAATCTTTGTGGAAATATCATCGGTCATAACGATACAATTTTACGCATTCTCCTTAATGACCGCAACGATTTCGTCGCGACGAGACTCCATCGTGGCTCGGTCGAGCGCCTCGAGATTGAGTCGAAGTTTTGGTTCTGTGTTGGATGCACGAACATTAAACCAGAAGTCTGGATAGGTGATCGTGATACCGTCGAGCGTTGTGAGTTCGCCGTCGTGATATTTCTCGACAAGCTTTTTCATCATCCCGTCTTTATCCTGGACGGTGAAGTTCATCTCGCCCGAATGAACATAACGCTCCAGCGGCTCGACGATTTCTGATAGTTTCATCCCACGGCGCGTAACTTCTTGCAGAATCTGCGTCGCAACGGTTACGGGTCCCTCGTACACACCTGTTGGGAACGCGTAGAAAAAATGTCCCGACGACTCCCCACCAAATACCGCTCCCACCGAACGCATCTGTTCCTTGATGAGCGAATGCCCTACGCGAGTCACAGAAGGAATCCCCCCTGCCTCGACAATCATGTCCTGGGTAATTTTTCCTGGTCGGATGTCATAACAAACGGTGGCGCCTGGATGATCACGAAGATTGATCTGGGCAAGCAGTCCACGAAGAACCGCTGGCGTGACCGCACGTCCTTTGTCGTCGACGAAAAAGATGCGATCCCCATCGCCATCGGTCGTGATCCCGAGATCAGCTCCAATCTCTAGAACTTTCTCTCTAATCGCTTCTGTGTTTTCCTCTTTGAACGGATCAGCCTCATGGTTAGGAAAGGATCCATCAAAATCTCGAAACATCCATGTGACATCCGCGTCAACAAGTTTGAAAAACTCATCGAGGTACTGAGCTCCCATGCCATTTGCGGTATCAACCACGATCTTCATGTTCTTGATGGGATGAGTTCCGGCATGTTCAAACTCCGCCCGAGCCGCAAGCTCAGGAATACCTTCCACGCTTTCGATGCTCCCCGCGGCGGCACTCCCACCCCCCCTAACCCCCCCTCGGGCAGGGGGGGGATCTGCAATTTCAACCATCTTGGCGATCTCTTGAATCCCCGTCTCTCCACTTATCGGCACGGCATTGCTTCGAGTCAACTTAAACCCGTTGTACTGTGCGGGGTTGTGTGAGGCGCTCACCATGATTCCTCCGTCCGCATTGAGGTGTCCGACGCCAAAATAAAACGCGGGAGTCGAAACAAGCCCAATATCAAGCACTCGCACCCCGCTCTTCACAAGCCCTGCCATGAGCCTATTCTGATACGGAACCGAACTCTCGCGCATATCTCTCCCAATGACTACGGTCAAAGGCTTGTCGGGAGGGAGCTCGTTTCTCAAAAACTGCGCGTACGCACGACCAATATTTTCCGCTAAATCTTCCGTAATCTCTTCTCCCATGAGCCCTCGAATGTCATATTGTTTAAAAATGTGCCTTGGAATGGACATATATGCTATTTTTTCGTACTCTACATGTAGTTTCCCTTTATCTTTCTATTCCTCCTAACCCTTCTAATCCTTCCCACTTATGGAACTCATCTGGATTCTCGTTATTATCGTTGGAGTCCTTTTGCTCTGGCTCATTCTAACATACAACGGTCTCATCACCTCTCGAAACCGCGTGGACGAATCGTGGTCGGATATTGAGGTTCAACTCAAGCGTCGCTATGACCTCATTCCCAATATCGTAAACACGGTCAAGGGGTACGCCAAGCATGAAGACTCTGTCTTCACAGCGGTCACACAAGCCCGTGCCTCCGCGATGGGAGCTAAGACAATGAAGGAGCATGCGCAGGCAGAAAATATGTTGAGCGAGACACTCAAATCGCTCTTTGCCGTCTCCGAAGCCTACCCACAACTTCAAGCTTCAACAAACTTCCTCCAGCTCCAACATGAACTCACCGATGCCGAAGACAAGATCATGGCGTCCCGCCGTTTCTACAACGCGAACGTTCGCGACTTCAACACAAAGCTCCAAGTGTTCCCAACCAACATGATCGCCGGCATGCTTGGCTTTGTGAAACGCGAATTCTTTGACGCCCCTGACGTTGCATTGGAAGCACCGCAGGTCGCGTTTTAACACTCATCCTTCCAAGCCGCTTTAGCGGCGTCTGGACTGACGGGGCTAAAGCCCCTGAGAATTGATGAATATGTACTCCCAAATTACCGCCAACAAACGCAAGACATGGTTTCTGATCGTCATCTTTACGATCGTGATCGTGGGTTTGGGTTGGATCCTCGGGGAGTACACGAATACCGGAAACATCGGACTCATTGTGGCGGTGCTATTCGCCACAGGGATGAACCTCATCGGGTATTTCCATGGTGATAAAGTCGCGTTGGCAACTTCTGGAGCGAAAGCGATCCAAAAGGCGGACAACCCACGGCTGTACCGCATGGTCGAAAATCTTGCGATCACGGCCGGCATGCAAACACCCAAAATTTACCTCATCAACGATCCCGCGGGGAACGCCTTCGCCACTGGTCGCGATCCTCAACATGCATCGATCGCTGTGACCACAGGACTCATGGACATGCTTGACGACCAAGAGCTCCAAGGTGTGCTCTCTCATGAACTCTCACACATCAAGAACTACGACATTCGTGTCATGACCATCGTGATTGTATTGGTCGGCGTAATTTTGCTTCTCTCAGACATGCTGGTGCGATCGATGTTCTGGGGAGGTCGGGACTCGGAAAACAAAAGCGCTGGCATCCTCCTGCTGATCGGTCTTGTCCTGGCGATCCTCTCTCCCCTCTTTGCCGAGCTTATTAAACTTGCCGTCTCACGCTCACGCGAATATCTTGCCGACGTCGATGGAGCCCTTCTGACGCGATATCCAGAAGGACTTGCCCGTGCGTTGGAAAAAATTGCTGGACAAGATCAACCACTCAAACGCGCCAACCATGCGACCGCTCACTTGTTCCTCGCCAACCCGTTTGACCCGCATGTGACAAAAAAATTCGAACAGCTGTTCAGCACCCACCCACCGATTGAGGAGCGCATCAAAAAACTCAGACAGATGCTATGAGTCATGACATCGTTGATAAATTTTCTACCCATCTCAAAAATGTCCTTACGCGTGCATTGTGTCTTGTGGTTGAACAAGATCAAAAAACGATCCAACCAGAACATCTCTTATGGGCGCTGGGAACACAAAAAGGTTGCATCGCTGAAGAAATTCTCAAAAAGAGCGGGGTTAAGACAGTGGATCTCAAAAAATTGGTCGGCACGTATCAAGGGACCCGAGTCCTTTCTGATGCGAGCGGACTCACTCTCCAACTCTCCGATGATGCAAAGCGCATCGTGGAAAAAGCCGTCCTCACCGCAAATATCTACGGGCATCGCTATATCGGGACAGAGCATCTCCTCTCCGGTATCTTGCAAATCAATCCATCCATCACCGGCAGCTTTTTTGCTGAACTTCAAATCAATCTAAAGGAACTTCAATCCCAACTCACCGTCGTCTTAAAAAGCACGTCTAAATTTCCAGACTTCACCGCTGGGACAGGGACCGAATCTGGAAAAATGGTCATGACCCAACCACACAAACAAGAGGAAGGTGTGAGTGAAAACAAGGAGGAAAAGAAAGTCTCCGCCCTCGAATACTTCGCGTTGGAGCTCACCAGTGCGGAAGCACAAAAAAGAATTGATCCTGTGATTGGTCGTCAAGCAGAGATTGAACGCGTCATGGAAATTTTGTGTCGCCGCACGAAAAATAATCCTCTGCTCTTGGGAGAACCCGGCGTGGGAAAAACAGCCATCGTGGAAGGTCTCGCCAAACAGATCACCCAAGGACGGGTTCCACCGGTACTAGCGCACAAACGCATCTTCTCGATTGATATGGCTCTTCTCATTGCAGGAACGATGTATCGTGGAGAATTTGAAGGACGATTACGACAGATCGTAGACGAGGTAAAAGCCGACTCCGACATCTTGTTGTTCATTGATGAGGTGCACACGATCGTTGGCGCCGGCGCGGCTTCTGGATCAATGGACGCCGCCAACATTTTGAAACCGGCTCTTGCCCGCGGAGAGATCCGGTGTATCGGCGCCACAACACCAAACGAATTCAAGAAACACATCGAAGCAGACACAGCACTGGAACGTCGCTTCCAAACCGTTCTCATTGACGAACCAAGCCAAGAAAAAACCTTGGAAATTCTCGAAGGGATTGCTCCCTTCTACGAACAGTTCCATCGCGTACGCATTACGCATGATGCCATCTCTAGTGCGGTCGCCCTCTCGAGTCGGTACGTGCAAGATCGACAACTCCCTGACAAGGCGATCGATCTTATTGACGAAGCCGCGGCGGCGACGCGTGTACACAATCTCAACCCCGGACCGATCCAAAAAGAACGTGAACTCGCCCAGACGCTCACGCAACTGAAAGAAACAAAACGCCAGGCGGTGGTGGAGGAACGATTCGATGAAGCCCTGAAACTCAAAGAAGAGGAATCTCGCTTGAGCGCGCATCTTGAGGCGCTCGCGGTCGAAGAGGATGTTTCCCCGATCCCCGCGATTACCCCTGATGATATCGCACGCGTTGTTTCTCGCACCGCCGGCATTCCGCTTGAGGATCTTATGAGCTCGGATAAAAGTCGACTTCTGCAACTGGAGGAACAGTTGCGCACAAATGTACTGGGACAAGAGCGTGTCATCGACACCGTGGCAGGCGCCCTACGTCGAGCAAAGACGGGGGTCGCGCATCCAAGCCGTCCCCTCGCTTCGTTCTTGTTTCTTGGTCCATCCGGTGTCGGAAAAACCGAGCTCGCCAAAACCATCGCACAGATTCTCTTCCATACCAAACAACATTTTGTTCGATTGGACATGAGTGAGTACGCCGAAGGCTTCACCATGTCCAAACTTATTGGAGCTCCTGCTGGCTATGTCGGCTACAAAGAAGGTGCCAATCTCACGGATCGTATTAAACAACGACCGTACTGTGTCGTTCTATTCGATGAAATCGAGAAGGCACATCGCGATGTCCAGAATTTACTTTTACAAATTCTAGAAGAAGGCGAACTCACAGACGCGACCGGGCGCAAAATCAATTTCAAAAACACCATTATTGTGCTCACATCCAATGTCGGACTTGAACGATTTGAACGTGGGGACATGGGATTTATGGGGACACAGACCGACCGTACGGTCGCCATGAACCAAGACCTTCGAACAGAATTGGAGGATCGATTCCGTCCAGAACTGCTCAACCGCATTGACCACACCTGTATCTTCCAACCGCTTTCGCAAGACGTTCTCATGCGTATCGTTGAGAAGCAACTTGCCGAACTCGCGGTCAGACTCCAGACACAAGGGCTCACGGTGACTCTCCACAAAAACCTCACAAGCCACATCAGCGCCAAGCTCGAACCAAAATTCGGCGCCCGCCATGTCCGCACACTCATCCAAAACGAAATCGAGCACAAGATTGCGGAGCGCCTCAGCCGACAAGACCAACCAACATCGCTGTGCGTGTCTCTCAAAGGTGAAACCGTTACCGTGACAAAAGGACATTAGTCCTCTATGGCCACTCCGGAGGAACAAAAAGCCAAACTCCAAGCCGCACGATTTCGTCGTCCGGTTGTTTCTCCTATAGCCCAACAACACCAATCAGAAGAATTCACAGAAGAATCCCGTCTTGACACTCTACGCCAACGCATCATCGCGCAACAGATAGTTACGCAACAGGCAGAAGCACAGCAACAAGCGCAAGAACAGGAAGCCACGGAAGAAACAAAAAAACAACACCAAAAAACAGAGGAGCTGGCAAAATCCACAATGCGCCGAGGAACTTTTTATGTGATAAATTTACTTGGATCCGCATTGGATACTGCCACCGCTGGAATCTCACTCATCTTCACGGTCTTTTTCTACATCTTTTCCTTAGGATGGCTCAATCTGGAGATGGTGTATGGAAAATTTTTTGCCAAAGGAAAAAGTCGTTTCATCTCGCCTCTTTCCTGGGATCCTATTCCCATGCCGGTTGATAAGGATGCGCTTATTCTCTGCGGATTTATCGTGGTCGCTGATATCGTCCTTGTGCTTGCTATTTTGTTCTTCCTCTCAGTCGGATTATGTGTAGTCCATGACATTTCCATAATAACGGGATCCACGCTCGGGGAAACGGCTCAGGTCGGGGCTTCCTTAGCACAAGGACAAGACGGAGATCTGTGTTTGGGTGGTATAATAAAATCAAGTCTGAGCTTGTAAAAACCTCCTATGACCGAACGTACCAAAAAACTGTTGCTTGTAGGTGGATTTATCGTGTCGGTATTTGTTTTTTCGTTCATCCTCTACACACTTTTTTTCAGACCCGCCCCTCCTGAACCAACCGTCGAAGAACCTACGGAAATTCCAACCGGAACCCTTCCAAGTGCCGTTGAAGCAGAACTCCGGGCGCGAGAGCAAGCTGAGGGTACCGCGGGGGCTGGAAGACTTGAAGAGGCAGATGAAGTCGCGCGAGGAGGCCTCACACAAACAACCGAACTTACCACGGGAGCGGTTTACAATGTTGTGATTGGCGCCGATGGTGAATCGATGAACTACTACAATGCTTCGGATGGTCGGTTTTATACCATCGATGAAAACGGAAAGGTCGTCGCCCTCTCCAATACCCAATTCCCTTCTGCCGAAACCGTCGAATGGAATAAGGACTCCAACAAAGCCTTGATCGAATTTCCTGATGGTTCAAATATTGTCTATAACTTTGATTCCGAAGTCCAAGTGACTCTCCCATCCCATTGGGAAGACTTTGACTTCTCCCCTGTTTCTGACGAGATCGTTGCAAAAAGCATCGCGCTTGATCCAGCAAATCGATGGCTCGTGGTCACCAGCGACGACGGATCACAGGCTCAGAGTATCCAGGCTCTGGGAGAAAATGAAGATAAGGTGGACGTTAATTGGTCACCCAATAACCAAGTCATTGCCTTTGCGGATACGTCAAACGCCATCCAAGGAGGGCTTGAACGAAACGTGATCTACCCGGTAGGAAAGAACCAAGAAAACTTCAAAGGACTTGTGGTGGAGGGACTTGGATTTGATTCGCTGTGGTCCCCAAACGGGAAACAACTCCTCTACTCCGTGGTAGGAAGCTACAGTAGTGATCGACCCCTCCTATGGATTGTGGACGCAACTTCCTCCACCATGGGAGACAACCGACAATCATTAGGCATCTACACGTGGGTTGATAAATGTACCTGGAGTTCTGCCTCGATCGTCTATTGCGCCGTTCCCCTTGATCTGCCTCCTAATGCAGGACTGCAACGTTCGCTTTATGAAAACGAACCCGATGCCCTGTACAAACTAGATCTCTCTGCCGGAACATCCACCCTGATCGCGATCCCCGCGGAGGAAACAAGCATGGATAATCTTCAGGTCACACAAGATGAATCCCTGATCTACTTCACCAACATCTCAGGTCAACTTGAATTGATGCGACTCGAATAACGTATGGAACACCGCTGGCTAGGTTTTTTGTCGATCGCCGTCCTTGGGCTTATGGTCTTTGTCTTTTTTTGGTTTCGGAATCAACCGATTGAAATATCGATCCCTGAATCAACCATCGAAGTCGGTTCCATTACCCAACCGACCCTGACATTTGTTAATCCGGCAAAAGGGGCTGAAGAACCAACCGTCACAATTGTGGAATTTGGAGATTTCGAATGTGTTGCGTGTAACACGCTTGCCGATTCATTAGAGGTCTTAGTCAAAACTTTTCCAGAGGATGTTCGGGTTGTCTGGAAGGATATGCCAAATGAATCCGCTCATGAACTTGCAACTCCTGCGGCAATCGCGTCGCACTGCGCGGATCGCCAAGGAGCCTTCTGGACCTATCATGACGCCCTATTTGATCGACAGTCCTATGTAAGCGAGTCTCAATTTACTCAAATTGCTCAGGATCTCCAGCTCGACGTGAAAAAATTCCAGAGTTGTTATGATGAACGCGATACGCTTCCGATTGTGAAAAAAGATTATGAAGAAGGTCTCGCTCTTGGACTTACCGCAACCCCGACACTTTTTATCGGTGACCAAACGCTGGTTGGCGCTGTATCGACTCAGGATCTTGTTGATCTCGTCGCGACCATGTTGAAATCTCCCTAGCTCATGAAACGATTTGTCTTTCTTATTGTTCTCGCCCTCCTGCTTCCGACAGCCAACATCTACGCTGCCGAGCGTGTTTGTGTCTGCTATTATCCTAGTGGGGAATATACGGATACATGTGAACGTTTTACCGACCCTGATGGACATGAGTTCGACAATGCTAATGAATGCGAAGAATACTGCAATTCAAATTTTGGAGGCGTCAATGACACGGATTTCGCTGAAGATGCGGAAAGTGAATATGCAGAGAACATGAGTGGAGAATGTCTCCGAGTTGCGGCTGAGAGCGCTGCAGAGCATGAGGCTGTTGCTGCAGAAGAAGAGGCAGCTGAAGCGGCATCGGCCGCAACATCCTCCAAATCAAGCTCAACCAAAGAGTTACTCAAACCGATATTGTCCATCGATATTCCAACCGTGACGTTTAGTGATGGATTGATTGAAGATGGTGTGCTCAAGGTGAACTATCTTGGAGACTATATTGCGGGAGTCTATATCTACCTCTTAGGGATATCCACAACAATCGCTATTGTGATGATGATGGTGAGTGGACTGCAATGGACACTGGGAGGCACATCAGCGGAAGCGATAGGGAAGGCAAAAACACGAATCAAGAATGCATTAACAGGACTTGTCCTTCTTATTTGCTCCTACATTATTCTCTTTACGGTAAACCCAAATCTGATCAAGCTCCAATTTCCAGAATTAGACCCAGTCGAAGAAATTGCCCTTGATCTATACACATCTGGAGATGAGGGAATCACCGGAACGGCGAGTCGTAACGCGTGCAACACAATTGTTGAAACGGCAAAAACAAAAGGAAAATGTTCCATATCGCAATCCGTAGCATCACCCACGGGGAACCAGCCAATCTGTGGGCAACACCACTGGTTCGATGGTGGAGCTGGAGGTGACTACAAAAAAATCATAAACCTTGACTACGCGGCAGGCTGGGGATCTTCCATCCGCGCCCCATTTGATGGAAAAGTAACCTATAAGACCAGCACGACTACGTCCAATGGATGCGGAAACACCATTGCATTAACTGGGACAGGAAGCGCGACCGGAGCAACCATATCCATTTGTCATGCAAAAGATTTTCTCGATGATTCTGGAACATATATAAAAAGTCGCACGGTAAAACAAGGAGACATTATTGGTCATGTTGGGGGAGATTGTTGCGCCGGAGAAAAGCCACCGGCTAATTGGACATCTGCAAAAAAAGGTTGGTGTGATGTGAACGGAACCGCCTGTACAGACCCAACCAAAAAAGAATCCTGTACTTGTCAACCTGTGACACAATCAGGGAATACCTCTGGTCCACACGTCCATATAACATGGAATGTCGCGGGTGGAGATCTTCTCGCGTGTATTGAGTATGGAGAGAAAAGTAGCAGTCCTGCGACCACAAGCGGAGGGGATGAAATGTTGCCGTAGCTATGTTCATCTGTACACATTGTGACGCCCAGTCGTCGAAATGGTCTGGGAAATGTCTTACTTGCGACAAGTGGGGAACGCTTGTGGAGGAACAAGCCGAACGCAGGCTGAAGCCTGCGGCTACCAATGCTCGAACGAAACCGGCGCAGAGCACACCCCTCCGCGATATCACAAAACAAAACGAAACCGATCGACTCAGCACATTGGATGCAGAAGTCGATCGAGTACTTGGTGGTGGAATCGTGAAGGGATCGTTGGTTTTATTATCTGGTGAGCCTGGAATTGGAAAGTCGACCTTGGTGGCGCAAATCGCAGGAGCTTTCCCAGCCACTTCAGTGGCGTCCCGACTCGACGGTGCTGAAGCCCCTGAGAAGAATCCCTCCTCCCTTCCCAGCCACTTCAGTGGCGTTGCAGACAGGGCTGAAGCCCCTGAGAAGAGTGGAAGCGTTCTCTACATCTCCGGCGAAGAATCCCCGACCCAACTGGCAGCGCGGTTCGAACGACTCAAAAAAAATACCGACTCGATACGATTCCTGGAACCCTACCCTGTTGAGACACTTATAGCGACGATCGAAAAGGAAAGACCTATCTTGGCCGTCATCGATTCGGTACAGACACTGACCTCTTGTGAACTCGACTCAACCGCCGGAACGCCGACTCTTGTGCGCTACGCCACTGCCCTCCTTCTCGACCTTGCCAAACGTACAGACATCTCGATTCTCCTAGTTGGCCAAGTCACCAAGGACGGCTCGATCGCCGGACCTAAGACGCTTGAGCATCTTGTCGATGTGGTCGTAAATCTCGAAGGCGATCCGGTCCACAGTTACAGAATGTTGCGCGCGACCAAGAACCGGTTTGGGGCGACTGATGAGATTGGCGTATTCGAGATGACCGAGGGTGGACTCGTGGCCGTGGAAAATCCGTCTGAACGATTCCTTTCTGAACGCTCCGCGACTCCTGGTTCAGTCATTGCCGCGACAGTCGAAGGATCGCGAGTATTCCTCGTGGAAGTACAGGCCTTAGTCGAAACAGCCTTTTATGGCACGCCTATTCGTCGAGCGTCTGGATTTGATCCAAACCGATTGCAGATGCTCGTGGCGATTCTCTCAAAACGAGCCGGACTCAAGCTCGGTGACAAAGATGTATTTGTGAACGTCGTGGGGGGAATGAGCCTTGCCGAGCCAGCCGCTGATCTTGCCATTTGTGCAGCCATCACGGGAGCATTCAAAAACCGCGCGGACGAATCCGCAACGGTTTACATGGGTGAGGTTGGACTTGGCGGTGAAGTACGTTCTGTTCCTCTTGTTGAGCGCCGTCTCATGGAAGCATCTCGATTAGGACTCTCAAACGCCGTAATCCCGTCGAAGTCGAAAATGAAGAAAGTAGAGATCGTCGTAAGGCAGGTAGGAAATGTGAGGGAGTTGTAAAAAATTTTCTCAGCCGCTTTAGCGGCGTTTCGGACGGGGCTAAAGCCCCTAAGAAAATTTCCCGTTCATCTTTCTCAGCCACTTTAGTGGCGTTCCGGACGGGTCACGTCACTCGCCACAAAACGGGGCTAAAGCCCCTGAGAAGACCTGAGAAGAGTCCATTACTCCAAATGCACCATCTTAAATTGTCTCTCGATGCGTTCCTGAATGAGTGGATGACCGTCGAGATCGGGATCCTTAGCCAAAAGCTCCGTGGCGTAGTCGCGGGCTTTTTTCATTATGTTGGTATCTGCCGGCGTGGCGAGCTGGAAATCAGCAAAACCAGACTGAGCACTGCCAAAGACATTCCCTGCCCCGCGTAGCTCGAGGTCGGTCTGAGCTAATCTAAACCCATCGGTCGTTTCCTCCATGGCTCGCAGGCGTGCTTCGCTTGTACCCGAAAGTTGTTCAGGGAGAAGATAGCAGTAGGACTGGATGTCTGATCGACCAACTCGACCACGCAATTGATGAAGTTGAGCAAGTCCAAATCGTTCCGCTCCGACGATCACCATCACAGACGCATTTGGAATATCCACCCCGACCTCAACGACGGTCGTTGAGACGAGGACATCAATCTTGCCGGTGCGGAACTTCTCGATTGCTTTTTCTTTCTCATCCGTTTTGAGACGACCGTGGAGCGTCTCGATCTTTGCGTCCTTGAGCGTGCCTTTTTTGAGCTCTCGGGCAACCTCAGCCACAGACTTCACACCAAGCTTATCGCTTGGGTCGATGAGCGGACACACAACGAATATTTGTCTTCCCATTTCAAGTTGCTCGCGCACATGCTTCCACATCCCTGCCTGCTGAGGCTCCAACACGACGGCTGTTGCAACTGGTTTTCGGCCAGGCGGCATCTCGTTCAGGATCGAAAGTTCGAGGTCTCCAAAAACCGTGAGAGCAAGTGTGCGAGGAATCGGCGTCGCACTCATCGAAAGCAAGTGAGGCGCAGACTGCTCATCGGTATGCAATAAGGCATGGCGTTGTTCGACCCCGAACCGGTGCTGTTCGTCCACGATTACGAGTCGAAAATCACTTACCTTCAGACGATCTTGAAGAAGCGCATGGGTTCCGACCACACATCCGGTCCCCCTCCTTTTTAAGGAGGGGCTAGGGGTGGTTACGAGTTGCAGCGCCTCGAGGAGTTCGTCGCGTGTGACGTCCTTGTCACCAATCTTGCACATCGTCCGTGTCAGCAACCCAACCGGTTCCTCGAGAAACTTCGACAACGCCGTGTGCTGTTGCGTCGCTAAAATCTCCGTCGGTGCCAAGTAAACGACTCGTGAGCCTGCATGAAGCACACTCGCCGCGGCAACCGCAGCCACGACCGTTTTTCCACTTCCCACATCCCCTTCCAATAATCGATTCATGGGATGTGATTTCTCTAAATCCTGAACAACTTCCCAGATAGCTTTTCGTTGCGCGGTCGTCAGTTCAAACGGAAGCCGTGCGACAAACGCTTTGAGAAAACCTTGATCTAGAGGAATCGCGGTCGAAGCCTTTCTCTCTCTATCGACACGGACGCGGGCAAACATCAGTTGGTGCAAAAAAAGCTCATCGAATTTGAGTCGTTGTACAGCCGCATCAAGTTCGCTCTGTGACTCGGGAAAATGAACTCCTTGCAGGGCACGTGAGAGACTTGGATACGTTTCGTGTTCAACAATATGTCTTGGAAGCCAGTCGGGAAACTCCTCAGCCGCGGGAAGCGCAGCACGCATCGCATCGCGCAGTCGACGCATAGTAAGCGAACCTGTGAGTCCATACACAGGCACGATCCGACCCGTGTGTGTCTGTTCACCCGCCCGTTCAATGATTGGATTGGTAAGACATCGTCCAAATCGTCCATCAACCCGACCCGCGAGTGAAACCTTGGAACCAACCGGTAGGGTTTTCTCCAGATATAACTGATTGAACCACACGATCTTCAACTCTCCCGTTTCATCACCGACGACCGCCTCAACAAGCTTCACTCGTCTGTTCCTGGCCGACCTGGACTGGATCGATTGTATCGTCCCTATGACGGTCACCGTCTCCCCAGCTCTGGCCTTCCCTGCTCCGACTATGCGAGAAAAATCGTCATATCGAAATGGGACATACCACAAAAGATCTCGCACAGAGGTAATATCGAGACTCTTCAAATCCGCAACCGCCTTGCTCCCAAGACCGGGCAGATCCGAAACCGGCGAGCTCAAATGAATGGCCATATCATGAAAATAGTAGCACAAACGAAAAGACACCACTGTGTGGCGTCTTTTCGTGGTGCGATCGGGAGGATTCGAACCTCCGACCCTCAGCTCCGCAAGCTGATGCTCTATCCAGCTGAGCTACGACCGCAAGAACTCAGAGTTTATACAGCCTTCGGAGCACATCCGTCAAGTTCTCTTCCACGCGTTGCAAGTTCTCTAAACAGTATGGGAGAAGCAAATCGCGAACCTCATTTGGGTCAGTATCCTCCAGCGGAACTGTTAAAAGCGGATGCCAAGGAGAGTGAAATTCAAAATAGAGATTCTTCACATGAGGTGGGTCGTAGGCAATCGAAAAATCTTTGATCGCTTGGAAGTCGTAATACATATCCGAGACGACCACGCCTGTATTGGTAATCACCACCGGGACACGGTCAGGAGGGACAAAGCTTGTGAGTAGAGTGATCACGCCGATCATGAGAATGATAACTGCAAACAAAAAATTCGCGGTTGCAACGGCATACACAATAAGCGAGACCCCAAGAACAGCCGCGATGATGTACCAACGCTTCGAGCGATCATGCGCGGGATATTCATCAACCTCCCATTCAAGCTGGGGAGAACCGATATTGATCTGAAGCTCCTCTGTCTGCATAGCTGTTCTATTTTATCATGAGTCTTGAGTTAATTCACGTTTTTGTCCTCAAGCTCAGGACTGAATGTATTTCTCAAATACATTTGCCCTCTTTTGGAGACTCTTCTACTATGCCCCATGGAGGCGCCATGAAACGTAAGGTGATCTCGCGTGAACAAGACCTTCAGGATCTGCTCGCACGCAATCAAGCATACGCGAACGGGAAGAATTCCCCCGTCGCGCATCTTTACGCAACGGTCGCAACGTCGCGTTTCGATATCGAAAATATCTTCGGGATCTACCTGACACGACCAGCCTATGCTTGGATGGCTCTGTGGATGGCGGTGACCAATCGAGAGGTGTTGCGCAAGAGACATCTAACCTATTACGCCCCACGGGACGGAGATTCGATCGGATCGATCGCGGTCGGAGGGACAGACGTCTCTCTTGGAGATCTCCTGTGCGATCAGGCATTTCTCTACCTGTTCGAACCGGATGTACTCCCCAAAACCGAAACAGACTTCTTCCCTGACACCCATGATGAACAGGTGCAAGAAGAACTTATTACGCGGGATACCACTGGAATCAAATCGAACGTCGCGGTCAGACTCGTCGCGCCCTCATGCCTCCACAAGATCAACAACCATCAACGATCGGCCTGGATCAATGGCAGGTCGTCTGTGTGGGCGTGCCACAACTCATTCCTTCAACGAGTGTCGTGTTGGGAGGGAGTCTCATGGACTCTCTTCGCGAGCGTATTACGTTGCACGCATCCCTTCCTGACCGCGAGTACCTCATCTCCTGATCCACGACACGACTTCACCACCTCACAAGGTGGTTTTCATTAGAAATACCATTCTATAGCCCTCTCAAAACAAAACTTCCGATTTCTGTTACACTCATTCCATGGTTCGAGTCGAACTCACAGAGGAAGAAAAGGATCTTTTAAGGGGGTACAACAAACGGTCGCCTCTTGTG
>SCSL01000087.1 GCA_004298405.1 Patescibacteria group bacterium | reverse complement strand
GCGTGACGATGTTTGAGAAAACCCCCATAGATACTCTTTTTTCTGACTTCAACCTCGACGACCTTGAACCTGAGGTGCAGAAACAACTAACTTTGTTGGATTATTAACCGGACACTACTGGTTCCAAATAAACAAGAAGAGAAATATGAGAAAGATGACCATGATCCATCCAGGGGAGATTCTTCTCGAGGAGTTTCTCGAACCTCTTGAGATTTCCCAGTATCGTCTTGCAAAGGACATCAACGTTCCTGCTCGTCGGGTAAATGAGATTGTTTTGGGGAAGCGTTCTGTCACAGCTGACACGGCATTGAGGCTCGGTCTTTACTTCAACATATCACCAGAGTTTTGGATGAACCTACAGAGCTATTACGACCTGGAAGTCCAATCCGACACGCTCGGGAAACGTCTCGAGAAAGAAGTTCAAGTTCTGGCCATGGCCTAATCCCCCTCATCGGGGATTTTTGGTAGGATGGGGCAATATGGAGAAGCAATACAATATTCAGCTCGATAAGAAACATACGGCTTACGGCAAGCTCGCGGGTTCAAAAAAGAGATCGCTGTCATTGTCGTACATGGCCTGCCTTGTACGATCAACGAAGGGATCTACGAGCGGGCGTGTGCATTTTTTCAGAAGGCTGGATATGCAACGTATCGGTTTGGATTGTACGACTGAAACTATGTGAAGGAGTTAGATGGATACTGCATGCGATGGGGCGTGAACGTGATCATCGGGAAAAAGATGGCCGACGAAATCGACACTCTGAACTGGGATAGGCTTACCCCATCGTTCCATGCGCCACTCAAGATTGTTGATGCAGAAAAAGGTGTGCTGGTTGCTGGATGCAAGAAGTACTTGGGAAATGCACATGAACCAAAGAGCCTTGAAATTCTCAAAGGTGCCACACATTACTTTGACGATACACCGACGATGCAAGATCGCCTCTTCACCGCCACCCATGATTGGTTTAAGAAATTCTGATTTCCCACCGATGGGATTTTATACAATCGAGTGTATGTTGAACCGTCCCCTGATACAGATCCTTCTCTTATTTTGTGTCGCCTTTATTTTGAATGTGCTTTGGGAGGAAGCGCACCATTTTTTATACGTTTCGTATCAGGGCGGTGAGATCACACAATTTATTTTGCTGAGGGCGGCGTTGGTTGATGCAATCGTCACAATGTTTCTATTTGGTCCACTGTTTTTCTTGCCACGTGACAGGCGATTTCTTTGGATTTCTGTAGTTCTCGCCTTCATGTTTGGCGTCGGACTAGAGCGATTTGCCCTTGCGACGAATCGTTGGACGTATCAATCATTCATGCCACTCGTTCCATTTTTGGGAACAGGTTTAACCCCCACAGTTCAACTAGCGATTCTTGGCGCTATTGCGGTTTGGTTAAGTTACAAGATGATAAGAAGTTAGCGGGAATGCAAAAATCCCCCTTGTGGGGGATTTTTGGTAAGATGGAAGCACACTTTAAGTCCCTAACATCTTTTCTATGCGTAACATTCTCATCGTCAATACGGCGATTTTTGTGTCCGTTGCCGCATTGCACGCCCTGCGCGTTGCCTACCAGGCGCCGGTGGTCATTGGTTCATTCACGCTTCCGCTTTGGCTTTCGGCCGTGGCTGTCGTGGGAGTCGCGATTCTTGCGTACCTCAACTGGCGTGCGCTGGAGCATTATGGTAAGGAATCGTGGCTGAGGCTCCTGCTTGCACTCATCGTGATTGATATCGCCGTCCTACTCTGTTCCTGGGCGACAAAACTTACGTACTGGGGTATGAGTGGCGACACGTTCTTATGGTTTGTGATCATCGACGTGATTCTTGTCGGGATTGTCCTAGGCGCGTTAAGAAAGCGTGCAAGCTCATAGGAAGCATACCCTTTCCAAGATAGTGGGAACAAGCGCTTCGTGAACTGCGCAGGGGCAAGCCTCCGCGTAGTTCACTCTTCACTTTTAAGACAAACAAGGAAAGAGGTCTCGAAATATAATCTGCTAATCACATTCATCGGAGATTTTTGGTAGGATGGGGGAGTATGAATACCCACAATCCCGACCCAATTTCCTCACACGCGAACGGGGGGCTGACCCCAGAAGAGCAACGCGTGATCCTCGAAAAAGGGACCGAGGCGCCGTTTACGGGGGAGTACGTGAATAACACCCGAGTCGGTACCTATGTATGCCGACAATGCAGTGCGCCATTGTATCGATCGAGCGATAAATTTGATGCCCACTGTGGGTGGCCGAGTTTTGATGACGAAATTTCTGGGGCGGTTAAACGAAGCCTTGACACAGACGGTGTGCACACAGAAATTGCTTGCGCAACATGCGGGGGACATTTAGGACATGTGTTTGTGGGCGAGAACCTCACACAAAAGAACACGCGCCACTGTGTTAATTCAATCTCGATGAGGTTTATTCCAGACGCCTAATCAGTTTGTATAGTATTTGACAGGCGCAAAAAAATGATGTAGCGTTTCCATATAAGTGATCGAAATGTGTATCAGCCATAGGCTGTTTTTTTATGCTGGATCATCTCAAAACCCATTTCGGGTTTGATGCATTCCGGCCACTGCAGGAGGATATCATCAACGCGGTTTTGGCGCGCCAGGACACGCTTGTACTGATGCCTACAGGGGGCGGGAAATCATTGTGTTATCAGTTGCCGGCGTTGTTGTTGGACGGGATCACGCTTGTCGTGTCTCCGCTCATCGCGCTCATGAAGGATCAAGTGGATGCACTCAACGCGAACGGGGTGCCGGCGGCGTACCTCAACAGTTCCTTGTGCGCAAGCGACGCCATGGGCGTGCAAAAAGAGGCGCTCAGGGGGAAGGTGAAACTTTTGTATGTGGCTCCTGAACGGCTTGCAAGCCCGAGTTTTCGGCCATTCTTTGAGTCTTTGGACGTTTGTTTAGTGGCAATTGACGAGGCACATTGCATCTCACAATGGGGGCATGACTTCAGACCAGAGTACCGCAACTTGCGTGATGTGCGTGATCTGTTTCCCGAGGCGCCCATCATTGCGCTTACCGCCACAGCGACGCCGCAGGTGAAGGAGGACATCGTACGTTCGCTTGGATTGCGCGATGCCAAGACGTTTATTTCAAGTTTTAACCGTCCCAATCTTCACTATCGCGTCCAGCCAAAATACAACGCCTTCGTGTCCTTGAGAGGAATGCTCGTCGGGTACAAGGATCAGTCGGTCATCATTTATTGCTTCTCGCGCAAGGACACCGAAGAGCTCGCACAAAATCTTTCCCGCGCCGGATATCGTGCACTACCGTATCACGCGGGTCTTTTGCGAGAGGTACGTACGCGCACGCAAGAGCAATTTATTCGCGATGAAGTGAAGATTATTGTTGCGACGATTGCGTTTGGGATGGGGATCGACAAGCCCGATGTGCGCCTGGTGGTGCACATGGATCTCCCAAAGACGATGGAGGCATATTATCAAGAGACAGGTCGTGCAGGACGCGACGGGTTGAAGAGTGAATGCGTGCTGTTCTATTCAATCGCGGATCGTCGCAAGCAGGATTATTTCATCGATCAGATCGCGGATGAACAAGAACGCGCTCGGGCACGGGATAAACTGCGGCAAGTCCTTGCGTACTGTGAGGCGATGACGTGTCGTCGACGATTTATGCTGGCCTATTTTGGCGAGACGTACGATCAACCCTCGTGCGAGGCGTGTGACAATTGCGTAAAAGCCACCGAGACCAAGCCTCGCGACATCACCATGACACAAAAGATTCTCAACGCCGTTCTGCGCACGGGAGAACGGTTTGGGATGGGATACATCTGTGAGGTGCTGAGAGGTTCTCGCAATAAACGCGTCTTGCAAAACAAACACGACCAACTTTCCGTTCACGGGCTTTTGCGTGACGTTTCCGAGGCAGATTTGCGTGTTCGTATTTCCTCCCTTGTGCGCACCGGCGAGCTCGAAAAAGTCGCCGGCGAGTATCCCACTCTACGCGTGAGCAAAGCGGGGAGAGCATCGCTCGACGTGTCGTGATTGAGGCTTTTTGGTAGGATAGAAACCGTATGAAAATGAATGTGCCGTTTTATACTCAATGTTGGGATTTAGATGCGTGGCGGGATCTTGGATATCGCAGTTATGAGGAGGCAGAATACTGGCAGAGATCTTCGTGTGGAATGTTGTGCGCGAAGATGGTGATGAATGGATTGCGCGAGGGGGCGGTTCAACACTCAGTGAAGGAGCTTATCGATATTGGGGTCGCGAAGGGAATGTATGCGGATGCCATAGGATGGAGTCATGACGGACTTGTGGATCTCATTGAATCTTTTTCTTTTGTGGCTCGACGAGGACGTTATTCCGTGGACGCATTGCGAGATGGATTAGCGTCTGGCGCTCTCCCGATCGTCTCGATCAAATGGGCTTTCAAAAATGCAAAGACGCTCAAAGAGCGGATCCTCTTTTGGAAAAAGTATGGTGGACACTTAGCCGTTTTAGTTGGATACGAAGAGGAGGATAGTCACGTAACAGGATTTTACGTTCACCACACATCTAAGATTCTTGAACAAAATTGGGAAGCGCGCTTCGTGCCAATAAAAAAATTTCTCAAAGGATACACAGGTCGTGGCATTCTCGTAAAAAATTCTCTATGAATGAACAACAAATCATCGAACGTCTCGCACGCATTGAGGCGCGCAATCAAAATGTCGAACTCGATAAGGCTTGGGAGACAAGTCTTACGCGACGTATTCTCCTCACATTGTTCACGTACTTGGCACTTGGACTCTACATGTGGGCGATTGATATCTCTCGACCATTTCTCAATTCCATCGTTCCGGCAGTTGGGTTCATGATCTCGACGTTCACGATGCCGTGGTTGAAGGCGAGATGGATTGCACATCGCTCGAATTCGAGACGTGGATAAAATAGAAAAGAGCGTCAGCAATAGATTGAGGGTCGTCGGTGGTAAAAAACCGGCGGCTGTTTTGTTTTTGTCTTGCGAAGAACAGGATCCTGTCGTCGATCAGAATTATCCGTCGATAGGGGTCTTTTTTGTTTATCGAAAAGTGATATTCAGGATGAGAAAAAGGTTGTTGTTGGAGAAAGAGGGAAATCGCCTCGTCTGATCCGAATCCGACACGATAGAGGTGTACGCCTTGTGCAAGTTTTTGCTGCAGTAATAAAAAGTACTCTTCAGGAAGCGGCTTTCGAACTTCCTCGTCAAGGTCCATGGTGGCGCGAATCAACCGGCGGGCTGATCGCACTACCGCCATGACCTTTTCGAGGATATGATCGGAAGAAACTTCCTGAAGAGTTGGCATACGTTATCCGTTAGGATCCGCGCACGCACAGAAAGCGGTACACGTGCAGGCGAGGGCCTGTTGAGCTCGTGAGTAAGAGCGATTCCGGCGTTGCAGGAACGCGACGGAAGCGGATGGGGACGGGGCCATCATGACGCTCGATGCGGTTCTTCATCTGACGCCACGAGTGGAGGCTTTTCCGCAGGACGGGGATCAGTTCGCTCCCGGCCTGAACGTAGAGGATGGGCGTCGTGTGTCCGGCCGCTTCGAGGTGTTCATTGAGTCTGACCAGAACCTCGCGGTGGGCTGAGTCGTTCTTTGGATTGGCGCCCGCAAGCTCGAGGAACGAGCGGCGATAGGCCTCTGGGAGACTCGTCTCATACAGCCCGGTCGTCATCTGACACAGCCGCTGGAAACGAGGGTCCGGGAAGTAGCGCAGGGATCCCTCCTGTGCACGTGCGAGGAGTCGACACGTGGCTGGGGAGGAATAGTCCAGGTTGAGGAGCAGGACATGTTCGTCCTGCGGGATGTCGTCGACGTCGCTCACGCGTCGAACGCGGAGGGTTTTTCCCAGGGATGCGCACAAACGGCGCAGTTCCTCGATCTCGCCGATCTCCAGGAGGTCCTCTTCGTTGTCGAGCACCTCGTCGCGGGTGAGAACCGTGATCATCGACTCGGGAATGGTTCGATGAATGGCGTCACGCACATGGTGGCCGAGTCCTTCCACGATTTCTTGAACGATCGGCAACAGCCGGGAGAAGGGATGGGTGAAGCCGCGCAGAAACAGGCCGACGTCCGGACAGTTCAGGCGCTCGATCTCGACGGTCCCGTCTTCCAGGATGAAGACGTCCGGCTGTGCCCAGATGAGACCCGAGTCCGTCACGCCCGCACGTTGGGCGATGTTTGCGACCAGCGCTTGAACGAGTTGCTCGACTCGTTCGACGATGTCGCGTCCGAACACGATGGGTTCATCGGTCTGCGCGGGCCGGATCAGAAAGAACGGAAGACGTCCCTTGTTCGCCTGACGGCGTTCCATGGAGGCGAGTTGCTCTGCCGTTTCCCGCAGGTGTCCCGCAATGAACTGGGTCTGCACTTCACGAACCGTCTCCGGTGAGAGATCGGCATGGGGTTCGGGGATGGCGACGAATTCCTCCGTCTCGATCCGGCGACGCACGAGATCAGATGACGCCCGATAGGGATCGATGAGGAAGGGCAGGAAGTTGCCAGCCATTCCCTGGTCCGTTTTGAGGACCGGTCGGTAGAAGCCGACGCCGCGCATAAGTTGACGCAGTCGGTCGTGGTCGCTGGGGAAGAAGGCCTGCAGAAGCTCGATCGGCGGGCGATCCCGCAGATGCTTGAGATGGGCTTCCAGTGCTACCGGATCGGAATGGACGAACAGGTGGTCCATTCCCATGCCGGCGACCTTGATGCGTCCACCGATCTCTACCACACGAAGGGTTTCCATGACGTCCTCCAGAAAGAAAACAATCTCTCCTGAGCGGAAAGATTGCTTATGTGAACACAATCAGGCTCAGGGATCATTCCATGAGTTGGTTGCGCCAGGTCTTTGCGAGACCTGTTGAATGTTTAGTGGTGAGGATCATACGGATGATGCGGGCAAAGCCGCGATATATTAAGACAATAGAACACGAGGAAGAGGTGTGTCAAATTTTAAGCCTCCCTTGCTGAGCACAATTTGCCAGAGTTGGTTCTTTCTTGTACGAAATGTCGCAGCGCTAGAAAGCAGATAGAAGCACCACATGCGGTGGAAGCGTTCGCCGTAATGATCGGCGAGTTCTGGCCACGCACGTTCAACGTTGGCGTACCATTGTTGAAGGGTCTTGTCGTAGTCGGTTCCGAAGTTATGCCAGTCCTCCATCACGAACAACCCTTCGATTGAAGCGCCGATTTGAGCGATCGACGGCAACATCGAATTTGGAAAGATATATTTTTCAATCCACGGATCGGTCGCGTGAACAGACTTGTTTCCGCCGATGGTGTGAAGCAAGAAAAGACCTTCCTCGGGAAGAAGCCGATGAGCTACTTGCATGTACGTTCGATAATTTTTATAACCGATATGTTCGAACATGCCCAAGGAGACGATCCGATCAAACGTGCCAGTTACGTCGCGATAATCTTGGAGGCGCAACTCAACGGGCAACCCTTCTGCACGCTGTGTTGCCAGCGCGAGCTGTTCCTTCGAGACCGTGATGCCAACAATCTCGGCGCCATACTTCTGTGCCGCGTAGATCACAAAGGATCCCCAGCCACAACCGATATCCAAGACGCGCATGCCAGATGTCAGACCAATCTTGCGACAGACAAGATCCAGTTTTGCTTCCTGTGCACTCGCAAGATCCGTCGCGTCCTTCCAGTATCCGCACGTGTACACCATTCGAGGATCCAGCATGTGTTTGTAGAGATCATTCCCGACATCGTAATGTCGCTCACCAATCTCAAACGCCTTTGATTTGCGCTGGGCGTTTCTCACACGAGCGGTCAGGGCATACGCGAGCGTCCGCCAGTTGCGAACTTTTTTGTCGATGTCGGACAGAAAGACGCGTGTGAGCAGTTGATCGAGTGCCTCGCAATCCCACCAACCATCCATGTAGGACTCACCAAATCCCAGCGAACCATAGGCGAGCGTTCGATCAAACACACGTTCATCGTGAACCTGCAGATCCCAAGCCCGCGAGCCGTTTATGCGGATGTCGGCGTCTTGGAGGAGATTGATGATAAAGGGTTTTGAACGGCTCATATTGGTTCCTTTTCTGTACTATGCCGGAATAAGTGGAAGAAAGAAAGTTTTGGAAATTTTTGATAGAATGAAAAAAATGAGGACTATGCATAGAATCACTCTGATCAGTTCCGATGGGATGAAACTTGTTGGTACGTACCGACATACGAATCAGGACAGACTAGCTATTTTGTTGCATATGATGCCGGCGACAAAGGAGAGTTGGGATGCGATTGCAGAAAAACTTCTGGAGCATGGATATGCGTCACTTGCCTTTGACCAGCGCGGTCATGGGGAAAGCACTATGGACGGCACGCTCGACTACAAAACATTCACACCTGAGCAGCAACAACAAAAACGTCTTGACTTGGAGGCCGTACTTACGTGGGCACATGAGCAAGGATTCGACGACGCGTGCATCATTCTTATCGGTGCCTCCATCGGTGCGAATTTGGCGATCCGAGCGCTCGCGGAGCATCACGACCTTCCGCTCGCGATCGCCCTCTCACCAGGCCTGGACTATCGAGGAGTAAAAACCGACGATGCGATCCAGTCACTCGCACCTAACCAAAAAGTTGTGCTTGTCGCCAGTGATGATGATGACCGTCCATCTTGGGACAGCGTGCACGAACTCCATCGTCTCAATCCATCGACGGTCCTCATTGAACGTCATGGCCTAGGTCACGGGACAAATATGACGGACAAGGATCCCTCACTCATCGATGAGATTTTTACTTACTTACCCACATAGCCTATGCCTCTGTATCAAACACTCATCTTTGTCGTTGCGGGGATTGGACTCATCGACACCATCTACCTTTCCTATCACGCCATCACAAAAACACCGGTGAACTGTTTGTTCTTTCCGCCGGAGTGGTGCATGAAGGTGCAACAGAGTCCGCAGAGCCGCCTGTTTGGTTTCCCAAATGCTTACGCGGGATTAGCAATGTACGTCCTCATCACCGTGAGTCTGTTTTTGTTTATCCAGGGAGTGATTCCGTTTTGGCCCACCACGGTGGTTGTGCTATTGGGCTCACTCTTTTCTTTTTACTTTACGTACGTGCAGGCGTTTGTCTTGCGGGCGTTTTGTACCTGGTGCGTCCTTTCGGCGATTAATTTTCTCATCATGCTCATCGCGATCTTTGCGTTGAGAGGAACGAGTTAAATCCCTTGGGTCATATTCCTCGCGGCTTGCCGCGATGCTTGCCTCGCGTACAATAACCGTACATGGGCAGATACATCCACAAAAGTCACAACGTCTCCGTTCTCCTCTATCATTTCGTC
>SCSL01000086.1 GCA_004298405.1 Patescibacteria group bacterium | reverse complement strand
CCAGAACTTGAAAAGCTTTGGGAAGTGCATGCGATCATTCCCCTGTTGTCCGAATACCGGGAGCTCACGAAACTCCAATCAACCTACGTGGAAGCACTGCCAAAGCTTGTTGGAAAAGATGGTCGCGTGCACACAAGTTTCAATCAAACCGTCGCGGCGACTGGACGGCTGTCCTCATCAGATCCAAATTTACAAAACATTCCAATCAAGACCGAGTTAGGGCGAGAAATTCGCAAAGCGTTTGTTGCCCCGCGCGGGAAGACGCTCATTGCGGCCGATTATAGCCAGATCGAACTTCGACTCGCCGCCGTGATCGCGAAAGACAAGCCGTTTATTCAAGCGTTCCAAGAAGGGGCGGATATTCACACACGAACTGCCGCCGAAATTTGGGATGTTACAGAAGCGCTTGTCACGAAAGAGCAACGCCGCGCCGCCAAAGCCATCAACTTTGGGATTTTGTACGGCATGGGTCCACGCAGTTTGTCGCGATCGACGGGACTCACCATGGAGGAAGCCAAGCATTTTATTGATCGTTACTTTGAGATTCATCATGCGATCCGTGACTATCTCGACAATACAAAGCTGAAGGCGCACACAGTTGGATACGTGGAGACGTTGTTTGGACGTCGACGATATCTCCCTGAGATTCAGTCAGGCGTGCCAATGCTGGTGGCAAGCGCTGAGCGCATGGCGGTTAATATGCCGATTCAAGGAACCCAGGCAGACATCGTAAAGATGGCGATGTTGCGTGTGGATGGGTGGCTAAAGAAAGTCGATTGGCCGGCGAAAATGCTCTTGCAGGTGCACGACGAACTTGTTTTGGAAGTCGATTCAGCGGCGATAGAACCTGTGGCAGTAGGAGTCAAAGAGATGATGGAGAGCGTCGCGAGTTTTGAGGTGCCGTTGGTTGTCGAGATTGAGTTAGGGAACAATTGGGGAGAGATGAAATAAAATATGCAGGTGAATAATTACGTTGTGAGAAAACTAACTTCATTTTATGAAGGAATTTTCAATGAGTGGTGTTGAGAGTCAAAAAAAAGTACCAAGAAAGGTGCAAACATTTGAAATGGCGTCTCCTCCAACGTCCATTCCTAAAACGGAAGGTCGTGCCGAGCGACGTGACCGGTTGTTTGAACAAATGTTCCAATCCGCCCAGACTCACTTGCGAATTGAGGCGTTTTTGAGTTCCATTCAGAAATCAGAGGAGTGTACATGGGAGCGATTTTGGGTCCAAGACGACTTATCGGATTTACCTAAACCATTACGAAAAGAATTATCTACTAAATACCGGAGAGTGATCCGCAGATACGCTGATGATACCGCATCCGCCATGAGATGTGAGGATCAATTTTTTCAAATGGGCATTGAGAGCCTTCCGGCACGCTCACGAGAAACATATGAAGACACTTTGGGTCGCGGGATTTATTTCAAGCTTGTCAAAACCTTTCCTTCCGGCTCTTGCCGAGGTTTCCGTGAAGGCGCGTATTTTATTCTCTTGTGCGATACGCAAGAGGATTTCGAACGCTTAAACACAAAACGGTTACGTTGTGGGCAGTCTGAAGGCGTATATATAAACGAATTCATCTGGCGTTTGTCTGGAACGTGGACCTCGTGGATCGCCATCGCCGGACCAGGCCTTAGAATTGACCAACAATCGATGCGGATTCACGAAGTGCAACATGCAAAAAATCATTTGTTTACCGGTAATTTTGAATACGAGCGGTGGATTACCGACCGTGACTCATATTCTGTCTCCTATCTCGATTCTTTAAAAGATGAGCTATTTGCAATGGTTCGTGAAGGACTGACTCCCCAGGATGTTTTGTCAAACATCGAAGATTATTACGCAAATTATTACGGTAATCCAAAAAAAAGGCTATTAATTAGTAGATTGTTGTTTGGCAAACCAATTGTTGCTGGCGTTAAGTCGTATCGAGAACGTATGCACGACATGTGTCAAGAAATTCAAGAGCAGATGCAGGTTTTTTTGAATTTTTGGCCACCACCACTTGAAAAAGCGGGTCGGGAGTTGATGTTGGCGTTATTGGTCGATACGCCATTTCCCAAACTAGCCGTGCGTTTGCAGAAGTGCCGTGAAATGCTGGAGAAAAAGTTTGCGCCGTTTATGGAGACAAGACTTCGTGCAGGAATGGATCTTTTTGATTTGAAATTGGACACCGCCACATGGCCCAATGTTTATGAGCCCTTACGGCTGTCATTTTTGGATGTTTGTGCCAAACAAGCCCAGCATGTTGATCGTTTCTTTCGTTTTGAATTCGGTTTACAGTTGAACGATGACGGAACGCATGTATGGAAGAAACGTCAACCGGAAAATCACGACCAAATCATAAAGGAACTCCAGGCGAATAAACGTATCTTTGATGAAGTTTGCGCAGAGTTGCGGACGAATAAACGAGGCATTCCATTTGTGCGCGCACTTGAACTTTTTTCACCCGACACCGGTCTCGAAATCGCGAAGAGTCCAGATGACCCTGCCTTTGATTCGTTTATTGACTTTCTGAAATCTGACAAGATGCGACAAGCCATCGCAGAGATAGCCAAAGGTTGGTTTGATCAAGGTGGTTGTGGCATGGACCCACTTCTTGATTTGCTAAAAGAAGCTGCTTCCGAGCGCGGATGCGTTATCCCTTTCCTTTGGCGTAATCAAATAGAAAACTGGTACCCTTCTCGTCGTTTCAAAGGATCGTACGAAAGACCTTATCGCGAATATGATACGTTGTCCGGTCAAGGGGAAGAACACCGTACTCCATTTTGGTTCACATTATGCAAAAAAGACGATTCTGCCCATTCCTTGAAACAATGCGTGGAAATTGGACTTACAATTGTTCATGGATTTATTCTCTCAAAAAACTCGGAAGCTACTAAGAGATTCCGAGATTACGGATTACCGGAGTACTTACTCCGTCAGCCAGAAGTATTGAGAGATTGGCAAGAACAATAAGCATTTGGAGATTTTATTCCTGGAATAATCTGAGTGAATTATGCTCATATTCGTTTACGGAGACGACACGTTTCGCGTCCAAGAGAAAGTTCGACAACTGATTCGAGCTTTTCGCCAGAAGCATGATCAGAGCGGGTTGAATTTGTCGGAGTTTCTCGGTTCATCAAAAAAAGGACTTGAGCTTGGAGAGGTGATGGGAGCGGTACGCGTACTCCCCTTTCTTGGCCGCAAGCGGATGGTTGTTGTGCGTGGACTTGTTGATGCCATGAAGAAAGCAGATATGGTCGCGTGGGTGGATGGATTTATGAAAACCCCAGACTCAACCATTGTCGTGTTTTGGGAGACGGTTGAATCAAAGAGTCTTGAAAAAAAGCCACTTTACATCGCGCTAAAAGGTGCGGCAGAAGTTCATCAGTATCCGTTCCCCTTCCTCCAAGGGACAGAGTTACATCGATGGGTTCAGCAACGCGTAGCCGAGCGTGGAGGATCCGTTGATGCAGGCGCTCTGCGAGGACTGGTGGAGAGGATTGGAGCGGATCTTTGGCAAATGGACAATGAAATAGGCAAACTCGTGGCGTATGCGAATGGACAGGTTATTACCGTGGCCATGGTCGATGAACTGGTGCATGCAAGTTTTGAGGGAAAGATTTTTCAGCTCATCGACGCTGTTTCACAACGACGACCTGGCGATGCCATTCGACTTTTACAAGAAGAACGATGGAGCGGTGCCAATGATCACTATTTATTGACGATGTTGGGTCGGCAAGTTCGTATTTTGTTGGGTGCGCGCGCTCTGCTTGATGAGAATCCGCGTGTATCAAAAGAGGATCTTGCCAAGACTCTGGACATTCATCCATTTGTCGCACAAAAAGCCCTGGCTCAGGCTCGAGGTTTTACCCTCGAACATCTCAAACAGGTTCACGATCTCCTTTTCGAGTTCGACCTTGCGATGAAAACAGGCGGGATCGACGCCGACCTGGCGGTTGATCTCACAACGGTGAAATTGACGCAGTAAAAAACAGACCTCTTCAGGTCCGTTTTTGTTTACGCCTTTTTGAGGGCGTTGACTTTCTTCATCAGTCGAGACTTGTAGCGGGAAACTGTACCCAGCTTTAGCAGATTTTTCTGCACGGCTTTATCGAGTTTCTTGCCAACCAAGCGAGCAACTTCCACAGCCTCGTCAACCTTTTTGGAGGTGACGGCCTTGCGCAACTTCACTCGAAGCGAGTGGATTTCGGCGAGGGCGACTTTGTTGCGCTCAGCACGCGTCTTGTTTTGACGAAGCGCCTTTTTGGCATTTTTGAGGTTTGGCATAATGGTTAACCAATGTGAGCGTGTTGGTTATCGGGAGGCGATTTAGGACAGGAAAAGTATAGCTGAAAAGATTAGAATGTCAATGACTTGTACGTAGTGATGGATTCGCATCAGAGTGATATGCCATCTGGCATTAAAAAAAGGCTTCGCGTTTTGTACGAAGCCACAGGAAGGCGGGGGTTTAGAATGCCCCCATCCACTCGTCCCACGGCTGTACTGGACCGAAGTCCGTAGGGAGCATGGGAAGAAGCAGATCATAGATCCATTGGATGGAGGGATCTCCAGCCAGGTTGATTTCCTGTTCCGGATCCGCTACCTCGTCATAGAGGTACGTTGTTCCATCGTCCCCCTTGCGGATCAGGGTGTAGATGCCTCCCTCGGGCAACGAGACCGTGATCCCTTGGTCCATCCAGTGGATCTGCTCGTTGCCGGCTGGGTTTTCGCAGTACGCTCGACCAAGCATACCGTTTGGATCGGTTCCCTTTGCCAGCCGCAGGAGGGATCGTCCCTCGAACTGCGGATCTAGTTCTGCTCCCAGTACGGTGAAGATGGTCGGCAAGATATCCACGGTTGAGACAGGGATATCCGTCACCGAGGTTCCTTTCGGAATACGCGGTCCGGCCATGGCTAGAGGTACACGGACCTCCTCGCGGAATACCGAGTTGCCGTGCTCGAATCGGCCGTGCTCCATGAATTGGTCACCGTGGTCGGCGGTGAACACCACCACCGTCCTGGTGAGATCCAGGGAGCTGAGAAAGCTAGCCAGTTCGATGTCCAGCAAGGATACCTCTTCACGGTAAAGAGACTTCACAGCCTCGAGGAGCATCTGGTCGCCGGAAAGGACAGCCTCTCGAAACGAGTCGCTCGTGCTCGGGTCGAGGTGGCAAATGTCGTAAGCCTTACCATCCTCGGCCGTGACCCAGGTGTTGGCTTCAGTAGGGCACCACTGGCTGTGAGGAGACATCGGTTGCAGATGAATGACGGCCTTATGGCCGAGCTTCGTCCGCAGATCAGCGTAGCCTTCGAGAATCGTTCGGTCGTTTTCCTGCTGGAGATCGTCCGAACTTGGGAGCGGAAGGTTGGCCGCTTCGTCAAACCGGCTTTCGATGCCAGCCTGTTGCCAAGCCATTGGATTGGCAGAGGCCTGGCCGCTTTTGAACCCGTATCCCTTGAGGAGTTCTCCGGCTAGCCAGATATCCTCTGACAGAACATTCGAGGTTCCGATGTATTCGAAGACGCGGTTGGTGCTCGGGTGCGTTCCCGAGAGCACCCCGACGGTTCCGGGAGTAGTCCAGGGAGCGGATGAGGAGGCTCGTGCGAAACATGTTCCATGCTCCGCAAAAAAAGCCTCGGTAAACGGCATGTCCGCGTCCGTGCCACAGCCGAAAGCATCGGCACGAAGCGTATCCACGACGAGAACCACGATGTCAGTAACCATCGATCCGGAAGGATCGCGCGCAGCGCGATCACCAGACACGTCTCCGATCCTCGGATCCGTCGAAATGATGTTGAAGGAGTCGCCTGGCTCTGAACAAGCCGTAGCGAGCACGAAGATGACGAGCAACATCATGGCATGGACGACGCGCATGCTTTCCTCCAGCCCCTATATGTCTCACACTGATCATATAGCGGGACTAACATAAGCATAACAATTTCGCTGTTTTTTTCAAGAGATCTTCATGTCTTACTCATGTTGCCTTGCTCCCCCATGACATCGTTATTTTTCATCAGATGATGGAATGCTCAGCTCAAGAGGCTCCAATTCCCTCCCCGCCGTGCCCTCAGTGACGCGATAGATGTCTTTATCAATCTTTTTGAGTTCCTGAGAGGAGTTTGTGTAGGTTCTGAGTGTTGTTTCAAGTTGTTTTCCAAGTCTATTGTGGTGATCTTCGTAGGCTTTCATGTGGCGCATGAGATTTTCCGCCTGTTTTTGGATGTCTTTGACGGAATCCTCTATTTGAAGTGCCTTAAGCCCCAGGAGAACCGTCTGAAGATAAGCAAAAAAAGATGTCGGAGAGACGATCATCACCCCTTTTTCGAACGCATATTCAATAAGATTTCGTGTGTTTACTTTTACGGCTCCAACATTATGCGTGATGAGATTGTGATAAACCCCCTCAGCTGGAACGAACATGAACGCAAAGTTTGTTGTCCCCTTCTGCGGTTGGATGTATTTAGAGGTTTCATCAATGCGCATCTTCACATCGGATTTAAATTCCTTTTCAAGGAGCTCGCGCTTCTCGGGATCCGTTTCTTGTGAGACTCTGTTGTAATTTTCAAGAGAAAATTTTGCGTCAATGGGTATCAACAAATCTTTCACAAAAAGGACTGCATCAGGAATAAGTGCCTGCCCGCTCGTTTCATCAATACCAAGAGGGTATTGCATTTGATACCCGTTTGGAGAAAGAACCTGTCCGAGAAGAGATTCAAGCCAGTACTCACCAAGGATGCCGCGTTGTTTTGGATTTTTTAGAATGTTTTCGAGGCTTTGAAGCTGTTCAGAAAAGTTGAGAACCTGTTTGTTTGTCTCATCGAGCTTGGTGAGTCGTTCAGTCACATCGCGGAACACGCCAAAGGAATGTTGAAAATGCTTCTGAAGCGCTGAGGAGGAATCCTGCATGTTTTTGACCATTCGATCATGCATAAGATCCAGCTTTCCCTCAACCTCCTTCCGCTGAGACGTTGTTGAATCCTGTATTTCTCGTCGAAGATCATTGATAAGGGAGAGAAGTTGGGTGCTAGTTTGATCTTGAGAGGCAGGCCGCCTTCGTAAGAGAATAAAAAAAACAACACCAGCCAAAATTACAAGAAATAGGATGATTGCGATAAGAATTTCTGTGCTCATATATTTTGACGGAGTATGTTTGTTCTAGTACGATATTGTTGCTCAGATTACAGTATAGCATGAGATGGGTTCATCATTTTACGACACATAATGTCCCCGTAGCTCAACTGGATAGAGCTATAGCGTCCTAAGCTGGAGATGGGGGTTCAAGTCCCTCCGGGGACACCAGATACATATGAGTTTCGGTAACAAGATTGTTATTGTAACTGGATCAAGTCGTGGAATCGGCAAAGCGACTGCCCTTACTTTTGCTCGGCTAGGCGCAGATGTCGTCGTGAATTGCTCTAAGTCAATTCAAGAGGCTGAATTGGTTGTTGAGGAAATTCGAGGAATTGGCCAAGGAGCAATTGTTGTTAGAGCCGATGTTTCACGTGAAACAGATGTCATTGAAATGATTGATAAAACGTTAACGCATTTCGGTAGAATTGATGTTCTCGTAAACAACGCAGGTATCGTTGACGACAAGCCATTCATGGACAAGACTTCTGATGACTGGCTGAAGATATTGAAGACAAATCTTATCGGGTCCTTTCTTTGCGCCAAACACAGTTATGCTCATCTGAAGAAAAATTCCGGCTCCTCGATAGTTAATGTTGTTTCATCAAATGGAATTGATAGCTTTTGTCCTGATTCCGTAGATTATGATGCGTCAAAGGCAGGGTTGATCAGTTTGACAAGGAATATGGCTGCTGAGTTTGCACCAGAAGTACGTGTAAACGCTGTCGCGCCTGGTTGGGTGATGACGGAAATGAATAAAGATTTGCCAAAAGACTTTGTTGAGTCTGAACTAAAACGAATTTACCAAAATAGGTTTGCTGAGCCAGGAGAGATTGCAAACGTTATTGGCTTTCTCGCCTCTGAATCGGCAAGTTTTATGACAGGAAGCATTGTAAAAGTAGATGGAGGGTACGGTGCTAAGGGTTCGTAACGGAGACTCCACTCGTTCGGGCCTGTAGCTCAGTTGGTAGAGCGCCGCATTCGCATTGCGGAGGTCAGGGGTTCGAATCCCCTCAGGTCCACCACAAAAGAACCGACGAGAGTCGGCTCTTTTGTTTCACGTGAAACAAAGAAGACGATTTTCTTATCTGACACGCCAATTTATAGTCATTTGGCTAAACCAGTGTAGACAAAATTTCAAAACTGTGGATAAATTCACCGTTTTAACCAAAAAAGGCAAAATCGATCACTTTTTCCACAGAAATCAGCTTACAATGCTCAGGAAATTGGCTAATTTTAGCATAAAAATGTCTTGACGACATTTAGTATTCATGCTATACTGTTTTTGTAAAGGTAAAGCCTATGTGGAGCCGAATTTTCTCCTTTGCAGTTGTGGGGTTTTTTGTATGCACGCCTTTTGTGCAGGCGGCAATGAACTCTACGAACTTCGAGATACGGTGGGATACAGTCAGCACCGGAGGTTCTGATTCCTCATCTGGGAGCTACCTTTTACGAGATACGGCAGAGTCGACGATCGCTGGATCCTCAACAAGTACGTCGTACCAACTCGTACAAGGATACCGTGCGGCTATTGATGACCAGATCATTACATTTGAGGCATTGGCTCAAAATACGAGCTCAGGTCGAGCCGCAACAGCTCTTTCTGGCCTTACGGTCACGGCCAGTACAAGCGGTCTGTCTGTAAACGACCTTATTGCAGTCGTTCAAAACCTTGGATCCTCCCAGATCTCCGCAATTGGTAGGATTGCCTCCCTAGGAGCAGGCACGATCACCGTCGATGTCTGGAAGAACGGTGGAACAGTCCCAACGGTGGATGGAACGAATGACTACGTTTATCCGCTCACGGGGTCGTCTGTCGCATTTGGTGAGCTATCAACATCATCCGTTGTCACAGCCATCGTCGCATTTGAGGTCACAGCGGCCAATGATAACGGCTATGTGGTTCAAGTCATCGATGATGGAAACCTTCGTTCTGGTGGAAATGAGGTGAATGATGTCGCGGATGGCTCTGTCACAAATGCTACGGAGGAATATGGAGCTCGATCATCAGACACCTCCATTAGCAGTTCCACATTCGATACAGCTGATACAGCCGTCTCAACCACCTTTGTCGATGTAGCTACTGAATCTGCCGCTATTTCTGAAAGTCGCAACTTTATCACGCTTAAGGTGGCGATAGACGAGGGAACACCAGAGGGAAGCTACTCGCAAATTCTTTCCTTGGTCGCCTCTGGCAATTTCTAGTATGAACAAGCACCTTTCATTATTCATTTGTACACTGGCTCTCCTGTTGAGTCCGTTGTTTGCCAAAGCGGCAGCGGTTTCTCCAAGTGTGATCGAGCTTTCTTCACCTGATGGAAAGGTGATCAACTCGTCATTCACTATTTTCAACACAAGAGCGAGTGAGCAAGTGTATTTCCTTGACCTTCTGGCATTTGAGCCGAACAGTCAGGATGGAACGCCTGTGTTTACTCCAGATACGTCAGACCAAAACGAATTTCTCTCCTGGATTCACTTCCCTGTTCGTGAAGTTCCCGTTCCTGCTCAGTCCAAGGTTGAGGTTCCTTTCACGGTGGTTATTCCTGATGACGAAGCGTCAGGGAGTTATTACGGAGCAGTAACCGTTTCAACGGCCCCCTCTGATGTTGTCGCCTCAAACGGCGCCACGATTGAGGCTAAGACGGCCATACTCGTCTTTCTCACCGTTGAAGGTGAGACAGTTGAGAAACTTGAACTCCTCGACTTCTCAGCAACTCAATCAGATGCGTCACTCCCATTTGGAACGTTCCAGTATCGTCTGCAAAATCAGGGCAATGTTCATCTCATGCCCGTTGGAGAGATCACACTTACTGGTCTCTTTGGTCAGACGGTTGGGGTGCTGAACGCAAACGAGGCGCAGGGGAGGATCCTTCCATCGTCGACCCGAACGTATGAAGTAACGTTCAATGGTGATACGAGTTGGTTTGCAGCTGCTGGGTATCAGCTTCGTCATCTCGCTATTGGACCCGTGACAGTAGATGTAACACTTACGTACGGAGAAACAGGAACGCTCGAGGCTCAGACCATTGTATGGGTGATGCCATGGCAACTCATGAGTCTTCTCGTGATGGGAATTCTCGTCGTAGTCCTGTTCTACAAAAGAATTGCAAAACGATAATCGAATTCATGTGTGCGTATATTCAGGAGGATAACTCAAACACTGACACTAGCTGCTGTTCTTGCAACCTCGGCTGTTGTCGGTGCTTGGAATGTTTCCGCCGCGACGGTCACCAGCGCGAATGATTATCCTTCGACGCTCCAGACCTCGCAGGCCTCCAACCATCGGGTGCTCTTTACAACTCCAACAGGTGTTTCACTTGGCTCAACCATTACACTGACGTTTGCGTCATTATTTGATACATCTTCCCTCACAGAAGACGACATCGATGTCGCCGACGATGGGACGGATCTCACAACCGCAGCGGATTGTACTGGCTCAGAACAGGCTTCTGTGGCGATTGCCTCAGATGTAGTCACGATTACGATCTGTGCTGGCGATGGAGGTGCTATAGCCGCCACGAGTGCCGTCACAATCGAGATCGGGACAAACGCAACAAGCTCAGGAACGGGGCTCAATCGAATTACCAATCCATCATCCACAGGCAACTATTATGTTGCCCTCGGCGGGACATTTGGTGATTCGGGAAGCATTATTCTTCCGATCGGGGCTGACGACTCCCTTGCAGTGACCGCGACGGTTCCATCCTCAGGGGGTGGAGGATGTGAGGGGTGTGATGGTGGTGGTGAAACCGATACAACAGCTCCCGTCATCTCCAACATTGTCGTTTCAGATGTGACCACAACATCGGCAACGATCAGCTGGACTACAGATGAGCCAGCGACGCGAATCCTGGATTATGGACTGACGACAAGCTTCGAGTTGGGAACGGAAACGGTGTCTGGCTACTACACAAGTCACTCGATTTCATTATCGGGCCTTACAGAAGGAACGACGTATTATTTCCAAATTCGAGCCGCGGACATAACTGGGAACTCGGCAACGTCTACCACGCAGAGCTTCACGACGCTTGATGAGACCGATCCGGTTATCTCTGACATTGAGGTTGTCGACATCACGACTACCTCGGCGCGAGTGACATGGACCACCAACGAGTCTGCTGACAGTACCGTGTCCTATGGGCTGACGACTTCCTATTCTGAGACAGAAACAGACGCGAGTCTTGTCACGTCCCACTCGGTTCTTCTTACAGATCTAACACCGGGGACGACGTATCACTTCCAGGTTCTCTCGACGGACGCGTCTTCCAATCAGGCGTTCTCAGATGACGACACGTTCACGACGGATTCTGATGATGCACCGGGAAACGTTTCGGACCTCTCTATTGCAGAGGGAGATGAAGAACTGACATTGAGCTGGACGAACCCAACGGATGAAGACTTAGCAGGGATTCTCGTCTTGCAATGTTTGGGTGGATATCCAACCGGTCCAACGGATACTTCCTGCACCACCGTTTCGACTGCTCTAGTTACGTCCTTACTCCTGTTGGATCTTACAAATGGCACAACTTACTATTACGGTGTCTTTGCATACGATGACGCCGGGCAATACGCATCTGGTGCTCTTGAGTCAGGGACTCCAAGGGCCCCAGATATCTATGTGCCCGCATTATGTGGGGATGACATTTGCAGTGAGACAGAAGACGCTGTGTCCTGCCCAGAAGACTGTTACACGGAACCCCCTGGCGGTGAGGTTTGCGGTGACGGACTCTGTACAGAGACAGAAACAGCGGATTCCTGTCCCGCAGATTGTGGCATCCTCCCGTATTGTGGAGACGCCATTTGTTCCACGGACGAGTCTCCTTTGACCTGTCCAGCAGATTGTAGTGATTCTGAGGAACCAACCTCCTTGGGTGCGGAGGGAGGGGAACTCAGTGACACGGATCTCCTGTACCAGGTTGCGGATGAGTCGATTACGCTTCAAACCACCAGCTCCGGTGTGGTTGAGGTGCTTCCCACGAGCACCCTGCGTGTCGCGATTCCGACGTCAGAAATATCCGACGGCGTCAGTGTCATTACTCTGATGATAGGGTCGGACAGCTACCTCATGCGTCTTGATGACGCCCTCGCCCTTTATGTGTCGGATCTCACAACTCCGGACGTGCTTACCATCTATGAGGTGTCCGTGCTTGTCACCTACGCAGATGGTTCTTCCGAAGCTGTTTCTTCATACCTGCGCGTCGTCACTCCAGGCGACGTCTACCAGGTCGTCGATGG
>SCSL01000085.1 GCA_004298405.1 Patescibacteria group bacterium | reverse complement strand
GAAATGATAGAGAAGAACGGAGACGTTGTGACTTTTGTGTATGTATCTGCCCATGTACGGTTATTGTACGCAAGGCAAGCATCGCGGCAAGCCGCGAGGAATATGACCCAAGAGATTAAAAGAAACACCCCGCCGACAGCGAGCCACCGAAGGGGTGAATCTCGCCGACCGCGGGGTCAGCAGGTCCTCACGCTGTCACACGCAGCTTGATGGGCCGGTAGGTCAGGATGAAGACCATGATTGTCTCGATCGCGAAGAACGTGATGGGCTGGGCGGCGTCCTGGAGCGTCCAGTTGGGGACACCGATGAGGGCGCAGACGCACGATGCCCAGTAGATCCACCAGGCCAGCTTGTTCTCCTTGTTCGGGTCCTTCCAGGCCGACACGAAGGTCGGAATGGAGCCCAGGAAAATCACCGAGAGCGACGTCATCATCCCGAGGGTCGGGTTGTCGAACGTCTGCCACAGGATGATGCCCAGGGCTGCTCCAGCCAGGCAGAGCTTGTCCAGGAGCGACCAGCCGGACTCCCCGAACTTGAAAGCGAGGATCGTGACCGTCCAGGCACCCAGGATTGCTCCTGTGATCTGGCCGTTGACCGAGTCGTTCGCCCACATGCCGGCGAGGGTGATGGTGTCGAGCGTCGCCCAGATGAGCCAGGTCGACTTCATGGGCTGCGCCTGCTTCTTGAGGATGGCGCGGATGTACGGGACAAACGCGGCCACGAAGAGCACGCCCGCCAGCACGTTGAAGGTCTGTTGCACGGTGTGCTCCTCCTAGTAGGTGAAGAACTGGTAGACGAGGACAATACTGGCCACGAGGCCCAGTACGTCCGCTGGAAGAAGGTACCAGGCGCGGACGCTGACCTGGTACGGGATGCGGACGGCGTAGAGGATCAGCGCCACCACTATGAGCACGGGATCGATCCCGCACACACCCGCCTTCCAGTTGGCGTAGATCTGCGCAGGAAAGCCCAACAGGACCATTCCGATGCCGCAGGCGAGCGTGAGCTTGCCCAGCCTGGCCTTCCAAGGCTCAAGGCTCTGGGCGAGCCGTTCTGTAATCTGGATCATGGGACTTCCTTCTGCATTATGCCACCGATCATGGCGCAGGCGGCCAGGCAGAGGACGCCGATGGCGAACCCTGGCAAGAGCAGCCAGATGAGCCAGGGCTGGTAGCCCACTGTGAACGCAGCGATGACCACGAATGCGGCGTCCAGGATCAGCGCCGTGACAGCACCCAGGAGAAACTCGTTGAACAGGTGCTTGGTCGGTTGGAACCTACCACGCAGGACACGGCCGACCACGTGGGCCGTGACGAACAGAACGATGATCAAGGCGATGCCGCCCAGAGCCATCAGGTCTGCCTTCCACATTCCGCTCATGATATCCAGGCCGATGATGACGGCCGCGACGAGCACGACGATCGGGATGGAGACGATTGCGGTAACCTTTTCGAACTTGGTCATGGGTTGTCCACTCGGGGTTGTAGGGTACATCGACTCGTTCGACCGCGTTGGCCGATGCAAAAATCGACTCCGAAAAATACCACAAAATAAGCTTTTCGTCAAGGTATCGGGGCTAAAATTGGAGTAAAACAAGCTATATATGAAAGCCGTCATCTATACACGTGTTTCCTCAAATGAGCAGGTCAAAGGTACCTCGCTTGAAGACCAAGAAAAGAAATGCCGGGAGTATTGCGAAAGCAAAGGCATAGAGGTTTTAAGGGTCTTTCGAGAAGAGGGTGAAAGCGCTAAAACTTCGGATCGTACCGAGTTTTTGCGAGCATTGGAGTATTGTCGAAAGAACAGGGGTAACGTCGACATCTTTGTCGTGGTTAAAGTCGATCGCTTTGCCAGAAATACAGAAGACCATTTCAGTGTCCGAAAAATTTTGCTCGATTATGGTGTGTCTCTGCACTCTGTCACAGAACCAATCGGAAATAGCCCCGTCGAGAAATTGCTTGAAACGGTTCTTGCTGGCACAGCCGAGTTTGATAACGCTATCCGCTCCCAAAGAAGCGTGGATGGAATGATCGCCCGCGTGCGCCAAGGAATTACGCCCTGGAAGCCACCCATCGGATACCTGAGCAATCAAAGCAAGAAACGTGGTGAGAAAAAGTCAGATGCAGATGACACAGACCCAAAACTTTTCCCAATCATCCAACGAGCGATCAAACGTTTCGCAAGGCAAGAAATTGAACGGTCAGACTTTGCCATGTTTCTTGACCAAGAAGGCTTTGGAAAAATTCGCGGGCGAAAAACGACGACACAGACCGTCGAAAAAATCCTCGGCCAGTATTTGAGATTTTATGCAGGCATCATCGACAACCCATGGGTGGAAGGCGAGGAGATTGAAGGGCTACACACGCCTATGATCACCAAGGACGAAATGTATCGCGTCATCGCCATTCGTGAAGGCAATAAGATCAGGAAGCAACCCCGCAAGAGCTTTAACCCGCTCTTTCCGTTGAAGAAGACCATTAAGTGCGGAACCTGCGGAGGAAATATGACAGGAGGCAGGTCTAAGGGTAATGGAGGCCTCTACGCTTATTACAAGTGCTACAACAGCAGTTGCGAGATGGGACATCGTACGATTGCAAAAGAACAAGTCGAACAGGAGTTTGTGAAACTTCTCAAAGAGATTAAACCGTCGCAGAAACACTTAGATCTTCTTAAAGCCACTGTGATCGACCTCTGGCAGGAAAAGAAAGAAGATCTGCAAACCGATGCGAGGAAATATCAAAAACAGCTAGATAACCTAGAAACCAAACGTAAGCGTATTTACGAAATGCGCGAAGATGGTTCCTATACCAAAGAGGATTTTCAAGAACGAAGAGCCGAAATTGAAAATGAGATTGCCACGGTTCGTATTTCCATGAGTGAATCGAAAATCGACCAGTTTGATTTCGAAGCTGCCATTACCTACGCCACCAAATTCGTCGCTATAGCCTTGTTAAAACAAAACGTCAGATTGCATAGTTGAACGTCCGACCATCGATGAAGCCATGGAAGACGGATTTCATCGTTTGAAAATTGTCATGTTGGATGTTTGCCATTGATGCT
>SCSL01000084.1 GCA_004298405.1 Patescibacteria group bacterium | reverse complement strand
CCACGATGATCTTCTCCAACTCCTTTATTTGTTTTTGTTTGAGTTTTTGTTTCACAACATGGCTATTTTACCATGTTTTAGTGTTTCCCGAGTCCTATTTCACGGTGTGATGTCTATAGTGCTCTAACCACCTAATGCTCTTATTCTGCCTGGACAACCCCTGACACCAGGAAATCGGGGTAGTCCAGCCAGCAAGAAGATCCATCGGGAAATCACCCGGTAGATCAGACGGCTGGCAACCGCCCCGAACCCCACCCGAGGAGATACGCAATGACCCGCTCCCGCACCTTGATCCTGGCCCTCGTGGCCACCCTCGCCGGTTGCACCGCCGGCACCATCCCCGTCGAGGACGAGGACGGCGCCCCGGAGCTGCCGTTCGACGACGACGTCACCACCGACGACGATTCCGCCGCCGGGGACGACGACAGCTCCGTCGCGGACGATGACTCCGCGAGCGATGACGACTCCGCCTCCGACGACGACTCGACCCCGACCGGGGACGACGACACCACCGGCGGGTACACGGACGCGGACGGGGACGGAAGGACGTCCCTGATCGACTGCAACGACAACGACGCGTCGATCCACCCGGAAGCGGTCGACGACACCTGCGACGGCGTCGATCAGGACTGCGACGGTGTCGATGCCAACGACGCGGACACCGGCGACGAGGGAATGCCCTCGCCCACCAGCCCCTGCGGCGGGGTGGACGAGGACGCCGACGGCTACCTCAACATCGACGGCGACGGCACCACCGTCGACTGCGATGACGAGGACGCCACCATCCACCCGGGCGCGACCGAGGCCGACAACGGCATCGACGACAACTGCGACGGCGAGATCGATGAGGGCTTCGAGCCCGAGCCCGATCTCGACATGGACGACGACGGTAGCCCCGACGACGCCGACTGCGACGATCAGGACGCCGACATCTACCCGGGCGCCCCCGAGATCCCGGACGACGGCATCGACCAGGACTGCAACGGCACCGACCTGATCGACGTCGACTGCGACGGGTACACCCTCGTGGCCGACTGCGATGACGAGGACGTCAACGTCCACCCCGGCGCCGCCGAGACCGACAACGGCATCGACGACGACTGCGACGGCGTGATCGACGAGGGTTTCGACGCCGATGCCGACGACCTCGACGACGACGGCTGGACCGTGGCCGAAGGCGACTGCGACGACTCCGACCCCGAGGTCAATCCTTCGGCCTCGGAGTCCGACGCCGGCATCGACGACGAGGACAACGACTGTGACGGCGAGGTCGACGAGGTCTTCCAGGTCTCGATCGAGGTCGAGTACGAGTCGCTGAATACCCTCGCCCTCTCGTACCAGCTGTACTGGGACGCCGACCAGCTCGGCGACGGCTGGGACGAGACGGTTACGGTGAGCAATTCGCTGGTCGTCGGAGACCTGCTGATGACCTCGGATTGGGGAGACATCTCCGACGCGTGCGGAATCCGCATGAACGTGTCGGCGGGTGACCCCGCGAGCTCCTGGCTGTGCGCCGGCGACGCCGTCGACACCAGCGTCGAGGTCGACGTCTGGTTCGACGGTAGCTGGTACGACGAGACCGACCTGGAGATCTGGTCGGCCGGTGGAGGCTCCTGCTCCGCGGTCATCGTGGCGTCACCCGACGCCGACTGCCAGGTCTAACACAAACACGCGCCCCCGCGTGGAGAAGAGCTTCCGAGCTCAACTTCACTCGGGGGCTCTTCTTTTTGTCCGAAATTCATGTAGTCATTCAGCAATAATGTCACAGGTTGGCGTTCAGCAAAGATGACACGTGTATATATCCCTTTTACTTCACAGCCGCTTTAGCGGCGTCCCGGACGGGTCATGTTGCTCGCGAGCGATATGACGGGGCTTCCGGCCTAAAGGCCGGATCCGGCTCCGCCGGAAAAGCCCCTGAGAAAAAAATGTCCACTTGTCGGTGGCTAAGCCACCGACCTGTATAGAAAAAATCGACCTTGAGTGTGGATTTTTTACGAGAGATCCCTCGGCTCCCGTTGGTCGCTCGGGATGACAACAGATAGGATGGGTTCTTTAACCGTCGCTGTCGCCTGAATGTGACATATTTGCTGACATGAAACATGTGACATATTTGCTGGTTGACGACAGTTGACGACAACTCATTGACATAGACTGGGTATTATGTTAAAAGAAGACCTTCAAAATTAGGCTTTTTTGTTCGGATCGTGAGTTGATTTTAGGGCGCTTGTCTTAAAACCAGGCCAAGATCCTTCCACCGAATCTCTTCCTGCCATAGGCCTGGCACCCGCACCTTTGGTGGGGAGGGAGAAGTTCACCCTGGAGATATTGAAATGCGTTCTCCCAGCACGTTCGTGGCCCTGTTGGCTTTCCTCCTGCCGGGCTGCGTGCCCAGCACCGTTCCTGCCTACGAGCCTGGCGCTGCCGACGACGACGTCACAAGCGACGACGACGCGACCGCGCCGGACGACGATTCCACCCCGCCGGTGATCGACATCGACGACGACGGCGTCTCCGCCCAGGAGGACTGCGACGACACCGACGCGTCGGTCGGCGGCCCCAGCCTCTGGTACCTGGACACGGATGTGGACGGGTACGGCGGTTCCAACAGCGTCCACGGTTGCCACTCCGATCTGAGCGGCGGCCCGTGGGTCGACCTGTTCGGGGACTGCAACGATCTGGACCCGACCATCTACCCCGGCGCACCGGAGGTCTGCGACAGCGTCGACCAGGACTGCGACCTCACGGTCGACGAAGGGTTCGACCAGGACGCGGACGACTTCCTGACCTGCGAAGGCGACTGCGATGACACGGATTCGAGCGTCTTCCCGGACGCCAAGGAGATCTGCGACGCCGTCGACAACGACTGCGACGAGCAGGTCGACGAGGAGGTGTTGGACACCTTCTACGGCGATTGGGACGGCGACGGATTCGGTGACATCGACATGCCCGCATTTGCATGCACCGCGCCGGGCGGCTTCCTCTCGGATGCCTCCGACTGCGACGACACGAACTTCGACGTCCACCCGGGCGCCGCGGAGATCTGCGACACCATCGACAACGACTGCGACGGTGACATCGACGACGAAGACGACTCCGTCGATCCCGACACCATGTCCGTTTTCTACGCGGACGCGGATCAGGACACATTCGGTGCCGGCTCCGCTTTGTCCGCCTGCAGTGCTCCTGCGGGCTACGTCGGAGACGGTACGGACTGCGACGACGCGGACAGCGCCAGCCACCCCGGTGCCCCCGAGGTCTGCGACGGTCTGGACAACGACTGCGACGAGACCACCGACGAAAACCTGTTCTCGTCCTGGTACGCCGACACCGATGGGGATGGCTACGGCTCAGGCTCGGTCATCTCCGTGATCTGCGGCGGTTCGACAGGATCGCTCGTGGACAACGCCACCGACTGCAACGACGGGGAAGCAAACGCCAACCCCGCCGCTGTCGAAGTCTGCGATGCCATCGACAACGACTGCGACGGCATCGTCGACGAGATCGAGGGCAACCCCGACGTCCAGACCCTCTGGGACGACGATGACGGGGACGGCTGGGGAGATGAGGAGGTCGGCTCCTTCCAGTCCTGTCCCGCCAACGGGTTCGTCCTGCAAGGCGGGGACTGTGACGACACGAATCCCGGCGCCAATCCCTCCCAGACCGAGGTCGGTCTGGATGCCATCGACAACGACTGTGACGGCATCGTCGACGAAGGCGGCATCTACTGCTGTCTGGATATCGACGCCGACGGCTTCGGAGACGGCGACTCCTGTGTCTACCAGGCCACGGGAGCCTGCGACCCTGGTTCCGTCGAAGGCGACGGTGACTGCAACGACGCAAACTTCTCCTACCACCCCTACGCCCTGGACATTCTGGGCGACGGGGAGGACACGGACTGCGACGGTTCCGACGAGTAGGTCAACGTCCGGCTGGGATTCCTAGCCGGTTTTTAATTTGCTTAGTTTAGCCAAAAGGCTCTTGACGGAATTTTGGCTTTCTGCCATGATCTTCCCTCCATTGAAGCCGAATTCCTCGGCTGTTCAATCGGAGAGTGCGAGGCAGTGATGTTCCGATCCCGGTTTCTCCCCCTCACGATCCTGATGACCGGTTGTCAGGCCCAACCCTCGGTGGACGGCACCTTCACCGCCGCGGCCATCTACGACGCCGACGGCGACGGGCAGACCCCCGCGGGCGGCGACTGCGACGACACCAACGCGTACATCTACGCGGGTGCGCCCGAGTACTGCGACGGCTGGGACAACGACTGCGACGAGCTGGTCGACGACATGGACCCGAGCCGCATCGGCCTGGTCTGGATGTTCGATGGGGACGTGGACGGCTGGGGCAAGGAGTCCTCGCCGGGCGAGGCCCAGTACCTCACCGCCTGCTCCGTCGACACGTTCGAGGAGCTGGTGGAGAACACCGGCGGCGATCCCGACCTGCTCGTCTACTACGTGCAGGCCCAGTACGACGCCGACGGCGAGATCCTCGTCGACTGCGACGACACCAACGCGAACGTGAACCCCGACGAGACCGAGGTCTGCGACGGCTGGGACAACGACTGCAATGAGTTGGTCGACGACGGCGTCCCCAGCCCGACCACGTTCTACCCGGACGTCGACGGCGACCTCTACGGCGACTCCTTCGCCATCCCCGTCGAGGCGTGTTCCGCGCCGGTCGGCTACGTCTCGGACGCCACCGACTGCAACGACGACGACAGCGCCGTCAACCCCGCGGCCACCGAGGTCTGCGACGCGGCGGACGTCGACGAAGACTGCAACAGCCTCGCCGACGACAACGACGCGGGAGTCGATCCCACCACGCAGACCGACTGGTACGTCGACGACGACAACGACGGGTACGGCGATCCGCCACCCGTCACGACCGCCTGCGACGATCCCAGCGATCAGCTGGTGCTCGACGGAACCGACTGCGACGACAGCAACGCCGACCGCTTCCCCGGGAACCCGGAGATCTGCGACGGTCTGGACAACGACTGCGACCTCGCGGTTCCCGACAGCGAGACCGACGACGACGGCGATCTCTGGTCCGAGTGCCAGGGCGACTGCGACGACAGCGAAGACGAGCGTTTCCCCGCCAACCCGGAGCTCTGCGACGGCCTGGACAACGACTGCGACGGCACCGGTGAGGTCGATGGCGACCTCGACACCTACCTGTCCTGCGCGGAATGTGACGACAGCAACGCCGCACGTTTCCCCGGAAACCCGGAGCTCTGCGACGGCCTGGACAACGACTGCGACCTCGCTCTTCCCCCCGAGGAGACCAGCGACGACGGCGACCCCCTGGCCGAGTGCCAGGGCGACTGCGACGACACCAACGCCAACGTCTACCCCGGCGCGCCCGAGCTCTGCGACGACCAGGACAGCGACTGCGACCTGGAAGTCGACGAAGACGCGGTGGATCAAGTCACCTGGTCGCGCGACCGCGACGGCGACCTCTACGGTGACCCGTCGGAGCCCACGTTCACCTCCTGTGACGCGCCCTCCGGGTACACACAGGCCAGCGGCGACTGCGACGACTTCTCGTCGGCGGTCAACCCCGGCGCCACCGAGATCTTCAACGAGATCGACGACGACTGCGACGGAGAGGTCGACGAGGGTACGTCGTGCATGACGACCATCGTGATCGTCAACGACGGTGGCGAAACCATCTCGATCGACGGCACCGTCTCCGACGACGGTTCCCTCAGCGGCGAGTGGTACCCCAGCGGCGTCACAGGCGTGTCGGTCACCCCGACCAGTCTGGGCGGCAACGACTGGGAGTACGAATCGTCCATGGATCTGTGCATCACCACCACCGGTTCGGTGCTGGTGGACGCGCAGTTCGAAGACGGCTCGTTCCTGTGCGAAGGCATGGGCGCGACCGCGATCGTCTACGGAACCATGGACGCGATCGACCTGGACGTCCTCGCCTACGACAACGGCGACGGCACGTGTCAGGTCGAGCTGACACGCCCGTAACGCGCCTTAAGGACACACGGCGGCAATCCCAGTGATTGCCGCTTTTCTATTTCGTCTTCTTTCTCTTTCTCTTCTTTTCTCAGCCGCTTCAGCGGCGTTCGAGACGGGGCTAAAGCCCCTAAGAAGTCTAGGTATTTTATGTTACAATTTGTCTACATGATCAACCTGCGCACGGTCTACAAACGTGCGGAAGAGCACACGGCGCTTGCCGCGACCGCTCTCTTCCTGCTCCTTGGGCTCCTGATCGTTCTGCAATCCATCTTTTCCCCGGCGTTTGTGCTTGCGGGGGTTCTGGGAGGCTGTCTTGTTATTCTCACCTTTTTGCGACCGCACTATGCCCTTGGTTTTCTTGCTATCTATCTTCCGTTCGAGTCGTTGATTCTCAAATTCATTCCAGATGAAGTGTATGTGTTTGCGCGGTATGGGTCTGAGCTTCTGATTTACCTCGTTGCGTTGGTCGTAATCGTCAGGCTCCTTTCAGGCAAATGCCGCTATCGACAGACACCGTTTGATCTTCCGTTCGTGTTGTTTGTTGTTGTCTTGTTTGCTTCAGCCCTTGTGAATCTTGTCTCACCCGTTGTGGCGATTTTGGGACTCCGACAGATTTTGCGCTTCATGATTGTGTTCTTTCTGGTCGTACAAATTGCCCCGAGTAAGACATTCATCAAAAATCTTACCTGGACCATGTTCGGCATCGTGATCTTTCAATGCTTGCTGGGCATCATGCAGGCGATTTTGGGCGAGCCTCTTGACCAGTTCCTTCTGCCGTCTGAGTCTCGAACGTATGGCACACTCACACTCACCGGCGGGGTAGAACAATTTTGGGATCCTGGTTCGCGTATTTTTGCCACTCTGGGACGATACGATCGTCTTGGTAATTTTTTGTATCTATTCCTCCTGCTTGCCTCAGCGATATTGTTTACCAAAAAGTTGTATCAAAAATATCCCTGGGTCATGTGGTTGTTCATTGTGGGTGTGCCAGCGCTTGTTCTCACGTATTCAAGGTCTTCCTGGTTTGCATTCCTGCTAGGATTTTTGTTCATCGGATTGATCGTCAAGCGCGATCGTCGCGTACTCGCGGGGTTTGCGGGGCTTGTTGTGTTTTTGACGTTAGTGCTCGCGGGATCAGGTTTGAACGTGAGTATCATTACCGAAACACCGGGTCAAACATTATCTGAGCGCTTTTTTGAAAGCTTTAGTTTGGCACGTTGGCGTGGGGAATATTATGGACTGGGACGCGTGTTCTGGTTCGTTCATACACCGATTGACGTCGTGGCCGCTTCGCCGATTCTTGGGTTTGGGCCAGGACAATATGGTGGGGGAGCGGTCGCCGCGCTGAACAACACAAGCGTGTATGAGGAGCTTGGGCTCCCGTTTGGCGTGTTTGGAACAGAAGGGGCGATCGACAACAACTGGTTTTCGCTTTGGGGTGAGTCTGGAACGCTGGGAATGGTTTTTTACCTTTGGTTTTATTTCGGAGTTCTTTTCTATGCATTGAACACGGCTCGCACGCATAAAGATCCGTTTGTGCAAATGCTGGCATTAGCCGTGGGAGCCATGTTGATTGGAGTAGCGTTTAACGCGTTTACGTCGACGTTATTGGAGATCCGTACAAGCGCTTACTACCTGTGGTTGTACGCTGGGTTTTTGTATGTATTGAGTCAGTCCAAAGAAGCTTCTTAAGCTCATATCCTCCCCTTTCTTAGCCGCTTTAGCGGCGTTCGGACGGGGCTAAAGCCCCTAAGAAGAGTCTCGCTATGCTTTATGAAAATCATCCAAGCCAACAAGTTTTATGCGCTTAAGGGCGGGGCGGAGCGATACATGCTCGAGCTTTCTGCTTGGCTAGAAACGCAAGGGCACACGGTTCTCCCGTTTGCGATGCAGCATCCGGATAATCGCGAGATCCCTTCTCATCTTCTTAGCCGCTTTAGCGGCGTTCCGAAGAACCAGCTATTTGTTTCCTATGTTCCAACTGAATCGACACGTTCGAATCCGTGGCAAGCATTGCGGACGGTGGGGCGGATGTTCTACTCGCTTGAGGCACGTCGAAAGCTCGCCACACTGATCACTCAAGAAAAACCCGATCTCGCTCATATTCACAACATCTACACGCAGTTGAGTCCGTCGATCCTTGATACCCTGAAAGATCAGCATGTCCCTGTGGTCATGACTGTGCATGACCATCATCTTATTTCGCCTCAGTACAATATCTGGGCGGTTGGCTGTGGGGAGGACTACCGCGATGTCGGGATCATGAAGGGGGCACTCGCGCGCTACCACAAAAATTCAATCGCGGCGAGTTTAATCCAAACAGCTGTTTACAAGTTTCACCGCTGGCTTCAGATCTACGAGAAAAATGTCGACTTGTTTGTGTGTCCGTCGTACTACATGAAGCGACAGCTCATTGCGGGTGGGTTTCCCCAAGAAAAGATTCGTGTGAATCACTACGGCATCGACCCACACAGCATCCAACCACGCTACGACCACGACGGTTCGACAGGCTCACCACAGAGCGGCTACTTCCTTTTTGTCGGCCGACTGAGCGAGGAGAAGGGGATTGAGACGATTGTGCGCGCCGCGAAATTGATACCGGATATGACGTTCAAAATTGTCGGCCGAGGGCCGCAGATGGAGCGACTGCATCGTCTGGCGGATGGGATTACAAATATTGAGTTTCTCGGATTCCGCATGGTAGAGGAACTTGCAGAACTTTATCGTGGAGCGATGGCTGTTCTGCTCCCAAGTCGCGTGCAGGAGAATTTTCCGTTGGCGATTTTGGAGGCGATGGCGGCAGGGAAGCCAGTGATCGCAAGCCACGTGGGTGGCGTACCGGAGATCGTGGAGGATCGCGTGAACGGATTTCTTGTGAATCCAGCAGATTTGAACGGATGGGTCGAGGCTATTATGCGCCTGGCCTATGACGAGGAGCTCCAACGTTCCATGGCTCACGCCGCTCGTTCCACGATTGAACATCGCTTTCGTCTTGACGATCATTACCGCCGACTGATGGCTATGTACGAGGAAGTTGTCCGGTCCCCCTCCTTTCCAAGGAGGGGCTAGGGGAGGTTGCCGGAAACCATCGCTCCCTCCCCCCCTCAGGCAGGGGGGAGACCGAAGGGAGGAGGTCATAGAAAAAATCGACCCTGAAGGTCGATTTTTTTAAGTGGTTTGTTTTGAGAGTTCAGGTTCGAGCCAGAGGAGCTCGTACAAGTAGTCGGTCGTTTCCGCAATGTCCTTCCAGTCGTAGTGCTTGGCGATATGGATGCGAGCCTCGGCACCCACCGCTGTTACGAGCTCTGGGTTTTCCAAAAGCATTTTTAGCTGTGAAGCGAGATCCTTCTCATTCCCGACTTCAAACGTGAGACCATGATCTTGTGTGAGCTCGAGATTTTCAGGGATGTTTGAAGATAGGACACACTTGCCATATCCCATGGCCTCCAACACCGCGATCGGCAATCCTTCTGATTGAGAAGGATGAACCGCGGCATAGGAGTTTGAGAAGAGTGTGTGGAGGGTCTCGCCGGATTGATTTCCGGTTAGCACGATGGACGGTTCATCTTGAACAAGTCGTTCGAGCTCTTGAACGTAGTCGTCAGTAAACGCGCTCCCGCCAACGATCGCCAGTTTCTTATCACCCACAAGATCAGGATGTGCCTTCTTGAGGCGCTTCCACGCAGCAATAAGCGTATGGGCTCCTTTGTGGGCAACGAGTCGCGCACACATCATGAAGTAGTTCCCGGGTTTCAAGTCAAATGGCTTGAGGAGGGCAACATCAGAATCCTCAAGCGGGATATGTGTCCCGTTTGGAATATACTTGGTTGTTACACCCCAGGAGAGTCGACAATACGTTTCAAGCGTTTTGGAAACAGTGATCGTTGCATCAGGAAGCGTGCAGGCAAATCGTTCACCGATATATAACATCAGCCGAGCAATGTACCCCCACTTTTGATGGTGACGATCAATACAATGGAACGTCACAACGACCTTGGCGCTTGGGCGAAGGAGTTTTGGAAGCCACGCAAGAAGCGAGGGTCCAACGCCGTGGAAATGGAAGATGTCGACTTTTTCTTTTGACGCTCGAAGGATCGACGCGAATGTGTGGGTGATCGCATCAAGATGTTTGGATGGAAGCGACCAGGTCTTGATACAGGTGACCCCTCGATAATCGCGGATCGGCCAGGTGTACCAAGAACGGCAAAACACGAGGACTTCATGTCCACGTGCTACCAGCTCGGCTGAGAGCTCCTCCACATGCCGTTCGATGCCCCCAGACCGGGCGGGAATTCCCTTTTGCCCGATCATCGCAATTTTCATATTGACCCGAAATATTAGCAAAATATGGGCATTTTGTCAATATCCCTGTTCCAGCAACGGCCCAGAAACATTGACAATACGGGGGTTTTGAGGTAGTTTTGGGTGTCCCTGACTACCCACAGCGGGTACCAAAAACAGGGAAAGCTGACCACAGCGCACCATGGAGAATCCAGTGCCCTTCGATCCGCTCGTTCTCGGCGTCAGAAACAACCAGGTCGTTCCCAATCCGATCAGGGAGAACGAAGTCGTTCCCAATCCGATCAGGGAGAACGAAGTCGTTCCCAATCCGATCAGGCGGGTGTCCAACATCGTCGGCCTCGCGCCGGCCCTCGTCCACAAGGGCTAGCTCGCGCACTCGCGTAGCGGAAACAGTTCACCCACGGCACACGACGTGCCAAGTGAACGTCCGCTGATCGTGGGTGCGTTTTTTTACGAATTTTACAACCCAAACTCCGCCGGCTTGCACCGACGGAGTTGGTTGGTCCCGGAAGCGAGCAGAAGGTTCGATCCCCCTCCTTAAAAAGGAGGGGGTTAATTCGACCGGATCAGATTCCAGTCAGACAGAAAGACCCCCGAGACCATCGTTTGATGATTCCCGGGGGTCGCTTCTGTGACACCGAGAGTTTAGGTTCATTGTGTAAACCCACTCGCCTTAACTGCATTCAATCATGATTCGCGCGCATTATCAATTTTCCACTACCCCCTTTCCGTCCGCCATCAGGTCTCCTGGGAGGTTGGTCGTGACCGTTGCGCCACTTCGGCTGACATAAGCACCGGTACGCGCATCGATTCCTGAAATGCGGATGTCGTAGAGCAGAACGGGCGTTTTGCCAACCATGGTCTCATTGGGTGTGAGTCCGAGTTCAAACGCCACACCAACGATTTTGCTTGTCGGGGAGAGGCTTGGTTCGATCGAACTCGTTTCCCAGCTAACGGTATTCGTGCTCGCATCATATTCGACGCCGCTGTTTTGTGAAGAAGATTGTCGTCCGGTAAAGACAACGCCTTCACCCAGCGTCCCTTCGATCACGACGTTTTGGAGTTCATTGATCGTTCCATTCACATGCCAGAACACCCAATACTTGGTTTCAAGTCCTATACGCGGTGGGAGTGGTCCGCGGCCGAGTTGATCTCCATCTGCGGTTGCGTAGCGACCGAAAGATTCAAACACAATGGGGGTTGTGATGGGGGAGGTAATGGGCGATCCCTTTGAACTGACTTGCTGTCCAGAGCCGTCGCCGATGATATAACTCGCGGTGGCGCGCGATGTGAGATCCAAGCCATCCCAGTCACTCGTTTCGCTTTGCAAGATACTCCAACGCATGGGAGCGCGAATCTGCACTTCACCGGACTGTCCAGGCGCAACCGTCTCGATTGGACCACTTGTGTATACGTCCTTGATGAGGAACGGGCTGTCCACTTCAATCGAGAGGACAAGATTTGTGACATCGAACTCGCCGGTATTCTCGTAACTGACCGTAAAAATTGCTTCCGCGCCAGGACGGATGGTGGATGTATCCACGCTGTGCCCGACCCGAATCTGCGGTGGCACGACCGGAGCCATGTGCGTGAGCGTTTCTTGTCGGTAACGACTCGTTTCAAATGTAAATGACGGATGGAAAATGAACATGACTTCCTCACCGACCTCGCCAAGATAACCAACGAAGTCAAGAGTTCCTGTTTCTCCCGCTGTGATGGCTGGAACAACAAACGCTCCGTTGACGATCGAGACAGGAGAGGACAGAAAGGTAAATCCATTTGGCCATTCAGGTTCGATTGAGATCGTCGGAAAATCGATCTCGCCTGTGTTTTGGTAGGTGATCGTCCCTTTCACTTCCTGGAATGCAACAAGTTGGTCTGGAAGGGTCAATGTGAGGGCAAGCGTTGATGAGCTTGGTGAAAATGTGTGGACGCTCACCTTCTTGCCTGCTTGATCACGTTGTGTTCCGTGGAGGAATGTCATCGTGCTTGTAAACGACTGTTCGCCACCAACATCGCCAAACATGACTCCGCGAATACGCACAGAGCCGGATCCGCCCACGGGGATTGTTCCCAAGTCGATCGTTGTGTCTTCAACCTGTGCCTCTTCGACGGAGAGATCCTGAAGAAGGAAATGATCTGGATAGGTCAATGTGAGTTTGGTGTTACGGAGCTCTTCATCTGTTTCGTTTGTGTAGCGGATCACGAGGGTTGAGGGAGCACCGGTGACAATCTCTCGCGGGGCAACACTTGCCGCAAATAAGATCTTGTCTTCAAAGATGGAAGGTTTTGCAAGCCCCAAAAAAAGAGCGGTGATTCCAAGTCCAAGAAGTGTCCCGATCAGCAGGAGATCAAAGGAAAATAAGACTCGCGCAAATTTGAGACCTCGATAGCGTTTATCAAACCATCTGATAAACGGGAGGAGGAGCATCTTGCCTGGATGCAATGACAAACAAACCGTTCGTCCTAGGATGGACTCAGGTTTTCCAACGCTATCGCACGCGGCACCTTTTTTGAGTTCGTCAGAGAAATTTAGCATACCTTCATAGCCCCTTTAGGGGCGTTTTATCGAAACGGGCCTGAAGGCCCTTTGAATCTCTTTCATCGTATCGTTAAAACGAACTGAGCGTAAACACATCCGCTGTGAGTCCGACGATTTCTGCAACTCCGTCGTCATCAATGTCAGCCGCAACGACTTCCAAGCCATCTCGATCCGTCGAATCAAATACAAGAAATTCGCTTTTCAATTTTCCGTCACGGTCATACACGCGGGCAAGAGGGGAGCCGCCGAGTCCTGGTCCCGTAACAATATCGTCGATGCGGTCACCGTCAACGTCTCCCACGGCGACATGTACGCCACCTCGGAAGTTTTCGTCATACGCAAAGAATCCCGGATTGATGAGCGTGCCGTCTTTTTTGAAGACACGCACATGCGGACCGCCACTGTTTCCTGCGCCACAAATTATCTCTTTGATATTGTCACCATTAAGATCCCCGATGGCGACGTTCACTCCCCCGCGAAACTGTTCGTCATACGCAAAAAATCCAGGATTGATGAGCACGCCATCGCCATTGAACACGCGTACATGCGGACCTCCGCCGGTTTCTGTTCCTGTCACGATCTCGATCGTCCCGTCGCTTTCAATATCGCCGACAGAAATATTGATACCGCGATTATAGTTTTCAGTGTACGGAGCAAATTGCGCGTGAAGCGCTCCGTCATCGTCGTAGATATAGACGTAGGTGTCGTTGGCGGCAACAGTTTCAAGAGCCACGTCAACATCTGTATTGAAACGGATGACTTGCAATCCACCACGGATCGCACTGTCGTAGGCAAAGAATCCTGTCCGTTTGGTGTTTCCGTTTTGGTCGTAGACGCGCGCAAACGCTCCGTTGGTGTAAGTCGCATTAAATATTTCCTCGATCGGACGAAGCAGGATAAGTCCATCTTGAGGCGCGATGCTTACTTCCGAGACAATGAGGCCGTTGTTCACGACAGTCTCTTGTGTTCCGTGAATTTTTTCGAACTCGCCGTCCAGACGAATGGTTTGTGTGGAGGTCGTCGCATTCACGATGACCTGTCCTTCTTCGAATTCTCGTAGCCAGACACCTTGATCGATGGTCGTCTGTTGGGGATTGAAGACATTTTGGAGAGAACTTTTGGGAGCTCCGAGGTAGACATCAAATTCATCGTAGGACCAAAGCGAGGCATGGTTGTAGGTGCTTTCATCGTAGGAAAAGTATCCATCGCCCATGAGGGTTGTCGTCAAACCAAATCGCACCGCTTGGTAATCCGTCTGGCTCCCAACGCCATTCGTGTTGTCGGTATTGACGTTAATCATGTTGACCGGCGTGTACGCAACACCGCTCTGGACATCCTGGTATTCGCCGACCATGTTTTTCCATTCTGCCAACGTATTATGCGAGGCGGGGAAGGTCTCGAACATCCGTCCATTTACATGAGGGAAGAAGTCAGGATTGGAACTGCCGTTGGTCATGATGATGTACTCTTCGCCAATGAGTTCGCGCGTGGTGCGAAAGAGCTCCTCGTAATTTTCTGCCCAAAGGTTGTCCGCTTGAGACACAGTATCTGCGTTCCCATCGCGGTTGACATCCACAGACCCGACCCAACTGATAGAATCTTGTACTTCGTCAAAATACACACCGTCCCAGAATCCACTTGCGAGAACAACATTCTTTACATGGCTAGCGAGGTACGGGACCCAGTCTGTATTGAGGTTGAGCGCGCGTGTATTTGGCCAAACCGAAACCTGGTTTCCGTCCCCATCTTTGAGCCACCAACTCGACTGGATGTCGTCGTACATAGCTTCGTGAATCGAGTCGACCCAGTACGCGTCGTTCCAACTCACGGTAGCGACGTAGGGGAGAATGATAATGTCAGGGTTAAGCGCTCGGATGGTTTTGAAAAAAGATTTGTTCCAAACTTGGACTTCAACAGGGACGACAACGAGATCAAACTTTGATAGTTCTTCCGTGTGAGCATCAAGCACCGGACCACCTTCAAGATAGATACTAGCCGTGCGGACGTACTCATTGTTTGTTTGCGCGTGTATCTGAAAAGGGACGCTTGTTGCAAGGAGCGTCAGGATAAGGACAAGATGGGCAAGGTCTCGAGTCATAGTTTATCTTTCCTTTTTCTCAGCCGCTTTAGCGGCGTCCGGACGGGTCACGTCTCTCGCGAGCGACGTGACGGGGCTAAAGCCCCTAAGAAGAATTTACTTTCTCTTCTTAGCCGCTTTAGCGGCGTCCAAAGAATTTCGTTAACGTTTTGTCGCGCACAGGAGAAACGTGAGAATGTGCATATCCGCATCGTTACCTTGAAATGACTTGGCGAGCTGTGGACGGACGAGCTCCATTTCTTCTTTGATCATTGTTTGCAGGGGGATGATCTCCACATTGTACCAGCCGTTTTGCTCAAAAAGAGATTTGTAATGAGATGGTCGTACACGATTGGGGATTCCGGAGAATCGAGCGAACTTATACAAGAGATTGGAATAGCGATAAATGTTGAGTGGATCGCGAGTTCGCAAAACGCCCGTATGGGTCATGGTATCGATTTCAGCGATCAGAACACCACCGCTTTTTACACAATGACCAAGTTGCTCGATTGTTTTTTCAACATGGTCGAAATGTTCAAACGCCGCTTGACTCACAACAAGATCGATTTCTTGTTTGGGGAGTTTTGTAAGATCAAACGTGGAATCAACGACATACGTAATGCGGTCGTCCTTGCCTGTGAGCGTTTTCTCGAGTTCTGGTTGTAACTCTTGTGCATGATCGAGATCACGCAGAAGCTCCTCATAAAAACGATAAGGGGTTTGGTCAATCAGCCGGTTTGCATCGACCGTGAGATACCGTCGTGCTCCGCGATCGAGAAGAAAAAGGGCGGTTCCTAACTCAGCCCCAGGTCCAAGTTCCAGAACGACTTTTCCATCGATCGTTTCACCGGTATAATCATGCAATGCCTTCTGCCATTGTTCGACAACGTTTCGGTCGTAGGCAATGGCACGCGTGATATCTGTGGGAGCAAAAGGTCGTGGCTCACGATATCCTCGCAAACCATAACGGAGTTTGTTTACAAAAAGCACAGCCAATCCGATCACGAAGAAAAAAGCGCTTCGCATATTAATCTTCCTCTTCTCCAAGTGACTGTGGATTAGGAGAATAGAGCTTGCCACTAATTTTCCACTGATCGACGTATTGGCCGATTCCCTGATTGTCACGTTTGTTCTTCACCGTGGTTGTTCGTTGGCTCCATCGCAAGAGAGATTCAAAATTGATCTTGTAGCGTCCCTGAACAACGACATACGTAACATCGCCACTTTGTATGGCGCGCCGAACCGTTCGTTGGCTAATGCCAAACATCTTGGCTGCTTCAGAGACGGAAAGGCGTATAACTGGCTTCATATTCTTTGTTGATAACCTTGTTTGTCAAAACCAGTGTAGCCAAAAAAGTCGAATCAGTCAAGTATCCATTGATTTTTCGAAGAAATACTGCTATTTTTTACCGGACGTGAAATTTATCTATCTAGCCTACACAACATTTGTGCAAAGCAATCGAGAAAAATTCCTCCTCATGCGCATACGCGTTTTTAAGGATGAATCAGCTTTTGCCAAATTGTACGAAGAATACGGTTCCAGATTACAACGGTTTCTTTACATGAAGCTTCCCTCCCAAGAAGATGTAGATGAGGCCTTCTCAACTCTCTGGTTACGAATTTGGGAATACGCAACAACGACTCCGATTGAACACTTTTCCGGACTTGCCCATACGATCGCAAAAGGAATTGTCGCCCAGTTCTACTATACAAAGGAAAGGAACAAGGAGGATCGAGTGAGGGAAGATGAATCGATCGAGGATATGGCAGTGGTAGATCCTACTTCAAAGGTGCATGCAAAGATCGACGTTAAATTTCTGCTCAAGACAATGAAGGGCAAACTTTCCGAGGAAGAGCAGGAAGCCGTGATTCTTCGTCATTTAGAAGGGTATCCCATTGGGGAGATAGCGGCGTACCTAGGAAAGAGCAAAAACGCGACGTCGGTTCTCATCACACGAGCGATAAAAAAAATAGGGAACTTGTTCGATCGCCCCCCTTTATAACAGTATGCAAGACAAAGAGGTCATCAAACTCCTCCAGAATCTCAAAGACGATCCAGCCATGGGCGGGGCTTTTGATTTTCAGAAGAGCTGGAGCACGTTCGCTCATCGATACGGCTTCAATCCAGAGATTCAAGAACCGCGTTATACCTTCCGCGACTACGTCGAAACCTACCTCTGGCAATTCACTCACTCCATGCTCAGGCCAATGGCTGCCGTGATGGCCGTATTTGTTTTTGCGGTAGCAGGATCGGTTTCCGTTGTTGGGGCCGCTGGTCAGGCTCTTCCAGGCGATCAGTTATATGCCGTGAAAATTGGAGTCGAGAAAGTCCAACTTGCTTTGGCTGTTGATGCACAAGCGCGCTCACAACTCCGTGTCGAGTTTGCCAGCCGACGACTCGATGAGATGGTTCAGCTCGCCGCACAAGTGAACAGTTCAGAATCAGCCAGCGTTCAACTTGCCGCGAATCGATTTAAGACAGAGGTGACGAACATTCAGCAAGAACTCAGTGGAGAGGGACAGACGGAATTTGCCAAGACGGTCGGTCGCAAGGTTGAGGTCTACTCCTCCACCGTGACTTCCTCTAGTGCAGACCTTCCAGAAGAAGTCCTTGGAGAAGTCGAAGAGATTTTGGAAGAGACAAAAGATCAGGCAGTCGAAGTGATCATCACCGCGCATGAAGCGTCTCAGGATGAAGACAGTTCTGATGAACTTGATGAGGCGCTCGACGCAGAGATTCAGAACGTGATGACGTTGTATGGCGACACGGCCTCGGAAGCAGTCGCAACAGCTCAGGCTCTGCGTGAAGAAGGATTGTACCGACGCGCCTTCCAAGTATTGAAAGATTTCACATTTGAGGCAGAACTCCAAGAATAACCTTGGGATTCTGGCTCACTTCTTGATCAAAATCTTCACAGGGGCTTCAGCCCCGTCGAATATGACGCCACTAAAGTGGCTGAGAAGGAAAGATCGAGGAGTATAAATTCATTAATTCGCGTGTGACGAGAAAGGTCGAAACCATCCCCATGGTTGTCGCACGTAATTAAATAAAGCCCCTAACCAGGGCTAAAAAGGTTCACCCCGCCATTGCGGGGTAAAGTCCCTACATTCAAAATTATGTCTAACTCTCTTAGATTGAAAAAGGCGTTCACGTTCGTGGTCGCTGCTGCAACGATCGTTGCCACAGCTGGTCTTACGGCGTTCGTTCCTTCACAGGCTTCTGCCGCTGAATACGGCGACCTGATCAAGGGCGAGACCCTCTCAACCGTTTATTACTACGGTTCTGACGGTCAACGCTACTCATTCCCAAACGAGAATACGTATTTCTCTTGGTATGAGGACTTTGATGATGTTGTTGAGATTTCCGATGAGGAGCTCGCTGACATCACGCTTGCAGGAAACATTGTGTACCGCCCAGGTTCACGATGGATCAAGATTACCAGCGATGAAAAGACCTATGCGGTTGCCGCTGATGGTTCAATCCACTGGGTTGAGTCTGAAGAAGTAGCTGAAGGCCTTGCTGGAAGCGATTGGAACACGTTCATCGATGATGTTCCAGACGTTTTCTTTGTTGATTACACCGTTGGCGACTCACTCACTTCTGCTGAGATGGGATACGACGGCATGCTCTGGACCGATGGAACCGACACCTATCTCGTTTGGGATGGTGAAGTTCGCATGGTCTCTGACATGTCTGCCAACATGTTCCAGGATGGCTTCGTCTTGGATGGCGACGGCTTTGACATGGACAGCTTGACAGAAGGTGACGATATCGATTCCGAACTCGCCTATCTCACGGATGCTGCCCAGATGGTTGAGGACGAAGAGTATGAAGAGACCGAATACGTTGAGGTCTCCGTTTCCTCCTCTTCCCCATCCTCTTCCACGTACATTGCTGGCCAGGCTCTTGCTCATGTCGTTTCTTACGACTTCACGAACGATACTGGTGAAGATGTCGTCGTGACAGGGCTCGACCTTGACCGCACAGGTGTGTCTTCCGACACAACACTTTCCGCGGTGTATCTCTTTGATGGATATACACGCGAGAGTGATTCCGCCACCGTTTCAAGTGGAACAATTTCTTGGAATGACACAGGTTCAGAAGGACTTTTCGTAGTCCCAGCCGGTGAAACCAAGACGATTGATGTGCGAACAAACGTTGCCGCCTCCACAGGTGGTCAGACACTTGGAGTCGATCTTCTTGATGAGTCTGATGTTGAATTCGCAGGTGCCAACGAAGCTTCGGGATCTTTCCCACTTGAGAGCGATCTCCATACCGTGGCGACACTCCCAAGCAACTTCGCCACGTTTGCGTTTGCAACAGCCTCTACTCCTTCTGCCAACTCTTCTCTTGACCCACAAGACGACTACCGTCTCTGGGAAGAGACTGTAACCGTTGGAAATAATGAGGTCTATCTGTATTCTGCTTCCTTCCGCAATATTGGCTCTGTCGACGCTGAGGATGTCCAAAACTGGACGCTTTACGTTGCTGGTGTTGCCTATGGTGATGCAGTTGTAACGCAAGATGCAGATGGATACGTCAAGTTTGATCTCTCTGCTGATCCAGTGAAAATGAACACTGGTTCACATGTTGTGAAGGTACTTGCTGACATTGTTGGCGGTTCTACACGAACAGTGACCGTGGGTCTTCGCGATGTTGCTGATATCTTTGTTGCTGACGAAGATTATGAACAACCCGTGCTCGCAACTGGAAACACCACATCTACAACCGCTTCATTTGCGGCTCAAGATGCCGGGGCCCAGACGATTTCATCTGGAACACTCACCTACACAAAGGAATCGGACTCTGTTTCCGGTGATGTGATTCGCGGAGCTTCCTCAGCGTCTCTTGGCTCCTTCGAGGTGAAGGCTGCTGGAGAAGCGATGAAGATTGAAAACTTGAATATCGCGATTGAAGAAGAAGATGATGGAACAAACACTGATGATGACGGTGACACGGCCTACACGCTTCGTAATGGAGCCCTGTTTGTCGATGGTACACAGGTTGGGAGTACAACGGCCATTGCCGGTGATGCTGATTCAACACAGGCGTACACCACCTTCACGTTCGGTTCCTCATTCATTGTCTACCCTGGATCTCCTGTCTCACTCGAGATCAAAGCAGACATCTATGATAGCGATGGTACCAACGCGTTTGATACCAACGCTCCAGACAGCTTGCAGGTCATTATCGACGCAGGGGCGGCTTCAAGCAACGTCTTGCGCATGACTTCAGGCTCCTACATCTCAAGCCCTGGTACGGACGTTTCAGGAAACATCTTGACCGTGCGAACTGGCGCGCTTACCGTAGCCAATAACACAAGCTATGCGGCTCAGTCTGCTGTGGCTCCAAAGACAGCTTACAAAGTTGGTTCTTGGACCGTCACGGCAAACACAACGGAGGATGTGAACCTCACGACCTTTGATGTGGACTTCTCTGCGGCAGCTTCTGATGCAGATGCATCAGCTGACTACAGCAATCTCTATTTGACCTATGGCCCAGATGGAGATGAGAATACGTCCAACACAAAGTCGACCGTTTCCCTCACGACCAACTCTTGGTCAATCAGCTATACACTGGAAGCAGGCGAGACGATCTATGTGAACGCATATGCAAATGCGATAACAGGTCTTACGAATGACACCGACGGCGATGACATCATCACTGCTGATCTCGATGTGGATGCAACTACCGTAGGTTCAGCAACGTCTCTCGACGGATCTGATGTCTCCGGTCAGGCCATTACCTGGTACTCCGCTGGCTCCTTTACAACCGCTTTGGGTGGTGATACTCCAGTAGCCATGTCTGTTGCTGGTGGTCAGACCATTGAGGCACTCAAGTTTAAGTACACAGCTGTTCGCGAGACTTACACGATTGACCAGATCCAAGTGTCTGTTGCGACGACTGCGGCCGCTGGAGTCATCAATAAAGCTGAACTCTATGATGGGTCGACCCTTCTTGGTTCTGCGGTCTTCGCCACAACATCTGGTGACTCGGTGACAAACGGCGCGGCTCTTGTAACCGGTTTGGATATCGAAGTAGCTGCTGGTACTTCAAAGACCATCACTGCCAAACTTGTCTTGAACGACATTGGTACAGGCGCAGCTTCCTCACAGAACAACATCGCGACCTCTCTTGATTCGACTCGTTACCTCGATTCCAATGGAACCGTGGCGACCGAGGCCACTGACCGCGATGGAAACGAGATTCGAGCCTACAATTCGATCCCAACCGTGTCACACGTCGATTTGACGAACAGCACGCTTGTGAACGGACAGGCATTGGATGTCTACAAATTCACTGTGACCGCTAACAGCAATGGTTCTGTGGCTCTCAAACAGATCAGGCTCCCAATCACCTGGACGGATGGTGATGCGGATACCCTTGAGATGGAGAGCTGGAAGCTCTACAAGAACGGTACAGATATCTCCACAAGTTCAACGGCTGTCGTCATCCAGGATGACACAGGTGCGGACATTGAGGACACCACAGGCGCCCTTGAAGCCAACACAACCGTTATCGTGATTTGGGACACGAACGAGGAAGTCATCTCCGCCGGTGAAACCGTAACCTACGTGTTGCGTGCCACCCCAACCGGATTTGACTCCGACTCCGACACAGGCGATGAGGACTACTTCTCCATCTACCTTGCCGGAGATACGGCCCACAACAGCACAGACATCTGTCTTTCGGACTTTGGAAGCGGAGAAATTTGGGGTCTTGATGCTGTTGATAGTGCTGTCTGTGCCATCAATGATGGAAGTACAGACTTGGCATCAAACTTCATCTGGTCTGATAACTCCGGCGAGTCACACAACGGAGCGACAGAAACAGGCTCAGGTGACTGGGCTAACGGTTACTTGATCAAGAACCTCGACCTCTCTGGCGAGACTTGGGCCAAGTAATATTCTGTGTCATCCCGACCGAAATTCTTCTTAGGGGCTTTAGCCCCGTCAAAGATTCGACGCCACTAAAGTGGCTATGAAGAAGAGGAGGAGGGATCTCACATAGAAGCCAAAAACCCGCGGGTTCGCCCGCGGGTTTTGGTTTACCACCCACAAAAGAACAAACTTTTCACGATCGACAAAACTATGTTGCACTTGAAATCCTTATTTGTCGGTGGCTAAGCCACCGACCTGGTTGAAGAAAATGCACTTCTTGCCCTGTGAGGCAGTTTTTCAGAGGTCCCACGCGGGTTTTGGTTTGTAGGGGTTTGTGATATCCTAATGTTAGGAAACCTATGCTCTCAATCAAGAAAACAAATGAATTTGCAGAATACTGGGTGAAAAGTTCGCGAGAGAAACGAAAGACGATGGAGAGTTTGTATGCTTCTAGGCGTTATGCCGACTGTCTCTTTTTTGGTCACTTGATTTTGGAAAAGGCGCTTAAGGCACTGGTTGTTGTGAAGACACGAGATCACGCGCCTTATATTCACAACTTGAGTCGTCTTGCTAATCTCGCTGGGCTTGAAGAATCAGAGTCCATTCGAATCTTACTAGCGCGAGTGAGTGAATTTAACCTCGAGACACGGTATCCTGATGTGCGCTTGGAATTTTACCGTGCTTGTACGAAGCAATACGCCGATCAGTTTTATCAACCAATCCTCGATTTACATCGCGAGCTATGTCGAAACGTGAAGCAACACAGATCGTAAAAGCATACGCTCAAGCTCTCAAAAAAGAGCGTTTTGAATTTGAACAGATTTATTTGTTTGGTTCCCAGGCGGCCGGGCGTGCAACCGACTTGAGCGATATCGATGTCGCTGTTGTTTCAAGACGACCTGGACGTGGAAAGTCGTACTTGCAACGAAAAATGCGTTTGTGGGAAACAGCCGTTAATATTGATACACGAATAGAGCCTATCCTCTTGTCTACTGATGATTTACTTGCATCAACAACCAGTATTATGGGCGATCAGGTGCGAAAGTATGGAGTGAGAGTCACATAAATCGAACCCCCGATTGTCAAAGTAAGAAATAAACCCGCGGCTCATACCACGGGTTTTGGTTTATGTTGGTTTGTGATACTCTTTCCTTGTATGGACAAGCCAGACGCGACAACAACTGACATCATGGAATTTCTTCAGGATCATATGGTCACGAAGGAAGAATTTCGTGGTGAAATAAATCGATTAGACAGCAAGATCAATCAGTTAGACGGTAAAATCAATCAAACAAAATTAGACATTTTAGACGCCATGGACGAGAAACTTGGATCCCTAAAGGGCGATTTGATTGTTATGATGCGCAACGAGGATAAGAAAGTAACCATGTTGATCGAGATTTTGAAACAGAAAAATGTGCTGGATAAAAACGATGTAGATGCTTTGTCAGTGCTTCAACCATTTCCACAATCCATTCGTTCTGCTTAAAGAATCCTCGTATGCGAAGTCGATTATTTTTTTTACTCATTCTCCTTCTTCTCCCACTTTCTATCCGTGCCGAAACCACGTGGACCGTCCAAGACGACGGCACGATGCAGAGCATTCGTGGCATCACAGGATCTGGTGATGTCCTCGTTGCCGTGGGAAACACGGGGAACCGGATGCGCTCGACGGACGCGGGGGCGACATGGACGTTGCTCTCGAGTTCTGGATCTGTGTGGTGGCACGATGTTGATGTTGCCGCCAATGGTGACTTTTTGGCTGTGGGAGAATCGGGAGCCTACGCGTACTCAGAAGATGATGGAGCAACTTGGGCATCCGCGTCACTGGGAGTGAGCAACACGTTCTATGACATTGACCGCGCTGCGTCTTCAACGGGGTATGTTGTCGGGGCAAGTGGAACTGTCGTCTATTACGCAAACGGAAACTGGTTTAGTGGAACGCCAAACGTGACCGAAACACTTTATGCCGTGCAAGATAACGCGGACGGCACGGCGTGGGTTGTGGGTGGAGCAGGTCGATTTTTGAAGGCGAGCAACAACGGCATCACCTGGACAAATTTTGGTCGGATCGGATCGGACACATTGTTGGGCGTATATTTTGAAAGCGCCTCGACTGGTTGGATTGTCGGAGAAAATGGAACATTCAAAAAGACAACAGACGGAGGCGTGAGTTGGTTAACGGTTTCGGTAAGTGGGCTCTCGACTCAACATCTCTCTGATATCCAGGCGGTTGGTGATCGGATGGTTGTTGCGGGTGACAAGATTGTCTTACTGTCCGAGGATGGGGGAGACACATGGACGTCGGAGAGTTTTGTGGACGAGAACATCACGTTTTATACGTCCTATGTCAGGGACGAATCCCATGTGTGGGTTGCTGGGACGGATTATGATGTGTATTCGTCGGTGTACCACTATGAGGTTGTTGAAGATGTTGTAGAGGAAGAACCAGCGACTGAGGAATCGGTAGACCCAGGCTTTAGCCTGGGTGAGCCTGCGGAAGCTGAGCCAAGCAATCTTATAAAGCTCACCTGTGAAGAAGGGGCGGACGTGAATGATCCTTGTCGCGCGGTTTACTACTACGCCACCGACGGAAAGCGTCATGCGTTCCCTAATGAAAAAGTTTACTTCACTTGGTTTGATAATTTTGACGATGTTATTGAGGTGAGCGCGGATTTTATGTCTGATCTCACACTCGGATCCAACGTCACCTATCATCCAGGGACAAGGATGGTGAAATTCCAGAGCGTGCCCACCGTGTATGCTGTCGCCCGCTATGGCGAACTGCGCGCGATTGCGAGCGAAGACATAGCAAGCGATCTCTACGGTTCAGACTGGAATCAACAAATCGATGACATTTCCGACGCCTTTTTCAGTAACTATTCCTTCGGCGAGACGATTAATTCAGTACAAGACTACAACAAAGACGAAGCACAAGCTTCAGTAAACAGTCTGGATGACAATTTTTAAGGAAATCGTTACAATGCCGCAGTCAATATGCGGCATTTTTTGTTTGCCTGTATCATTACATCCGTTGTCTTTTTCCCTTTTTTGGACACGGAAGCTCGTGACGTGACGGATCGGTTCCGTTCTGAGCTTTGGTATTTGGATCAGATATCTGCCCCAGAGGCTTGGGAGATTGAAACAGGATCGGAGGAGACCATTGTCGCCGTCCTCGATGCAGGGTTTGATTTAGATCACGAGGATCTTATTTCACAGTATTGGCACAATGATGATGAAGTGGCAGGAGATGGCACAGACGACGATCATAATGGGTACGACGATGACGTGATCGGATGGGACTTTGTTGATGGTGACGCAGATCCATCACCCGATTTTGGAGAAGAGGTGAGTGATACGGTCGCATCGCACGGGACCGTCATCGCGGGGATCATCGGGGCAACGGCAAATAATGGTCTTGGTATTACGGGAATCAATTGGGACGTTTCCATTATGTCTTTACGCGTTCTTAATGAGTTTGGAGCTGGTTCCACGACAGATGTGCGTCGCGCCATTGTGTATGCGGTAGAGAATGGAGCCGATGTGATAAATCTGAGTTTTACGTTTTCGCAGACGGACGCGCGACTGCGTGAGACTATCGAGTGGGCCTATGATCAAGGAGTCGTTATCGTCGCGGCGATCGGCAACGGCAATATCGACACAGACCTTTCTGCCATCTACCCGGCGTGTTTTGATGTGGAGATTGGTCGCAATGTTGTGATTGGCGTGGCCGCGAGCAATCAAGCAGACCAAAAAGCCGAGTTCTCAAATTTTGGAACACGCTGTACAGACATCGCGGCTCCGGGTGTGAATATTTTTGCGAGTGTCTACCACGATGCCGAGGACCTTACGTTCATCACGTCCTATGCATCGCCATGGGAAGGAACGTCGCTTGCCGCGCCGATGGTTTCGGGCGCAGTCGCTTTATTGCGGTCACGATTTCCAAGTCTCACTCCCGACCAAATTCGCAATTCCCTAAAACTGTCTGTTGATCCCGTTGAAGAAACATCACTCGAAGCGCGCAAACGACTTGGCGCAGGTCGGATGAATCTTGCACGAGCCCTTGAGTACGCCGCGAATTTTGTGGGACAGGGGTCTGTGATATCGGGTCGTTCTGTGAGCAAACCTGCCTCTTCCTTTGTCGTTGCGCAACAGCGTGGGGCAGAGCCTCTTGTTCGCCGTATGAATGGGCAAGGAGATGTTCTTGTAGAGTTTCAAGCGTATGATCCTGCCTTTCATGGCGGGGTTCGATTGGCCGTCGGCGACGTCGATGGAGACGGGGAAGAGGAAATCGTGACAGGGGCGGGTCCTGGTGGTGGACCGCAGGTTCGCATTTTTGATCTTGCAGGGAACGTGGAAGGTCAGTTTTTTGCCTTTGATGAAGGAGATCGACATGGAATTTTTGTGACCGTGGGAGATGTGAATGCCGATGGGGTCGATGAAATTCTCGTCACATCTGATACGGGCGGAACGGGTCAAGTGCGTATCTTTAATCGATACGGACATTTGAAGGGAGCCTTTTTCCCACATGGACGGACAACTTCACCTGTACAATTGGCTCTTGGCGATGTTGATGACGACCCAGAGTTTGAAATCATCTCAACCCTTGTTTCAGATGGTGAGGGAATGGTTTTTGTCCACGATGGCATAGGTCGTTATGAGGAATCTTTTGTCGCGTTTGATGGAGAGGTGTCTGGGTTGCATCTTATAAGTGTTGATATGAATGCAGACGGGAAAGAAGAAATTGTGGTTGCGCCAGCGGCGGGATACATTCCTTCTGTAGGCGTGTATAATCAATCTGGGAGTTTACTGCAGACATTTTTTGCGTTCCCCCATGAGTATCGTGGCGGCGTAGAAATCACCGCAGGGGATATTGATTCAAATGGATCGATTGAATTGTACGTGAGTCCTTCCGCGGGAGGAGGACCGCAGATCCGTATCTTTAATAATCAACCGGAACTCATTGGTGGTTTTTTTGCTTTCGATGCAAAGAACCGATTCGGTGCTCTCGTGGCCATTTATTAACTATGAAATTTCATCTTTCCTCGATCCGAACCCGGGCTAAAGCCCGGGGCTACCTTCTCACCCTCCTAATCCTTCTCACCCTCCTAACCCTTCCCCCCTCTGCCTACGCACTCACCCCTGATGACGAGTTTTTGGAAGACCAATGGTACCTTGAAAACATTGGAGCCTATGAGGCGTGGGACAGGCACACGGGTGATGGGAGCGTCGTTGTGGCGGTATTAGACACAGGAATTGATCTTGACCATCCAGACCTTGAGGAAAACATTTGGGAGAATAGTGGAGAAGTTGCTAATGACGGGATCGACAATGACAACAACGGATACATTGATGACGTAAACGGATATGATTTTGTTGACGATGATGGTACGCCAGTCCCTACGCAAGGCGAGGCATTTGATGAAGGAGCCGTTTCGCACGGAACGGTTATAGCCGGCATTATCGGTGCTGTAGGAGATAATCAGGAAGGAGTTGCTGGAATCATTTGGGATGTTCAGTTGATGTCTGTTCGTATTTTGGATAATCGCGGCATTGGCGACTCAAATCTTGCTCGACAGGGGGTGGAGTATGCGATAGAGAACGGCGCAGACGTAATCAATTTAAGTTTCACCGGTTTTGATATTGATGACGCGTTACGTGCCGTTATCCGTGAAGCTTACGAAGAAGGTATCGTGGTTGTCGCCGCCATGGGGAACGCGGACAACGGCGGGATCAATATTGACACGACTCCCATTTTTCCTGCGTGCTATGGTGAACGGGCAGACGAGGATTGGATTTTGGGCGTGGCCGCCACAGATCAAGATGATGTGAAAGCGGATTTTTCCAATTACGGGTCGGAGTGTACTGACATATCTGCGCCAGGGCAGGATATCTATAGTGCCGTGTACCAAGACGATAACTGGATAGAGTTTGACGAAGGCTTTTATCAAGATTCGTGGTCAGGAACATCCATGGCCTCACCTATGGTTGCCGGAGCCGCGGCGTTATTGAAGTCGGCTTACCACTCACTTACTCCAGACGACATAAAATCCATTTTGCGTTTGTCCGTTGATCCTGTGACCGCGACAGGAGACGCGAAGGGAAAGATGGGCGCTGGCCGACTCAACATTGCCACAGCTCTTACCTTGGCTCCTTCTTTCGCTGATGGAAGTGATGGGGGTTCTTCTTCTTCCGTCAGCGAAACAGCTTCGAGCTATCGCATTGCCGTTGCACCTGAGTCTGGAAGCCCACCGACAGTCCGTGTGTTTACCAACAGCGGAAGTGAAGTCGTTACTGAGTTTGATGTGTATGACGCTTCATTTACTGGTGGTGTGCGACTAGCAATGGGCGATGTAGATGGGGATGGGAAAGAGGAAATCGTCACGGTTCCAGGACCCGGTGGCGGACCGCAGGTTCGCGTGTTTGACCTTCAAGGAAATCTCGTGAGCCAGTTTTATGCATTTGAAACGGCATTGCGTTCAGGGTTGTATGTTGCCACAGGAGATATCGATGGCGATGGAATCGAAGAGATCGCGGTGAGTACGGATGCAGACGGCGGCGGTCGAGTCCAAATTTTTGATAAGGAAGGTATCCCCCTGTCGGATGCATTTCATCCCTATGACACGTTTGGGTTCACGGACACCATCAGTCTTCGTGTGGTCATGGGCGATGTTGATGGAGATGGGAATGATGAGGTGATCGTCGGAGTAGGGGGTGGAGATGAGCCTCGTATTCAAGTCCACGAGTCCGATGGGACGTTCGTCAGTGAGTTTCTCGCCTACGCCAGCACCTATGACAAGGGAATATTTGTGGCCGCAGGAGATCTTGATGGGGATGGAGACGACGAAATCGTGACGGGGACAGATAATGGAGGCGGTCCGCAGGTACAGATTTTTGATGGTGTGGGAACGTGGCTTGGAACCTTCTTCGCGTACGACTCCGCATTCCGCGGGGGCGTGCGCCTTTCCGTTGGGAATCTCAGCGAGTGGCCAGGCGCGTCTATTATTTCCGCCGCAGGTCCAGGTGGGGGTCCTCATATCCGTGTTTACAACGGTTATGCTCAACTCATCGGAACATTCTTTAGTGACGACGAGAATGACCGCGGAGGCATCAATTCCGCAGCGTGGGGGCTGTAATCTGGTATACTAGGGTATATGGCACAACCGATTGTATTTGAAAATAAAAACATCCTTGTCACCGGCGGTGCGGGATTTATCGGTTCCTTTTTGTGCGAGTATCTCCTGAAAGAAGGTCACCGTGTGGTTTGCATCGACAACCTCTCCACGGGAGATACCAAGAATATCGAATCCCTTCTCCAGAACCAAAATTTTCGATTTCTTCGTTTAGACGTGAATCAGCCGTTTGAGTTGGAGCGTTTCGCCGAGCTTGCCGCGTTTAAACTGCCCTTTCAAGGCATCCAGGAGATTTATCATTTTGCTTGTCCTACGTCGATCAAGAATTTCGATCAGTTCAAGATTCAGACGTTACTCGCCAACAGTCTTGGAAATTATCATGTTCTTGAGCTTGCGAAAAAATATCGCGCGCGAATTCTTCTTGCCTCAAGCTCGGTTGTATATGGAACGCGGAAAGATACGACAGGGCTGGTTGGTGAGGAAGAGCTGGGGCTTGTAGATCAACTCACGCCACGGGCTTGTTATGACGAAGGGAAGCGGTTTTCGGAGACAATGTTTGAAACGTACCGCCAGGTGCATAGTCTAGAGATACGCATTGCGCGTATCTTTCGGACATTCGGTCCGCGTATGCCGCTCTTTGATGGCCAACTTATTCCTGACTTCATCTTGAATGCCCTTGATGGGAAAGATCTTGTCATGTATGGGGGTCGAGGTTTCCACACCTCGTTGGCGTATATCAGCGACGTCATTGATGGGATTATGCGTATCATGGCGGATGCTGAATATGCAGGTCCCGTGAACATTGGTTCGGATGTTGATCTTGTTCTTGAAGACGTCGCCAAACAAATTATCGCCATGACTGGTTCAAACTCACAGGTCGTGGAGGGAGAAAATTTTGTCTTTCTGTCTGAATTGGCATTGCCTCGGATTGATCGCGCGAAGAAACTCGGATGGTTCCCGTTGGTGCGTCTTGAAGA
>SCSL01000083.1 GCA_004298405.1 Patescibacteria group bacterium | reverse complement strand
TCAGGTTCCAAGAACGCCAGGATTCAGGTCAAGCGAAGCTGAATCTTTGATTCAGCGCCCGCTTGCACGACCGAGCAAAGCGAGGTTCGGGACCACGGGCTCTGCCCGTGGGGGTCCACTTTCAAAGGTTTTATAGCATTATGAAACATGAAGGTATGGGGAGACGATTCCCCCAAAAGGACATAGCCCATGATATTTCTGAGCAATATCATGATGCGGTGAATGAAGCGTTTGATCGTCTCAAATCGCAAGTCGTGCAAGACCTCCTCTCTATTGACCAGGAAGGCAAAGCTCTCACTGGTCGTAAAATCGATCAATATGAGAATGAGTCTGGTATACAAGAGCGTGAGCTGTTTCCAGAAGGTGCTCGTGTCCTTAACATTGGAGATCCCTGGCAAGTCTTAGATAAACAAGGAGTGGTGAATCTTGAATATGAAACCGGTGAAGAAGCGGATTTTGTTTACGATCAGGAGAGATTTCTGGCGTCAATTCTTCCGGAGCTAGAACGCATGCAAGCGAATGTGGAAGGCATTCGATCGTATGATGAATCGTTTGCCAACGAGCTTGCTTGGAGGGTGAATGCTGTTAAAGAACATTCAGAAAGCGGAATTTCTCTTGAGGACTATCCGAATGAATCAAAAGTTCTTTACGACATTACGAGACTTATTAGCGAACACCATGGAAACGACGACAGTCAAGGAGAAGCTCGAGAGATTTGGTACGCGGCCATGCGACTCGCTCGAGGATTTGAAGATGTCCATTATACTGAAACGGTGATTGAGCCAACCATTACAAAGGAAGTGATACAACAAAAGGGTCTTTCTAAAGAAGAACGGGATGTATTGATTGGTCGCCTTGTGGAAGAATTTCGCGGGCAGAAAAAATACAAACATGCTGAGCTTGTAAAGGGTGCCTTTCCTGATACCCTCTTCGAAGACAAAAGTTTTGATCGTATAACCGCCTCGTGGTCTATTTCCGCACACATGTTTGGTGTCATGAACGCGCATCAATTTGGAGTTGTTTGGAAAGAACTTGATCGAATCCTAAAAAAAGATGGTGTGGCTTATATATGGCCCCTTGATTATTACTCGGGATCCGGTGATGAGATGGCACAAACTCTTCGAGAACACCGAGCAAGTGGCGGGGATGTCGGCGTCATTTATTGGAAACCTCATGGTTATTTTGGTCTTACAAAGAAACCTGAAATCGAGTGGATCGATGATATTAAGAACGATAGCGAGTTGGCGCACATTCTTACAAGTTCACAAACACTTGTTTTTCTTCCGAAAAGAGCAACGAATGCAAGTAGAAAACGTGTTGAAAACTCTTTGTACACAAAAGAAATCACAGAGCAACAAGCGGCATAATTTAGAGACCTCTGCAAAAGTCGATGAGATTGCGGTGCACGGGCTGGCGGTCGCTGAAAATGTACTGAAACGTACGTTGAAACGACGCCTGGGTGTCCGTAAGCCGCAAGATCGCGACTTTTGCAGAGGTCTCCATAAGAAAAGAGATCCGTGGGGATCTCATGCGCGACCGGTAGTCGGTCAGGTGGTGGGCGTGGAGGTGGTTGGCGACGTGATCGTCACACCGCTCGCGAGCGGGGGGATGATGGTGGGGGAGGCTGGTCTCCAGTTTGCCTGCTGGTCAGGAGGATTGAGGTAGACATCGACGTCGATGTCATGCCCCCTGATGACGATCACACACCTGATGAACCGGTTGTGATCCCATTGAGAGAGGAGGAAACGTATGTCCCCACTCAGGAGGACGACGATACCCTCAATGAGTGTACGACCCTGGATTCGAGTTCCGTCGCTCATGAGGAGATCGACGTTCATTGGCGTTTGTACGTATCCGACATCACAAGATCGGTGCCCCGCGCGCAGGCTGGCGATCCAGGCTTTGAAGCTGTCGGCCTGTTGTGGGAGCAGACCTGTGAACTCGGCGATCTTCTCGGCTCGCGGGTCGCTCAAGGGCGATCCACAGTAAGGGAGTTCGGTTCCGGACATCGGATCCTCCTAGTTGAATCCAGGAGGCGAAATTAGTTGAAAAATAGGTTTCCGTCAATCGCGTCATCACCGTATCAGACATTTTGTCTTTCTCTCTCTCTCTCTCTCTCTCTATATATATATATGTGGCATTAACGCTTAATTTCTGTTGGTAACTTTGGTCGACATTTCACGGTTGGATGGAACCAGAGAAAGGCCGTAATCCAGTGAATGAGTGACGCTGGAGTACGACATCCACGAG
>SCSL01000082.1 GCA_004298405.1 Patescibacteria group bacterium | reverse complement strand
CGCCCGCTCCCTAGAGCGCGTCCTGGCGGACTTTAGAGCTCTCGGTTATAACGTCACGTTTCAGCTGTATAACGCAGCCGCTTATGGCGTTCCTCAAACGCGCGAACGGGTGATTATCGTGGGGACTCTCCCAGACGTTGCAGGGTTTGTCCCTCCAAAGCCAATCCGTCAAAAAGACGAATTTGTAACGGCGAGGGACGCGATAGATGACTTGGCAACATTGGACGAGGACGAGGATTTCAACCACGTTTGGAGCCGTGCCAGCAAAAGTGCGGAGCAAGGAAGTCGAAAGCTGATAGCTGATCGCGCGGGTTATACAATTCGAGCGGAATGTCACGGTAACATCCAATTCCACTACAGGCTACCAAGACGCATTTCAATGCGCGAGGCGGCGCGGTTTCAGTCATTTCCAGATTCTTTCATCTTCGACTCTAAACTCAGAGAGACTGAGAGGCAGGTGGGAAACGCTGTCGCACCGGTCTTTGCCTGGCATGTTGCGAAGGCTGTTCGTGATTGCCTTCTTAATAAGGATTAGTGCCTCATGCCGCCTTAGAACAAACGAAAGAACTAGCCACATGCTAGTTCTTTCGTTTTCCTTGATAATCAAGAAACAAACTATTTGATGGGATCCAATCCCGTGCAAGTGCGTCGGCTTTCCCGAGCCACCTATTAATCCATTCCTCACGAGGGACGGATTCACCCCAATACTCCACGAACACTGCATCTTCCAAGCGTTCGGCTGCCTCTAGCATTTCTTTTTCGACAAGCTTTAACGCCCGCTCTATATAGATTCCTCCGCTATCGTCGTTCGTTGGGTTGGCTACGCTCCCAGCCGAGAAAAGATCTCTTGCCTGATGACACAAGACACCATGATAGGTCAGAAGATAAAGAACCGCATCGTCGTATTTATCGCGGGATCTTCCGGACTGCACGATCTTAGGGCAAAGCAAAGCCGCTTCTGCGCGGAGCTTCGTTTTTTCGGGAACTGAAAGCTTCGTGTACAACCGAGCCTGAATCGGCAACGTATGATCGTGGTCCGACATGTCTTCGAGCCACCAAAGCCGTTCGCCGGGTCTTAGTCTTTGCCTGGCATATGCTCTGATATGCAGCATCTTGTCTTCCATTGGTAGGCGTCGAAACTCGTCGTATGGAAGCCCCATTTTTTCAAAAAGCGAGTGTTCAGGAAATAGCTCGACTTCGAATCGCGGCACGTGAGACGTACGAACGTGCATCACGCACTTATCATATTCGCCCCACTTCACCTCGGGATCACCACCCATTTTGCCAAACACGAGATAGATTTTCTTGACATCATCAATGCGGTTCGTCTCCAACACACTATTTGCGACGCTGCGCCACGTGTCGTTCGTGGTAAATTTTACCTCAATACCAAATGCACCGACCGCGATATCTGGGAAGGCTTGTGGGTGAGGATCAAAGTCAACCTGGATTCCAAACTCACGTACCGTTTCCTGTGCGACCTCCCTAACACGGTTTTCAAATTGCTGGGAAGTTTGAAAGGGTGATTTCCTTGATTCAGCGGTTAGTTTTTCGCAAACCGCGTTCAATACCCGCTCGAATTCTTGTTGATTCATAACGTTGCATGGGCACTTGAGAACGAATGGGCTAAGTGTATCGAGAAAGGCAATTTCACGCCACCTTTCAGGACTTTGACTGCGCTTTGCAGGCTTTCTATAGGTTTAGTTACCAACAGCTAGGCGGACTGGACGCCCCATGGGGGTTGCGGCATTGATGTGTTGTATGAATAACACACAAGGAGGCGAAGCGACCAAAACAGGGCTTACACGCACAAAACACGAACAGAATAAGCCAGCAGTTCCAGAGGCTGTTAAGTACTGCCTTTACGCTCGTAAGAGCAGTGAGTCGGCAGAACGGCAAGTTCTATCGATTGATTCGCAAACCAAGGAGATGTTGCAGATCGCGGAACGTGACGGGCTGAACGTGGTTGAAATCAAACGTGAAAGTCACTCCGCCAAGGCTACCGGAGAGCGTCCAGTATTCAACGAACTTTTGCGGGATGTTCGTGAGAAAAAGTTCAATGGTATCCTAACGTGGGCACCGGATCGATTAAGCCGTAACGCGGGTGACCTCGGAGCGGTCGTCGACCTGATCGACCAAGGATTGCTCGTAGAGATTCGAACGCATGGTCAATCGTTCAGCAACAATCCAAACGAGAAATATCTGCTGATGATCCTTGGTTCGACGGCTAAACTGGAAAATGATCATCGTGGAGAAAACGTAAAACGCGGACTTCGCACGCGAGTCGAGATGGGGTTCTGGCCGGGCATGGCACCAATCGGATACTCGGATCAAAACTTAATGGATAAGAAAGGTCAGAAGCTCCTCGATCCAGTGCGAGCACCGATCGTAAAGCAGATGTTTGAGAAAGTCGCCTACGAAAAATGGAGCGGACGAAAGCTCTACAACTGGCTCAAGCACGATTTGAACTTCAAGACGCGCGGCAACAAAACGCTGACGCTCAGTGGTATCTACCGCATCTTCGAGAATCCCTTCTACCATGGGCGGTTCGAGTTCCCACGCAACACTGGCAACTGGTACGAAGGAAAGCACAAACCAATCAT
>SCSL01000081.1 GCA_004298405.1 Patescibacteria group bacterium | reverse complement strand
GTGACGATGTTTGAGAAAACCCCCATAGATACTCTTTTTTCTGACTTCAACCTCGACGACCTTGAACCTGAGGTGCAGAAACAACTAACTTTGTTGGATTATTAACCGGACACTACTGACTTGCATCATATGGCATCAGAATATCGCGGCTCTGCGCCGCAAGAAGGTAGACAACCAAATCCAGGTGAGTTCGATTGGAAATGCGGAAAGATTCCTGAGTCGGATGTTCGATATACCGCAAGCCGCGGAGGCGGACCAGGCGGGCAGGGCGTAAATACGACGGACTCCCGTGTTGAGTTGCGGTGGACGATCGGAGAATCACGTCATCTCTCGACGGAACAAAAAAATACGCTTCGTGCGTACGCGAAAGGAGAGGCACGAAAAACGATTCTTGAAGAGAGCGACGAACTAAAATTTGTCTGTGTCACTGAGCGCTCCCAGCTTCAAAACAAACGAGATTGCTTAAACAGACTCAACGCATTTCTGCGCGAAGCCCTCACTCCGGAAGAAGAACGTATCGCCACGAAAAAATCCAGGGGGGTAAAAAATAAGGAACGCCATGCAAGCGAGGCTGATAAACGTCGGAAATCTGGACGAGGAAAAGTGAGAGATTGGGAATAATGGTTTATACTATCCGTATATGACCGCGTTTCTTCTAACATCCATTATCTTCTTCTGTGTCTGGCTCATCTTATTTCTCTTCTCAAACGAGACGAGACGCGAGCAGATCATCATGAGCATTGTGGGACTTGTGCTCGCTCCGGGTATTCTTCTCATTGCGGCATACGACTTTCGACAAATCGTCTCCGATAACGTCGCTGTGGTCGGTATTGAGGACGTTCTATTTACGTTCTCCTTCTTTGGAATTGCGGCGGTGATTTATCAGGTGCTGATCGGCCGACACGCACACAAACTCCGCGGGAGTCGATACGAGGTCAAACATCTTGGCCACTGGGTCGGACACTTGTTGCTTATTCTTGGGTTATGGGCGTTCTGTGCGCTCTTACTCATCGAAGTATTTTCCCTCTCGAGCATTCAAGGTCTGATCGTGGGTGGACTGCTCGTGGGGATGTACGTGATCGCCGATCGACATGACCTCACCATGAACGCCCTGCTCTCAGGACTCTTCATGGCGGCTCTGGTGTTCATCATCGAACAGATTTTCTTCGTACGCCTCTTCCCCATCGACGCCGCCTCGTTCTGGCAATTCGACGCGCTCTCCGGATTCATCATTGGCGGTATTCCGCTGGAAGAACTCATGTGGGCCGCGGTCGTAGGCTTCACGATTGGACCGTTGTACGAATACTTGAAACAATATCAGGTAAAATGAGGTATGTTGAAAGCACTGAATATCGAATTTGAGAAAGCGGTTCGTCTTCTCTCAAAGCACATGCCTGTCTCGGATGAAAAAACCCGAAAGCCGATTCTCTTTCACGATATCAGGGTCGGCGTGTACTTGTATGAACACGGATATTCACAAGAAATAATCTTAGGTGGTCTTCTTCACGACACTCTCGAGTTCAGTGAGATAACAGAACAGATGTTGCGTGACGAGTTCGGTGATCAAATTACAAAGCTCGTACTAGCAAGCACGAAAGACGACTCGATTGAAGACAAAGAAGAAAAAACAAAAGAACTCATCAATCGATGTGTTCAAAACGGACAAGATGCGTTGATTGTAAAAACAGCTGATATCCTCGATAGTTTCAAGTACTACACCGCGACCAACAGCACAGGGGAAATCGAATACTGCATGAGAAACGCAAGAGCGATCTTCCACTTTATGCCCGCGGAATTCAACGACAAGATATTTGCTGAACTCAAGCCGTGGATGGAAGAGTGTGTGTGATGGATCGCATTTGACAAATGCATTTTAACATGATTAAATATTGTTAGGATGACAGTCCTGACAGTGTAGATTATAAATCCCCTCTCCTCATAAAAGGACTGGGGATTTTGTTTTGAAAACTTTTGTCCGTGGGCCTGACGGGTGTGCTGTCGGGACTGTCATCCATGACAGCTGGGGTTCAACTCCCCACAGGTCCACGGACATGAGATTTTAAAAGCCCATGGCGTTGTCCTCGAGCTTTGCGTTTCATGATAGAATATTATCGATATGTCCGAGCTCGATCACTCTCTTACGGTCTCTGACTGGCTCTCGCAAACCGAGGGGCGTCTTTCGGTTGATGTGATCGAGACGCGTCATGAGATCGTCGTGCGCTCGGCCATTGCCGGTGTGCACACCCAGGACCTCGACATCACACTCTCTGACGACACCCTCACGATCCGTGGGAGTCGCCAGCACGAATGTGAGGAACGAACGAGCGATCAAATCCACATCCAAGAATGTCACTGGGGGACCTTCTCACGCACGATCATTCTCCCCTGCGCCGTAGATGCTGATTCTGTCGACGCCACACTCAAACGCGGCATCTTGACTATTCGTATGAAAAAGGCAGAAATGGATAAACGGATCCCGATTCTTGAACTCGACGATCTTTAATCGTGTACGGTATGGATCAAAATCTATTGAATGAAAAAACGCCCCTCTCGAATTTTTCTTCGGGAGGTTTTTGGATGGTGAAAGTCCTTCTCCTCGCAAGCCTCGCCGGCCTCATTATTTTCTGCACAGGCGTGTATGTCTGGGCGCAAGCATACGAAGGGCGTCTCCCACCGCGGACACAGATTGATGGGCTAGCCGTAGGCGGGATGGATCCAGAGGATGTGCGGGAAATCCTCCAAGAGCAAATCGATGCGATCCTGACGGACGGAATCACGGTGGTTGTCGATGGACAGGAACGGACGCTCAGTTTGTACACGTTCTCATCGGAAGATCTCTCTGAAGACGTAGATTTTGCCCTGCAAGAAACTATCGATCTTCTCATGCAAGAGCACAAAGAAAATACCGTCACTGATGCTACAGCCATGCTCTTCTCCCTCATTTCCCCCAAGGCCGTCATGATTCCTGTCACGCTCCAAAAGGATCGAATCCAAACAAACATTCTTGCTCTTTTTCCCGATGTAGAAGTCCGTACCCAAAACGCAGCCTTCACCATTTCTCGGAATACACAAAATGATGTGTGGTCCATTGGGATTGTTGATGGGAGCGCCGGAAAAGAATTCCAATGGGAGTCATTCTTCACCACACTCACCCAACATCTCACCAAACTTGACCCTCAATCCGTTGAACTGCGTCTTGTCGATAATGCCCCAAAAACATTCTCCGAGGAAGAAACGCGCGATCTGATCAGCAAGGTCGCGACCGCTCTCCAAACGGCCCCATACGAAATCGTCTATGAAGACCAAGTGTGGAACCTTACCGGAGATGATCTTGCTCTTATGCTCGCGCCGGGAGATGACCTGCGACTTACGTTGTTAGAAGAACCTCTCAATGCCTGGGTTGCGACACTTGCAGAAGACGTCAATCAAATCCCTCGTGACGCGCGGCTTAAAGTAGAAAACGGTCGTGTGGTTGATTTTGTTGAAAGCCTTGAAGGACGAACCATCGACGAAAAACAGCTCAAAGAAGATTTGTTTGCTCTGATGGCAGTCGCCCAGGAAGAACCGCTTGAACCCATCCAACTGATTGTGGATGTTACTCTCCCAACAATTACGACCGGTGACGTGAACGATCTTGGCATCGATGAGGTGTTAGGCGTTGGAACATCAAGCTATAAAGGAAGCCCGACGAACCGACGTGGGAATATTCAAAATGGAGTGAATCTTTTGAACGGACTCTTGATTCCACCTGGAGAAACCTTCTCCCTCCTCGCCGCTCTTTCTCCATTCACCTATGAGAACGGATATCTGCCCGAGCTCGTCATAAAGGGGGACAAAATTACGCCTGAAGTCGGTGGGGGTCTTTGTCAGATTGGGACAACAACATTCCGTGCGACCATGAACTCAGGACTTCCGGTCATTGCGCGTCAGAATCATTCCCTTGTCGTCTCCTACTACAACGACCCTTCGAACGGGAACCCGGGAACAGACGCAACGATCTACGAGCCCGCGCCTGACTACAAATTCCAAAACGATACCGCGCACTATGTTCTTTTCCAAGCGGAGAATCTGACGAACACGCAAGAACTCCGTTTCACATTTTGGGGAACGCGTGATGGCCGTGAAGGGTCGTATACCCCGCCCGTTGTCTCTCGATGGATTCCTGTGGGCGAAACAGTCTACACAGAAACGTTGGATCTCGAGCCTGGAGTTGAGCAATGCCAAGGATCACACATCGGAGCGGATGCGTCGTTTGTGTACACTGTTGTGAATGCACAAGGCGAAACCGTTGAAACGATGTTTGAGTCACACTATCGTCCCCTCCCTCGTATCTGTTTAATTGGAGTCGAAGAACTTACCGCAGAGGTCGAGGAAGAGCCTCCGATAGAGGAAAAACCTCCGACCACACAAGAAGTTCCTCCCCCAGAGGCAAGCGAATCGGAAGAATAATTTCCTTATCCACAGAAACGCTTGCATCCCTCAGATGTGAGCCGTAAGATCCATACGTTACAAAAGAAAAACGATTCGCGTATGCGAACCGTTGTTCATTCCACAGAATGATCTGCAGGCAAGAAATTTCATGCGAGGATAGATCGAGCCGAAGCCTGATGTATCCACGTTATGAAATCCCATGCTTGTCGTGCCTGCAGATCATTCTGAGCAATAGAGATGAGCCAGAGAAAAGAACAGGACTGAAGTAACGCCTCAGTCTACATGGCCAGTAAAAAATTGTCAAGTGTCTGAACAAAGACATGATACAATATCCACAGAACCCTGGCAATAGAAACGAAACAAAAGAAAAGCGGGCAAAATGCCCGCTTTTTTAATCATTTTGAAATTTCACCCACGGTCTATCCACGGGTTGTCCCGATCCTATTTGATGACCTTGTCGACCAACCCATACTTCACAGCATCGTTCGCCTCAAGGAAATAATCGCGTTCCGTGTCCCGTTCAACATCCGTTTTCTTCTTTCCTGTGTGCTTGGCAAGGATAGTGTTGAGTTGATCTTTAATCTTCAAAATTCGTTCGGCGTGGATTTTGATATCCGTTGCTTGTCCTTGCACACCACCGAGCACCTGATGAATCATCACTTCGGAATTTGGGAGCACGAATCGTTTTCCGTTTGCTCCAGCGGCCAAGAGAACAGCTCCCATGCTCGCGGCCATTCCCACACAAATCGTCGAGACGTCTGGCTTCACATATTGCATTGCATCGTAGATCGCCAGACCAGCCGTAACAGAACCACCGGGTGAATTGATGTACAGTTTGATGTCCTTTGTCTTGTCTTGACTCTCCAAAAAAAGAAGTTGCGCAATGACAAGATTGGCGACAACGTCATCGATTTCTGTTCCCAAAAAAATAATGCGATCCTTCAGGAGACGTGAATAGATGTCGTACGCCCGCTCGCCATCGTGAGACTTCTCAATGACAGTGGGAATGAGGATCGAATCGATCGGATCGTGGAATGTGTTTGTGATATCGTGGGTGTTCATACGTGGCATTAACGCTTAATTTCTGTTGGTAACTTTGGTCGACATTTCACGGTTGGATGGAACCAGAGAAAGGCCGTAATCCAGTGAATGAGTGACGCTGGAGTACGACATCCACGAGCGCG
>SCSL01000080.1 GCA_004298405.1 Patescibacteria group bacterium | reverse complement strand
CATCGCGCAAACGCGGTCAAGCATTCTGAGTTCATATTGGGACAAGATGAGCTTCACCTGTTCGGCGTCCAGGCGTTTGTGAATCTGCGAGGCCATAGGGGGTAGTGGGTTATGAATGAATCCACAGAGTCTACCCAGTTCCTGGCACCAGACGCCTACAGTCCGATTTTCAACTTTAAAAGAGTCCGATTTTGAATTTTAAATAACAATAGGCGAATTTTTGGTTGACAAAACGGCTCATTTAGCGTTTACTCGCGTTGAGCGGCGGAGATTCCATGGAAAAACCTCTGAACCCTCGAGATCCGAGACCAGTGCCTGCCACAGGCGTCATTGATAAGGTGCTTCAGCAACTCATCAATACCGCCATCCAAGCCGGCCATCCTCCCCCTCAGGAGATCATCGACCGCTGGGCTCCTCGCTCCCAGGAACCCTGTGTTCTCCCGAAACCACCTCTTACCCATCTCTGAAGAGCTTTACGCTCTTTTTCTTTTGAGTTTTTTGTGGCAGGCTGTCTTTACTGCTGAACACAATTCCTCTATGTCCATTCTCACACGGTCAGAAATTCTCTCACACATCGACTCGGGCGGTCTCGCGTTTACGCCAGCGCTCGACCAATTTCAAATCCAACCTCACGCCATCGACCTACGGCTTGGATATAAGTTCCTCATCCCTCGTAACTGGACGGTTGACGAAAAAGGTCGTTGCGCCATCAAAGTGGCGATCGACGATATCGACGCGCACCGCGGACAGTTCGACGAAGTCCAACTTCAGCCCGGGCAATATTTCGAACTTCTCCCAAACGAATTCGTTATCGGCACAAGTTTAGAACGAATCGAACTTAACGCCTTGAACCTCATGGCGATTCTGTTCCCTCGTACATCAACGAATCGGCGCGGCATCGATCTTTCCCTCTCTGGCATCATCGATACGGGTTACAAAGGTCATCTCATCTTCCCGATGAAAAACGAGGCAGGCGACCAAGTGATCCGCGTGTATCCCGGCGAACGCGTGTGCCAAGTGATTTTTCAAGAACTCAATCAACCCCTCACACCCGAAGAAGCTCAGCTCCACGGCCTCAGCACCGCCAAGTACAGCGAAAGCGAAGGCAGTTCCCAAGGTTTCAAACTCGATAAAGATGACGAGCGACAGATGCTAGTCAATGGCAAGCTCGATGACCTCAAAAATCAGTTCGGACTTTAGTTTCTTTGTTTACAGCTGTCTCAACACATTCCTTAATTGTCGTGCCATCGTTTCGACGTGATTCACCGTGTAGACCAACGCTCCTGCGAGGAAACATCTTGCCCCCTCCTGCGTCAGTACACAGTGTACATCCCCTTCCCCATCGACAATCTCGATTCCCAACTCGCCTAGCTCTCGGACGACATCCTCGAGCAACTCCCCCTCAAACCCCTCGAGTGAAGCGGTTTTGATACTCGGTGTGAGCGTCTCCCCGTAAACCTTGTCCCGACTAAATCGCTCATGCGCGTCATCGGTAACATACAGGTCGTGAATTCCAGCATCGATCAACGTCTTCCAGCACGGCTCGCAGGCCCACCAGTGGCCGAACAAATACAGGTCAGCTCCGGCCGGATCGATCCCCTTCTCGCGCACCTGCTTGATCACCATTTGCTCCGCATGGCCGGAATCGTCGTGGAGGTGGCAGAGGTCATACCCCGTGCCCGTTGGACACTCCAGCACGATACGTGGGCACACATGCACCTGTCGACCACGACTAAATCCATTCCCCGCCCTGGCCACAACCTTCCCATCTTTCACCATCACGATCCCAACAGGATAACTTGGATCCCCTGCCAACTCCTCTCTCACTCGCGCCGCCTCAACCATAAACGGATGGTCGACCGGCACGTACTTGAGATGGCGGCCGGTTGGCATATAGGGATATTCAACATTGATCATAAAATCGTGTTATACTTTTCACAAACCTAACATAAATTCCTATGAGTTCACAAGAAGAATTTGAAAAATCAGCCAAAGCGATTGGCGAGCGGCTTGCTCTGCTTCTTGTTGCCGCGGACTTACCAGAAGATGTAAAGACGGGTTTTGCCGCCATGATTCCAGAAATGACTCCCGAGCAACTTGATCGTCTCATGGCAATCCTCGAGGCAAACATCTCTGATACCTCCGCCAAACAAGAAGCGGAACTACACAACGCGGTACAAAACGCGCAAGCGGTATACGAGTCGCAACGTCAGGTCGCCGAGGAAAAAGCCATGGCAGAGCTCGATGAGATCGAAACCATCTTGAAGGCAGGCTAATATGAGTTGGTCGCGGCTTGCCAATATCTTACAGACTCGTCCACTGGATCGAGAGACAAAACTCATGATCATTGATCTCTTGGCCGCCGTGGACGATAAAAAATTGGAGGAGGAAATTTTCTCCTTCGTGTTTGCGTGGGAAGAAGCAGAGGCACAGACGCAACGCGAACTCGTCGAAGGCATCAAACGTGTCACGAATGAGTACGAGCTTGCGAAAGCCACGCTTGACGCTGGCAGTCAAAAATCAGCTCTCTCGATCGCCGACGACATCGCTCGACAAAAACGCATTGAAGACTTACGAGTCAAAGTTGAAACTCTATGGCAATAAGACCACGTTCGCCCGCAGGAGAACCAACCCTAGTAGCCCCCGCATCACCTTCACCTGAAGCTTCCCCAGCTCCTGCTCCAACACCGCCACCAGTTGAAGCAGAACCGGCACCTGCTTCCCCACCACCGGAAACGGCTCCAGCGACGACTCCGGCACCAGAACCAGAAACAGCTCCTGTACTAGAAGAACCAATCTCAGATGCAGATTTGACATCTGCTTTGAAGATCGCAAAAAGAGGGGGCGCAAATCAGAAGTCAATTGAAAAAGGTCTGAAAGTCTCATCAAAACGAGCAAAGGCAATCCTCGCTGAGATGGAAGCTAAAGGAATCATCGGACCTAGGCCTTCTAAACTAGGAGAAAAACGCAAGATTCTTCTGGAACAATGGCCTCCAGAAGTCGAACCGGCACCAGAACCAGCTTCAACAGAACCGGCACCAAACGCACCTCCAGCGGAGCCCCCAGCCGAGCCTGATCCTGCAGAACCGGCTCCTGGAGAAGCTCCTCCTGCAACACCCGAGACGCCGCCTGCCGCGCCAGAGACGGACAAGCGCGGATTTTTTCGCCGCGCGTTTGACAGGTTCACGTCCAAATTTCGTGGAGAAGTTCAACCTGAGGAGGAAAAAGATTACAAAGGCTCCTGGGGAGATGTCGGTCGCAATGTGACTCTGGGACTTATGAGCGTGGTTGCAAGTTACACAGGTGTAAAATTTTTTGTCGACCTGGGAGCTAAAGGTTGGCAAACGCTCGTGAGTAACCCTGCTGAACGTCGTCGTATTCAAAACGCCCTCCTGGCAAAAGAGCGGGAACTTGGAGAGACAACCGAACCATCGGCCATCGACCAAAAAAAGGCCAAGCTGGAAGAAGCAATCAATGCCTCAAAATTTTTGACCAAAGAAAAAAAGGCAGATCTTCTAACAACGCTTTCCGAAATAGTCGAAATATACAAGGAAAGCACGGGAGCCGCGATTAAAGCGCGAGACAAAGAAATCTTGGAGAAACTCGAAAAAGCTATCCAGACTCGGGTAAAAAACACACAACTCTTAAAAGAGGGACTCAACACCGCACTCATGGCTACCGGCCTTGCGGCCATGCGAGGGGTTGCGTATGGGGCGGTCGCAAGTTATGAACGTTATAAACAAGTAGCGCAAGAACGGACCGAGGGAAAACGTAGGGGTACACAATTCAACGAATGGATCGTGAAAGGCTTCACGGAAACCTTGCATAATCTTGTCGGCGGCAAGGAAAAATTCTTCTCGACCAAAGGAGCGATGAACGTTGTCAAAGGCGCGACCAATGTCCTGCGCGCGGCTGGATTTGCGGATCTCGCCATTTCTGAATATCTGGAAGAAGGCGGACCAAGCAAAATGATCGAGGCAAGCTTAAAAGCCTGGGAGGAGAAAAGTCCGACTGAATTTCTTACGGACAACATACAAGACCAATGGAAACGACTCGCGTCTCTTGGGAAATACGCAAAGACGGCGATTGCAGGATTGCAATCTGAACCTGGGGTGACGCCCGAGATTCCTGACGAACTTCCTGCTGACGCTGATGATGGCTCTACTGTCCCCGAGGAAGTCGTGACAGCTGGAGCCGTTGGTGCCGCCGGTGTGGCCGCCGCAGAATCAGCTCGTCATGTTGAGGCGCCTGAGGTTCACGTTGAGGAAAATCTCGTGAAGAAAGGAGATGGCATCATCAAGGTTTTGGAGCGACAAGGAGTCCCTAAAACATCGGCGATAGAAGCGGCTCAAGAAGCTGGAATTATCCGTGCCGGTGGTGACACACGACTGACAACACAAGCAATAGGTCGACTCTCTGTGTTTACAGAAACGCAACCGGACGGAGATCTCGAGATCAAATTTGTTGATACCAAAACGGACAAGGTCCTGACACTTGCGCAAGCGCGTGAGGCGGGATTCACCTATGAGTCGGGAACCGTTCCTGGCGAGCTTGCGACCGAAGAGGAAGTTGCGAGTCACGTGCCGGAAACCGCCGGAGTGTTCAAGGATTCCCCTGATGTTCCAAACGATCTTCTTGAAGGAACCTTTCATCTCTATACAGACTCGGAGGGAAATTTTACCTATCTGGATCCAGGTGCTGGCGACAAACTGGTTCGCATGAATGAGGCCTTACAGGAACTCGCAAAGCAAGATCACGAACAAAGCCCAGAAGCAAAATTCATCTGGCAACAATATGAACGACATCTTTTGGCGATTGAAGGTGTGCAGGTAGATGCACCTCTCCCACCTGACACAGCGCCTGTGGCACCTCAAGCGGCTGTTGGACAACAATCGGCTTTGCCAGAGACACAGGGAGATACTGAACCTCTGCGAAAATTCGACGGAGAAGCTGGTGTCGTAAAGTTTGTCTACGATAAGACAACAGGTGAAGTTAAGGATGCCTTCCTTCCCGCTTATACCCCAGGTAAAACAGAAATTCGTGATTCTCTAAAAGAGTGGGGGCTCACGCCTCAGGAGGTGAAAGAAAAATTCGAACAAGATCACGGAGGAGCTTGGTCTGGTGATTCTCATCCGGATCGATATCCGCCGGGAGAACGTCCTGGCGCAAGTATCCAATCAGCCGCCAACGATTATCGGCAATTCACCCGAGAAGTCACAAAACTGTCCCGACAAGAGAGTCTTCTGAGAGAAATGGAAGAGCAAGGATTTGCACGCACTCCTGAATATGCCCGCGTAAAAATGGAAACGGAAGAATTAGAAACGTTCATTTCACGACAGATGGAAAAAATATTCCACATTAAGGAACGTTCTATCTAGACATAAAATCGTCCCTTGACGGGCTCGGGACGATTTTATGTTTTGTAATGAAGGAGAATGGCTTGATCGTTGAGAGGAATCGACTCCACAAGTCTCATATCTGTGCGCTCAAACCCAGAGGCAAGAGGAACGCCATTTCCGAACAAGACTGGTTCAATGGTGAGATACAGATCGGTCACGAGACCCTCTTGCAAAAATTGACTGTAGATCGATGACCCGCCAGCAAGGGCGACTGTCGTTACGCCTTGCGCGGTGAGATCGTCGAGGAGTTCACGCGGTGGGAGGTTGGTGAATTCGACCGTACCACTCGTAACCACCCCCAGCCCCTCCTTAAAAAGGAGGGGGGCTGGAGAGTGAGACATCACAATTATTCGACGACCCTTCAATGGCTTGCCGATCGTATCAAACGTCTTGCGCCCCATGATCACGACTCCTGCCTCTTTTGTTTTGTCAATAAAAAACCGCGTGTCTTCTTTACTCGTCCAGTCCAAAGAAGACTGACCTTCCACCTGCGCAATCTTTCCGTCCGCGGATATCGCGGCGATAAGCCAAACATTCATAAAGCAATCTGCATTTTCTTTACCGGCGCCGCGGGATGATACTGCTCTCGGAACATGGACGAAAGTTCATTCACGAGCGTTGTGTCTGCCTCAAGCGCTCGTTGGAATGCGCATGCGGGAAGTCGACACAGAATCTCATCGTGAACATGATCGTCTCGCTCGAGAAGCTCTAAGAGCTGATCGTAGTGACTCTCGTAAATGTGTGCGTGCGAAATCGAAATAGTCATCTTCCCCACACCAACTCCCAGTTCCTGTGCTAGCATGGCTTGCAGGAGAGCAAACCCGGCTGTGTCGTGTGGATTCCCCAGCATCATATCATTTGAACGAATGATGAGATGAAGGTTAAGCTTGTTGCCGATGATGTTCGTGGTCCAACAAAATGGACAAGGGACATTTTTCTTTTTTGGAGCCATGAGTCCATCGGAAGCTGGATCCCACATAATGACGACTCCCTGGCGCGACGTTGGTTCTGTTCGTAAATGTTCCACGAGATCCAAAAGCTGGTCACGCCCAAAATGCTGACGCCAACGATAGCCATACGCCGTCTCCATGGTTCCATCTTCCTCAGCAAAATCATCCCAAATTTTCGTGAACTGCCGAATGAAATCTAACTTCTTCTCCCCGGTAATCATCCAGACAACTTCAGAACAGAACAACTGGATCGGAATCTTTCGCAGGGTGAGTAATGGAAAACCAGCCGCCGGATCAATCTCAAACGTAAGACCAGGAAGAGCCTTCGTCGAAAGGCCTGTGCGGTCAGAAAATACCTCTTCCCCTTCATGGAAAATACGCGCAATGGTGGACTTATAGAGAGTGTCAAACCGTGTCATGTACCCTCTACTCTAACAAAACCCTCGCACTGTTTCCATCGATGCCCTTTTTCGCTAAAATAGCCTCGTTCTCATTCTCACTGTGGACAAACTCTGATATAATTTATGCAGATGAAAGGCAGATTCATTATTGTTGATGGGATTACGGGTTCGGGAAAATCTACCATTATGTACGCTGTGACGGATTGGGCCGTGGCGTGTGGGCATCGTATTTTCCGACTGCACGACTGGAAAGAGTCAGCCCCTCCCCGCTTTGAGGACATCCCTGACTACGACGTCTATTTCACCTATGAACCAACACGCAGTTGGGTGGGCGCCGCGATCCGATATGAACTTTCACGAGCAGACAAACCCTATGGAGGGGAAGAGCTTGCGCATGCATTCGCGCTTGACCGTGAGCTTAACTACCGACGTCTGATTCTTCCCGCACTCGAGGCAGGAAAACTCGTCATTCAAGATCGTGGGGTTTCAAGTTCTATTGTGTACCAACCAGTCATGGCGAACTCTGTCCCTCTTGAAACAATTCTTTCCCTCCCAGGCAATAAACTCGCCCTTGAACAAGCGCCTCACGCGCTGATTCTTACCAAGCTCTCCGCAGAGATCGCCTTTGAACGAATTGCAAGCCGCTCGGATGAGAGCAAGGGGGTCTTCGGGGATCTGAACTTTTTGAGACAGCAAGAGGAACGATTCGCCTCCCCCTGGTTGCACGAGCTGTTTGAAGAACGAGGAACAAGCGTGTTTGAACTGGACACAAGCGGGACATTGGATGAGAGCCATCGCCGAGCCACTGAACTTATCGATCATATTTTGACTACTTGTTAACCCCTGCGAGTTCACCCTGGAAAAATTTATTGGCCCGGCTTTGCCAGCAAGAAATTTTTCCAGGGTGAACGAGCATACCATATGCCAAAACCGCTCATTTCTGTCGGAGAACTCATTGACCAGTCGTGGGACGTTTTCCGTGCGCGTCTATCTGATCTTCTCAGTATTTCTGGCTGGCTTCTTGTCACAGCCATCCTTTTTGCGATCGCTCTTGCCATGTATCCATCCGCATCCAAGCTCGCTTTGGGAGCTGATCTCTCAGTCATAGAGTCTACCGGCGTATTGCTTTTTTCGTTCTCAAGATACATCGTGACTCCGATTATCAGTTTCTGGATTTACATCGCCTTGACCAAAATTATTCGTGCTCACTTCGACCAAAAAACCCTCAGCCCGAAGGCGGCTATGTTAGATGTGAAACCCGCCTTTTTTCCAACACTTCTGACATCTGTTATGGTCATGCTCATGGTATTGCTTGCCATCGTGATCGGATTTGCTCCAGCGGCCATTCTCGCCACAGTCGGATTTCTCACAAATTTTTCTTTCATCGTCATTTTTGCAAATCTTATTCTTGTTGTTGGAATCTTTGTCTCCCTCTTTTTGAGCATTAAGTGGGTGGTTTACTACTTCATGGCTCCCTACCTCACCATGCTAGACGGCACACCGGCAAAACTCGCGCTTGCAACCAGCCGTCAGCTTATTCAAGGACGCTTCTGGGCTGTGCTGATCCGCACCGTTGTGCCAAAACTTGTTTTCATTATTTTTGGAGTCTTTGCGATGTCGATCATCGCGTATCTGGTTGGCATCCTTATCGATTTCTCTGCGGGACTCAACATCGATATCCAACTGCGCATCTCGACCATGACAACAACGATCGTTCCGATCCTCATTGTGATTCTTATCAATCCCCTTCTTGTCATCTCAGATGTCCTGCTCTTACGTTCCATGCGACAGTAGGTATGTTACTCTCACCCAGAGAACTACTCCGTGACACCTTCCTTCTCTACCGTACTGAATTTTGGATGTACGTGGGGTACACAGCCTGGCTTGTTGTCCCCATGGCGGCTTTTTATTTTGCCTCGGCTCTCCCAAAAGGGCTCGCCTCAATGATGCTTGTCTTTGCGTCGGTACTCGCACAGGTGTTTATCGCTATTTGGATGGCTGTGTGTATTATGCGTTCAACCAGTGCCCTTGCGTCTGGTCGAACACTTGATCCACAGACCATTTCGCAAGAATCCGTGCGTCGCATCCAACCTGTCCTCTCCGTTGCTTTTCTCCAAGCCATTATCATCACGGGAGGATTTCTCCTTCTCGTGATCCCTGGCATTCTTTTTTTTGGATGGTACGCCTTTGCTCAATTAGCGTCGGCTATCGACGACCAACCTCCCATCGCGGCGCTCGGAGCAAGTCGTGCGCTCGTGCAAGGTCGTTTCTTTGCCGTGGTCTGGCGTCTGATAGCCGGCCCCGTCGTCATGGGACTCCTCTACGCCTTTCTTCTGGGCTTCGTGCTGTTATTTCTCTCCAACATGTTCAATCTAGATACCTCGCTTGTATTTAGTACAACTCCCCCCTTGTGGGCACAGCTCGTTGAGGCTGGAGCGGACATTTTTGTCATTCCGTTATTCATCATCTACTCGGTTCTTCTCTACACAAATCTCAAAGGCGGGACGCTTGAAAAGGTCGGCTCAGTCGCGTAAGCTCGGCGTGTATGATGTATGAACCAGTCATTGGACTTGAGATCCACGTCCAACTCAAAACAAAAACAAAGATGTTCTGTGGGTGTCCGACGCACGATTCGGCTATTGCTCCCAACGAACACGTGTGTCCGATCTGCTTGGGGCATCCCGGAGTGCTTCCGGTGGTAAACGAGGCGGCGATACGCTATGGCGTCCTCATGGGATTGGCGCTCAATGGTGAAATTGCGGCGCATTCCAAATTTGATCGCAAAAACTATTTTTATCCTGACCTTCCTAAGGCGTACCAAATTTCGCAATACGATCTTCCCATCGCGATAAACGGACATCTTGATATTGAAATTCCTGGTGGACAACGCGAGGTCGCGCGTATCGGAATTACGCGAGCCCACTTGGAAGAAGATGCGGCAAAAAATGTTCACTCAGGAACAGCCGCGACGTATGTTGATTTTAACCGTGGGGGGACGCCGCTCATCGAGATCGTCACGGAACCTGATTTCCGTTCATCGCAAGAAGCAAAACTCTTCTTGCAAGAGCTTAGGCTCATCGCTCGCTATCTTGGAATCTCTGACGCAGACATGGAAAAGGGACATCTCCGCTGTGATGCAAACATCTCATTGCGAACCATCGATGAGCAGGGAGAAATCGTTGGGGCGCGATTCAATCCCAAAACAGAAATAAAAAACCTCAACTCGTTCAAGCACGTCCAAAACGCGCTTGAATACGAGATCAAACGGCAGACCAAACTCTGGGAGGCAGGTACGCCGCCGATGGAATCAACAACGCGAGGGTGGAACGACACGCAGAATCGAACCGAGGAACAACGTTCAAAAGAAGAGGCAGCTGATTATCGTTACTTCCCTGAGCCTGATATCCCTCCCTTGGAGTTGAAAGAACTTGCCGACGAGATACGTTTGCAACTCCCAGAACTCCCGGCGGCACGGCGTGCGCGGTTCGTACGTGAGTACAGCCTTAAACCTTCAGACGCCCGACAAATCTGTGAAGACCCTGTTCTTGCCGATTTTGTCGAGCATGTATTCTCTGAACTTCAGACATGGCTCGTCGCGCTTCCAGAATTACAAGAAGCAGATGAAACCCTCTTGAAACGCGAGAGAGAAAAGCTCGGCCGTCTTGTCTCTGGATGGCTCCTCTCAAAACTGGGTGGACTCATGGTGGATCGTGGAATTGACATTCGCACAAGCAAAATCTCCGCAGAAAACTTTGCCGAATTCATCGCCCTTATCGCCACACGCAAACTAAATACCACCGCAGGTTTGGAGGTGCTCGATGCGATGCTCGATGATGGAAACGATCCAACACACATCATGGAAGATCGCCGTCTTGGACGCATGGATGACGAGGGCGAGCTTGCTCGACTTGTCACACAGACGATCGAAAGCTATCCCGCGGAAGTCGCGCGCTACCAGGCGGGGGAAGAACAGCTCCTGAAGTACCTCATCGGCATGGTAATGAAAGCTTCGGAAGGTACGGCAGATCCTGGAATCATCAAAAACATGCTGCTTGTTGAATTGAAAAGCGAATAAGTATGGAACGACACATGGCACGCGTTATTGTGGCTGGATTTGTCGAGCGCGAGGGAAAACTTTTAGTCATTCGCGAACGTCCAGCCGAACTCCCCTTAGACCACGATCCTGTCATCAACCAACCGGCGGGACATGTCGAAAAAGGCGAGTTTCTGACTGACGCTGTTGTTCGCGAGGTCCTCGAAGAAACCGGCTTCCGTGTTCGACCCGTGGAACTCATCGGCGTTCACCAAGCAACACGTCCCACACGAGACCACATGGCGATCTATGTTCTTTTCCGCTGTGAACTCGAGGATGAGATACAGGGACCCATCGAAGCCACAGAAATCGTCGAAACGCTCTGGCTTACACAAGAAGAGGTCCTGGCACGTGTCAGTGAACATCGTTCTGAAACCACCACTGCTCGATTCAGGAGCTACTTCTCAGGTACGCGATATCCACTCGGAGTGGTTACAGAACTGAACCTGTAACCGAGTTACCCACAACGCAATCGTTGACAAGATAAGAAAATGATGATTGAATGAAATTACAGCTGAGGAGATTATCTCCACACGTCTGGTTCCAAATAAAAATCCCTCTCTAATCATAGAAGGGGTTTTTATTTATTCATCCCGGGCCATATGGGCCTGTGGAGGTAATCGGTAACCTCAGCTGAGTTGGAACCAGACATTACGGGTTCGAGTCCCGTCAGGTCCACCAAAATCTGACTTTTTGCAATTTGCCCGACCATTTCCGTGGCGGCGCAAAGCGCCGCCCAAGCGTTTTGCCCCGACAAATCCTCTCCGCTCGGCGCGGTGAGCCGCGCCTCGCGGTTGGCCAA
>SCSL01000079.1 GCA_004298405.1 Patescibacteria group bacterium | reverse complement strand
ATCCATGGCAAACAAACAGCATGAAAATTTTGAAACAATGAAATCCGACTTCCGCAGCTTCATCGACGGTCGAACATTCAACTATGCAATCTGACATTTTGTTTTAACAAGGCTATACAACACGTTCAAACTGGAGTTCCTTGAGACAGGTGGTGTCAGACACTCACAAACGGTTGAAGACCTTATTGAGCGTATTGGAAAATATATTCACTACTACAACACACAGAGGATTCATTCAGTCCTCAAAATGCCACCGAGAGATTTTTACTCTCTCAAGCGGTGGAAGAAGCGAAGAAAAAAGAGTAGACGAAAGGTACAGTGATTCCTGGGGCAGAGATGTAAAGAGAAAGGGGTACTTGCCAGTGGAGGGCGCGGTCACCACCACATACAACTATGACCCACGGGGGCGGGTCACGACCGTCGTCCGTTCCATATTGGGCACGCCCTACGTCACGCGAACCACTTATGATATGCAAGGCAATGTGGCGACGGTGCGCTATCCCGATCACAGCCTTGCTGAGTACTCGTACGATCCAGCGGGCTACTTGGTTCGTGTGGACTGGCTAGATGGCCGCACCCGGGAGAGCGCGATGATAGTGGAAGATGTTCAATATGCACCGACGGGCCAGCCGACTTCTATCGTCTACGGCAATGGGGCAACGACAACGTTCTCATACGACCATGACGCCCTGTACCGTTTGCAGGCAAAGGAAACACTCTTGGACGGATCCCGCCTCCAGGGATTCACCTACGCCTATGATTCCATTGGCAACGTGACCGACATTGTCGACGAAACGGACCTCTACGCACCACTGACCTCCACCTTTGAATATGACAACGTCAACCGCCTGACGCGTGCTCACGCTGGAAGCGCTGATCCGAGCCTGCGCTATTCGTATCGCTGGACGTACGACCCGGTGGGGAGCATCACCTACTCAACCACCCATGGAGTCTACGCCTACAGCTCCCGGGCTACGGGGGTCTATGCCAATCCGCACGCGCCGTCGGAGATCGGTGATTCCACCCTGACCTACGACAAGACCGGACATCTCATTTCCGATGGCACCTGGAGCCACGCCTGGAACTTCAAGGGATGGCTCGCGGCGTCGGAGTCAGCGGACTCGGCGCTGGAGTACGACTATGACCATGAAGGAAGTCGGGTCCGTCGCGAGGACATGACTCTGGGTGAGGCCAAGCTATACCCCTCGGCTTCCTACGAGATCGAAGGCGACCTTGTCTACCGGCACATCATGGCTGGAGGACTCGGCCGGGTGGCGACCTCCCTCTATGACGCGGCGGCAGGTACCGCCAGCCTCTCCTATCACCACACAGACCACCTCGGGTCCACGCATGTGGACACGGATGCGGGCGGGAACGTGGTGGAGTGGATTCTCTATGAGCCGTACGGATGGGTCCTCGCCGACGCAGTCGTGGGAGCACACGACAATCCGTTCAAGTATACAGGCAAGGAAATTGACGACTCTACATATCTATCGTATTATGGCTCGCGTTACCTCACGCCGGGGTTAGGTGTATTCACCTCTCAAGACCCCGTGTACCAAACCTTTGGAGACGCCCCAGGCGCCGAAGGACGTCAGCAATCGATACTGATGTTGATCGACCCGCAACTGGGGAATTCATACGCATATGCACGTGGAAACCCGATTCGGTACGCGGACCCCGATGGGCGGTTCATTCCCGTTCTCCTTGGTGCATGGGCGATTACCGAAGCCGTCCTTTCTGTGTGGGATGCGTTTTCAACGTATCAGGTGCTTGCCGACGAACAGTCAAGCGGTGCGCAGAGGGCCGCTGCCTTGGGAGGATTCGTCGCTGGGCTTGGGTTGCCGGGTGGTGGGTACGGCAAAGGCTCCGCCCTTCTTGCGAATCGAGTAGGCCGGTTCCTCCACAATGTTCGTGTCGTTGATCAGGCTACTGGCTTGGAGCGCGCCGTGTATCGCGGCGGCAACACCTTCACCGCGCGAATGACCGACGTGAAGTTGGATGCACGCGGTATGGTTACGCGTGAAGGTGGTGTTTCCATCAATTCTAGCGCAAACTGGGCTCGGACCAACTTCGGTTCTGCCTATCGTGTCGACTCTATTCCGGACGGACTAGACATCATTCAAACCGGTAAAGACCACTACAATATCGTGCCAACTCGTCCAATGGTGCTCGATGAGTATCAAGCACTCTTAAATGAAATTAAAACAACGCTAATAGAATGAGACTATGACCGGACCAACACTAGATGTTTACGTGACTTACGATGCTTCCGGTGATGAAGCCGAAGCTATCGCCGGAGGATTGCGCCGCGATGTATTCGCGCGAGTTAACGGAAACCTCTATTCGATCGAGGCAGTGACGCCCGAGAGACTCTCGCTAAATTATGAACGGCTACTTCCAGACTACGGATGTTTGGATACATCGACTACTATTCTCGTCCGCGAAGCTAGCAATCAGGAAATAAAAGCCACCATCCAGCAACTAGCCACGGAGACTCGGTACTTCTCAAATCGCGTGCCGTTGAGCCAGAGCGAGTCGAGCGGGCTTGTGCTACGGCCAATATAGAGGCTACACGTCGTCATCGTCATCAGCCGCTTCATTGAGGTGGTCGGTCTTCTGCCGCATTCTCCATTTCAACGCACATCGGGAGGCGGGAAGCGCTTAGCAAGCTCGTCCGGCCACGGCAGGCCGTCGATGGCTGTCCAATCGATGCCGCCAGCGCGGTGCTGTCGGATGAGCATGCGCTGGAGCTGGTCGCGGAGCTCGTCGATGGTGGCGAGTGGGTCCGTGGGCAAGCCCACGCGGGAGGCCAGCTTGCGCAGGTCACGGTCGGCGCTCCAGTACGAAGGCGACGAGAACATGCCCAGGTTCCACTTGCGGATGGCGTAGTCGATCTCCCCGCGCTTCCACCCCGTCAGATCCTCGACGTGCGCCTTGATGAATCCGAGTGCTTGATAGAGAAACCATAGGCGCTTGGCGGTCAAGTCCACCTTGGGGCGCATCATGTCGTGTGGCATATACGTGGTATGATAAATGAAGCGCTGTTGGAGAACAAGCCTCTCCTTTCCGCCCCCAGCCGTTGCCCAACTGTTGCCCAGGGGATGGCGGATCGAGGGGATCGAAGGGTCGAGGTGGCCGCGGGTGATCCGCGGGTTTTCGCCAGGTTGAGCGAAATCTGTTGAATGCGCTGGAAGAATCAATGGGTCGGGTTCTGGTTCAAATCCGGTCCCCGCAACCAAAAAACCTTGTCTAACGAGACGAGGTTTTTTGGTTCGTCAATGTATGCTATCATTTCATTAACGTATGACCCTCACAACCCATGCGACCCTTGGGGCAGTCATTGGACACGCAACTGGTAACCCGTTGCTTGCTTTTATTTTCGGCTTCATTTCGCATTTGTTGATCGACATGATCCCCCATGGTGACACGGGCATCGCCGATAATTACAAGATTCACAAGCGTCGTCGGAAACAGGCTATTGCCTATGTCATGGTCGACGCAGTCATCGCTATTATTTTTGTCTTGCTTCTCGCCAATACGCGTGACATTGAGTCGATGCGAGCGTACTCGTTTGGCATCATCGGTGGAGTGCTTCCGGATTTGCTCGTCGGTATCTACGAGATCACAAAAACACGTCTCCTGCGGTGGTTCAACACCATGCACTTCTTCTTTCACGACTATTTTGTGAAACGCAAAGGCGACGTCCCTCTTTACTACGCCATCATGGCGCAAATTGTACTCATTGCATACCTTCAAACTAAACTCTAATCGCCTTTATGAACTCACGCCTCCACGCTCTTTGCACCCCACAATGGATTCTTCGTATTGCTGTTGCAGGAGAATTTATCGGTCACGGTGTTTTTGCTCTTCAAGGAAAGGAGGGATGGTTTAAGTACTTCACTCCATTTGGAATCACAGACGAACAGACGATCGTTCGGATGCTGTTGATTGTTGGGATCATCGATCTCCTCTTGGCGATTCATGTTCTTGTTCGACCTGTCCGCGGGCTTGTTCTGTGGATGGCATTCTGGGGACTCTGGACGGCGCTTGTGCGTTGGCCAATTGGTCCTGATCCATTTTGGGACCTCGTCGAACGCTCTGCCAACTGGGGCGCCCCCCTCGCGCTCTTGCTTCTCATGGGCTGGCCAAAAAAATTCAAGGAGTGGTGGTCATGAACCAACCTCTTCCAAAATTTTCATCGTTTCCTTCGCCGCGCGTTCCCAGCTAAACTCTGCCGCGCGGGCAATGCCGAGCTCGCGGATCTCACGAACCCCTTCTGGAACAAGCAAACATTGAATAAGCGCAAAACTCATTGCCTCGATATCTTCTGGATCGACATACACGGCGGCATCTCCTCCCACCTCGGGAAGGGCTCCCCGATTAGACGCAATCACCGGTGTGCCCACAGCCATTGCTTCCAGGAGCGGCAATCCAAAGCCTTCATCCCATGACGGGTAAAGCAGACACGAAGCACGCGCGAGCAAATTCCACTTCTCCTCTTCTGTGACGGGTCCCAAAAATTGAATCACGCCATTTGGCTCGGCGTCTTTCCAAGCATGGTTGATCGCGACAAGCTCTTCTTCGATTTCCCGCGTGTGCCACCCTTTCTTTCCCGCGACAATAAACCGCACCTGTGAGGCTTGCTCTGGTCGACTCTGAAGGAACGCATGGAACGCGCGAAACGCACTCAGCAGATTTTTGCGCGGTTCGATGGTGCCAAGGAACAACACGAAATCTCGGTCAAAGGGAAATCTTGTGCTCGCTGAATCGACTTGCGAAAGAGCGGCATACGCCTCGGTCAAATCCACTCCCTCATGGACAACATACACTCGTCCAGCCGTCGCGGGAAGAAGTTGGTGGAGCTTCTGTTGTGTCGCGGTGGAAACGGCAATAATTTGACTTGCACGCCCAAGGCTCTTGGGAACAACCATGCGTGTAGCAAAACTCTGCTCAGGAGGAAACCATTCTGGATGTTCGTAAATTGCCAGATCGTGCACGGTAATAACACTTTTTCCTCGCCATCCAAGAGGAATCTGTCCGAAGGGCGAAAAGAGGACATCTGGTCGTCGCAACAAAAATCGCAGGGGCAAGATGACGTGTCGAGAGACAAAAGATAATTTTGGACCCCAAGAAGTCAACAGGGTTACCTGTGCTCCTGTCTCACGAAGCTCTTGTCGACGAACACGACTTAGTTCCGGCGAAGTGGAGATAAAAAATTCATGCCCCTTCCCCGCGTGAAGAAGCGCCATCGTAATCGACCAAGAATAATGTTCGATCCCGGCTCCCCGAGAACCATCTGGGGCACAAAGCGTTGTTCCATCAATCGCGATTCTCATAGAAGTTGGAGGCCAGTAAATACGCCTTGGGTAACGGCTAAAATCGTCAGCGTTCCGATGAACGCCCCAGAAATAATGGAAACCGCCGCCAACCGACGGTCGATGTCGAAAATCACGGCCAACGCGCTCGCGGTCCAGACCCCGGTTCCAGGCCCAGGCGCGACAACCAGTAAGAAGAGAAAAAACGCGCCCCATTTTGAGTAACGCTCACCAAATTTTTTCACTTGTGTCTCTCGCCAGGTGACGAACCATTGATCGATTCGTGGGAATTGTCGATGAATAATCTTCAGTGTTGGAGTCAGCAAGGCAAAAATGAACGGCATGGGAAAAAGATTTCCCAATAAGGTCGAGATAAACGCCACCCACGGAGAAAGATGAAGCACAAAAATGGCGACAGGCAGAGCAAGACGTGTTTCGGTCACCGGCATAATCGCCAACACAAACGCCACAAGCTCTGACGGGAATCCTTCCAACCACATCAGCAGTGTGTCTATCATAACGTCGACCAATCAAATGTCTTGTAAGCCCAGACGGCGAGCGATTTCACATCTTGGAAGCGTCCTTCTTTTGTTTCTGATCCAAGCACGACGACGATGATCTCTCCCCCGTTCTCATGTGAGAACAACGTCCCCAAACAATATCCTGCCTCTGGAAGATAGCCTGTCTTGCCCCCGACAATATCGTAGGGTTGTTGATCGACAAACGTCCCGAGGAGCTCATCGGTGGATTCGACCAGGTAGGTTCGACCCGAATTGCCCGTGATCGTCACAGAGGAAAGTTGCGTGATCTGGGTAATCGTCTCGTTTTCTAAAATCTTATCAAACATCATGGCAAGGTCGGATACGACCGACACATTCTTTGACGAGAGACCCGTCGTGTCATCAAACGTTGTTTGCTGCATGCCAAATTCTGCTGCCACTTCATTCATGCGAGCAATAAAATCTCCCTCCGACATCCCGCTTAAACGAGCAAGCGCGGCCGTTGAACTATTATCACTTCCGACCAAGCTTGCCTTCAACAGATCTCGTACCGTTACGGTTTCTCCAATCGACAAATGAAGTTCGGCTCCGTAGCGAAGATCTTCTGATGTGAGTGTGGCAGGTGCATCGAGGTCTGGATTTCCTTGCAAGAACACGTACGCGGTCATGAGCTTCGTAATCGAACCAATCGCACGCGGCTGCGCGACGTTTTTCTCAAACAACACTTCCTGCGAGGCACGATCAACCACAATCGCGCTCTGGGCGTTTGTCACGACGCCCATACTTGCGGAAATAAGTTTCACCGGCACACGAGAACGATCGGGAGCTTCTGGTAATCGATGAGAGATGATGTCGTATGTTTCAAACAAGTCGAACGACCGAACCGGAGCCTCTGGAAATGTGACTCGGGGTTCGAGTTCTCCGGCATCCGCCGGGAAAAACTGGAGGATCGTCGAAGCTAAGATGAGTTGCGTGAACAACTTGATGATCATATCTCGCCCTCAGGTTCACGGCTCAAGAGTTCGGTAATTTTTTCATTTGTCCGAAACGATTCGTAATCGGGTAATGCATCCAGTCGATTCACGCCGATCGCTTGTAAAAATTCATGGCTGACACAATAGACGGGTTGGAGACGCTCTTTGTCTTGCTCTTCCAAAATAAATCCTCGAATGAGTAGGTTGCGAAGGATGAGCGAACAATTCACTCCCCGAATGATCTCGATTTCTGGTTTGGTGATGGGACCACGGTACGCAATAATGGTGAGCGTCTCAAGACTCGGACGCGTGAGTGGACCTGATGCTTCCACGCGCAAAAATTTCGCAGCTTCCTCGCCCACGGACGCATTGGAAACCAATTGGACGGCTCCGTTTTGCTCCATCAGATGAATCCCTGAACGGTCGACGTTAAAACGACGGACCATGTCATCGATTGCCTCGCGAACAACTTCCTCGGAAAGATCGAGGTGCTTACGCAGATCAGAAAGTTTTATCGGTTTAGCCGCGGCAAAGAGCACAGCTTCAATGGTTGTTGTAAGCATATCTAGTCAACACGTTTTATTTCGATCTCATCAAACACGCCAGACTGGATGACATGCACGACGCGTTGCTTCACTAATTCTAGCAGGGCAAGGAAACTCACGACCACATCAACTTTTGATTTTCCACTACTGGCAATCTGGCGGAACGTCATTTTTGTGCGCGAAAGAATCGCTTCATGAATTTCCTGTAGTCGTTCCTTCACAGACACAACACGTTCGAGTGCCGCCGTTTGGAGCTTAAAGAATGGTTCGAGACGTTTGAGAAGTCCAGAAAATGCCTCGCGCAAATCCTCGACACGAAGATTTGTGACAACTTCCCCGACGCGTAATCGCACGACATCGGGTGTCGCACGTTCAAACGAGTGATTCACACTGTCGAATCGTTCCTCGAGCGTACGAGACGCGTCGACGAACTCTTTATAGAGACGCAATTGGAGGGCAAGAGTCGAAGGATCTTCTTCTGGTTCAACCTCAACCGGAAGAATGGCTTGCGATTTCAACAAGAGCAGTCTCGTTGCGACAACAAGAAAATCCGCCAGCTCAGCGGCAGGCACCTCGTGCGTGTTCATGTACTCAAGGTACTTTTCCGTGACAGCCGCGAGCGAGACTTCTGTAATCGGAAGCTCTGAACCCTGGATGAGTTCAAGAAGAACATGAAGGGGACCATCGAATGTTTCCAGTTTCACTTCAAACGCCATAGCCCATCAATTGTATCAGTTTTTCCATGATTAGGGTCTCAACCTCTGGACATCACGTGGGAAAATCGTTGCTTCTTTGATGTTGGCGAGCCCGAGGACATTTTGCGTGAGACGTTGGAGTCCCATGCCCCAGCCACCTTCCGGTGGAATTCCGTACTTGTGCATCATCAGATAATCTTCAAATTCTTCTGGCTTCAGGCCCTTGGCCTTGATACGGGCGATCTGCTCGTCATAGCGATTGATACGCATGCCGCCGGAGACAATCTCCGAGCCAAATCCAATGAGGTCGAAACTGAGGGTGGAGGTTGGGTCTTCAGGATCGAGCGCAACGTAGAACGGTCGCTTGCTCTCCGGATAGTGCGTGACAAAAACAAATCCCGTCCCATGCTCCTTTGGAGCCCACTGCGTGGAAAGCCATTTCTCTGCCGCTGGCGAAAGATCCGGCTCCTGTGTCTCATCGATGCCTGTTCCTGCCTTGTAGATCTCGAGCGCCTCTTTTAATTTCACACGAGGGAATCGATCCCCCAGCGGCGGCAATGTCACTCCCAAAAGTTCAAGCTCGGGTACGCATGACATCGCCACTTCCGCGAGCATGGCCCGCGTGGCGGACTCTCCATACGCCATCACATCTTCCATGTCATCCACAAACCCTACCTCAAACTCAAGCTGGTTAAACTCCGTCAAATGGCGGGACGTGGCAAACTTTTCCGCGCGGAACGAATAGGAGACGCCATACACCCCTTCGTAGACTCCCATCGTGATCTGTTTGTAGAGCTGAGCCGATTGGGTAAGCGTGGCCTCGCGGCCGTAGTAATCCACGCGAAAAAATTCCGCTCCGCCTTCAGAGGCAGCGCCCGCAAGCACGGGAAAAAATATTTCGGTAAATCCCTGTGACTCCATGAAGGAACGGAAGCCGTGCACGAGCGCCGCTTGCACGCGAAAAATCGCGCGTTGTTTTGGATGGCGCAAGGTCACGACGCGATTATCCAGAAGGGTATCGAGTTGAACATCGACTTCTTCTTTGTTGATCTCCACAGGCACGACATCTTTCACAGGCGAGAGAATCTCGACACTCATTGCCTGAATCTCTACCTCGTTCGCGTTGGGATCCTTAGACTGTTTCTTCACAACCTCACCGGTCACTTTCAAAACAGTCTCAACTTGAAATCCTTTAAGACTTTCGAGCTGTTCGGTCGATAACACCACCTGCACCAATCCCGTTCGATCTCGCAAAATCGCAAAGCCAAATTTCGAAAGGTCGCGAAGACGATGTAGCCATCCAGCCACGATCACGGTTTCTCCAAGCTTCGCAGGGAGATCCCGAATAAGAATTCTGTGTTGCATATTATTACTCACGCTGAATTGAACCAATATATTCTGCCTGTTCTCCAGGAAACTCCAGAGGAATTTCTTCCTTGGACTCGACATTCACGAGCTTCACGGATAGATCCTCGTTGTCCTGTACAACCAACCAATCCCCCACCCAGTCGAGTACCCACCCATCCGTGAGATAGTGTTCTTCACGAATTTGCGTATCGGTAAAATTCACGAGATAGACACCAATCTTTTCATACCCTGTTCGAACGACATAGCGATCATTGCCTTCTGGATCGACCCAGGGATTATTCCATGATCGATTTTCATCGACGAGGAGCTCGTCAACTTCCAAACGATTGAGATCGAGGAGACGAATAGTTGCTGGTGGAAGAAAATCCTGACCCGGGCCTTCTGTGCTTGGTTGTGTAACCGTTTGAATCGCGAGCAGTCTTCGCGCATCATCGTCCAAACTCGACAAAAACCAACTGTCCAAATCCACCAACGTGTCGAGTCGCGTCACCTCCCCAGTTGCTATGTTGATTTGCCAAATTCCCGAGAGCATAGCTTCGCATCCGCACACCTCGCGAACATAGAGATATTCCCCTGCATCATCAATCAAGAACGGAACCTGCTCCCACGATTCCTGTTCATCCAAAGAGAGACGTAACATCTCTTGCGATGTCTCTCGATCTACCACCTGAATTTCCGTTATCGATGATCTTTCCGTTTCAGAATCATCGAACCTCGTCGTATAGGAAACTTCATAGCGGCCGTTTGCTGAGCGAATAGAACTCCACTGTTCCGGTCGAGTTTCCACCACCTCTCCTTCAAGCGACAGAATACCGTCTTGATTCTCCTCTTGATACCGATGCATCAACAGCTGTTGGCCATACACATACGTTGTCAGCCCACCAGAAACAGTCGACGGATGGACGATCTGCGCAAACGCAACAAGATCGTCTGCAGAAAGATTCTCCTGGTTGGATGCACCCAGTGCAAGATGATAAAAGGTATACGTCTCCGTATCGTCATTAGCCCAATCTTGCGTTCCAGGATCTGTCACTTCACTGGACTCAAAAACGAGATACGAGACTGGCTCGGTTTCCTCCTCAATAGGCTCAACCACTGGTTCTGCGACAACCTCAACAGGTGCTGTTACATCTTCAATCGATTTTCCCCAGTAGAGCGCGGCCATGCCACCAATGAGAATAAGGATGACAAGAAGGAGGAGCGTTTGAAAAGGTTTCATATTATGGCGTTATTCTATTTATCATCCTTGGAAATGGAATCGTCTCGCGGACGTGGTGCAGGCCGCAGGTCCAGGCGACGATGCGCTCGAGGCCGTAGCCGAATCCGGAGTGTGGAACTGAGCCATAGCGACGCAAATCCAAGTACCAGTCAAACGGTTTGGGATCCAGGTTATGCTCGGCGAGACGTTGTACGAGGGTCTCGTAATCATCCTCGCGCTGACTTCCACCGATGATCTCGCCGTACCCTTCTGGTGCAAGCAAGTCATTATTGAGCACGCGCGTCTCGTCCTGTGGGTCGCGCTTCATATAGAACGCTTTCACAGCCGCTGGGTACTTCTCAACAAAAATTGGTGTCTCATACTGCTGAGTGAGCCAGGTCTCGTCGTCGGCACCAAGATCATCCATATCACCAATATCGCTCCCGTTTGCTCGCAACTTGGCAATCGCCTCGGCATGAGTGAAATGGACGAACGGTGCCTTCACTTTTTGAAGGGGCGCGGTGTCGCGACCAAGCACCTTCAATTCTGCCTGACAATGCTTAAGCACATCCTCGACAATGCGGCAGATGAGTGCTTCTTGAATGACCATGTTACCTTCGTGTTCCACAAACGCTGCCTCCGCGTCCATCATCCAAAACTCCGTGAGATGTCGACGGGTCTTGGACTTCTCCGCGCGGAACACGGGACCGAAGTCGAATGCGCGTCCAAGGCTCATGATGCCAGCTTCGAGGTACAACTGCCCAGATTGTGCAAGGTATGCTTTGCTTCCGGAGACTTGGTCATTGGGGCTACCTTCTTGTTCGTCGGAAAAATAATCCATCTGAAACAAATCCGTTGTGCCTTCACAGGAAGTGGGCGTTAAAATCGGCGTATCAAACTTGATGAATCCATTCTCATGGAACCATTCAAACGTCGATGTGATAATCCGATCACGCACGCGCATAACGGCCCACTGACTTTCCGCACGCAACCAAAGATGACGATTATCTAGCAAGAAGTCTGGACCATGTTCTTTCTTGCCGATGGGATATCCCTCTTGGGCAATCTGAATCGGTTGAAAAAATGTCCCTGTGAGCTCAAATCCGTTGGGTGAACGTGGTTCGGCTTTCACGACTCCTCGGACAATCACGGAAGATTCGAGTCGTAATTGATCCAACAGATCCCATTGCTCAGATGGCAATTCCGCTTTTGAATATACGACCTGCACCGTTCCGCTTCCGTCACGGAACTGCAAAAAGAAAATTTTTCCGCTTGAGCGGAAATTGTAGCACCAGCCTTTAAGCTCGACTTCTTCTCCTGTGTGCTGGCTGATTTCAGATACGATTTTATGCATAGCATCCACAGCTTAGCACACGGCGCAGGCCGCCCTCAATGAGCTCGCCGGGATAACGGGAAAATGCGAAATCATCAAGGATTCCGTGGCCTCATGGAAACCGGCGAGATCCTCCGCTTTCAAATGCGGTCGCAGGTGTGAGGCAAACCCTTCTTCCAATCCAAACCGCACTAACTTGAGGGCTTCATCGGTCATGGGTCGCGCCGCGAACCAGGTCTCCTGGTCTATCCTCGTGCAACTCGTACACACGACTCCTCCCTTAAGTCCATGCCATTGGTAGGCGCCAGGAACAATGGTCTGTCGACATCCAAGACAATGGTTGAGTTCCGGACGGTAGCCCACAAACGATAACAGTTTGAGTGAGAACGCTCCAAGCAAAAATCCAGCGCGCTCGCGAGAGATCACCATATCGTTATTGAGAAAGCCAAGCCAACTTACGATCAACTCGTAAATATGTGGATCAGTCTCGTCCGCACGCGTGCCGATGTCGACTAAGTGCAGACCATTTTGGGCGAGTACGAGTTTTGGAAGATCGGCATAGATAGACGCGAAGGCTTGGCGTCGTTCCACTCCCGCAACGGTTTGATAGGCTCGACCTTGCACAAGCAGCAAATCGACCACGGCCGCCATTTCTAAATGTGGTGTGAGCTTCGCCAAGGGTTTGTGTCCCCCGCGCGCAAGGAATTCAACCTTCCCATGTCCTTGCGTATAAACCGAATACCATCGGTCGACTTCTTTATGGTCGCGCCGCGAAAGGACGATACCGGTTGTGTAATACAGCCGTGACATCCTTAATAGACGTAGCCGTCTTTCACTCGGTCTGGATCGATCGTGCGGTCAAAACAAACGCGACCTTGTGCATGAGACCAAATATCAAAATTTCCGCCCAAGTATCCGAAGTCATACATGACAGGCGTCGTGTACCTGTCTTTACTTGATTCATCTGTCTCAGTCGTAAACGTTGCACAGAGCTGGAAACTGAGCTCTCCGGTGACGAAATACTCATACGCTTCCCCACTCTCCGGATCGACTGGATTGCGATAGCCACTAATATCGTCCTCAAGCGCCGTAAGATTTTCAGGAAGAACTTCCTTCGTACGCCAATACTCGACAAGGCTGGATTGAATCGTTTGCAAACCTGAAACACGATCTTGATCGAGTCGTACGTCGCGTTGTTTGGATGGGCTTCCTACAATAAATAGACTTGCCACAATAGCAACAACAATCACAACAGAACTTGCCGTGGCCGCCCACATGGTCACACGTGTCGTCTGTGTGGGATCGCGCTTGAGCTCCCAAAGGTAGTACCAAAATACCGCGATGGCGACGATCAGCACCGCGAGAACCTTGAGAATAAACCGTGTCGTGATCTCACCATCAAGAAAGGTGTTGATGAGGGTGATGAGATCGATAATGATTGCGATGGCCGAAACAAAGAGCATCAGATGCAGAAGCCATTTGCGGATCCAGATATTCTGTTTCCCTTCACCTGTCCGAAGATCTTTGCCGATAAAAATCGACATGAAGATCACCACCGGCCAAGAGACGACGAGAGCAGAAATTGCTCCACGGATAACTTGGAGCGCTCCCTCACGCCACCAATAATCCAATTGATCTGGAAACTGGATATTTACGTACTGAAAAATAAGAGCCAAAAAGCTCACCACGCCTACAATAAACATGGCGATAAGGAGCAGATAGGAAAAGACGTCCCGAGCCGTACTTTTCGCGGAAGGTTGATTTATCATATACGTTTAGTCAGTAGTGTCCGGTTAATAATCCAACAAAGTTAGTTGTTTCTGCACCTCAGGTTCAAGGTCGTCGAGGTTGAAGTCAGAAAAAAGAG
>SCSL01000078.1 GCA_004298405.1 Patescibacteria group bacterium | reverse complement strand
GAGAGTCGTATTTGCATACGACCTTAAGCCTATCCTATCGTTGTCTGTATTCCCAAGTACCTCCGCGCATGGGCATTCACCCACGGGCAGAGCCCGTGGCCCCCTGCTGAGAGCAGGTGGCTATCGGTGATGACCGCTCCGACCTTGACCAGGACGTGCAGAACTTCTTGCTCGTTCATGATTCCACCTTCTTTCTACCTGTACTGGTTGATGAGATCGCGGAGCTTCATGGTCTCGCGTCGAGCCGCTTGGGCGAAGTCTTCGCTATTGAAAGCGAAGATGATCCCGCGCGAGGAGTTGATGATCATGCCCTTTCTGCGACTGTCCTTGCCTGCCTGAACCGTCATCTGCACATCGCCGCCTTGCGCGCCGACACCCGGAATGAGAATCGGCATATCGCCGACGATTTCGCGGACTTCGCGGAGTTCGATGGGGTACGTTGCCCCCACGACGACCGCACAGTTGCCGTTCTTGTTCCACTCTCCTACCACGTTGCGAGCGACGCGCTGATAGAACGGCTTGCCGTCCACGAGCAGATCCTGAAACTCTCTCGCACCCGGATTGGATGTACGGCAGAGCACGATGATGCCCTTCTCTGCTCGCGCGAGGAATGGCGCCAGCGATTCGCCGCCGAGATACGGATGCACGGTGGTGGCGTCCGCGCGCAGAAGACCGAACGCTTCCTCCGCATAGCCCTCGTTGGTCTCGCCGATGTCCCCATACTTGGCGTCGAGGATCACCGGAACGTCCGGCGCGAGACGATGGATATCCGCGATGGTTCTTTGCAAGGCACCCATACCCTCGTTGCCGTACCTCCTGTAGAACGCGACGTTGGGCTTGTAGGCGCACACCAGGTCGCACGTGGCTTCCACGATGGCACGGTTGAACGCGGTGATCGTCTGCCCCTTGAATACGGAACCGTAGTGATCGTCAGCGACTCGGGAAGAAGCGGGAATCTTATCCAGATCGCTATCCAACCCGACACAGACGAAGTTGTCACGAGCCCACTGTGCTTCCAGCATCTTCCGGAAGTTTCGGTCACTCATGTCGCTGTCCTCCTGCATCACCCTACAAAAGATAAGGGGAAAAATCAAAAACCTCCCAGTTGCCTGGAAGATTTTTGGTGGGCGTGAGAGGACTCGAACCTCTGACCCCTGTCGTGTGAGGACAGCTCTCTATCCCCCCTTTCGCGAGCAGGGGGATCTAACCCATCCGAATGAGCGAACTCGACAAGCGCTAAAGATCCAACCATTGAAAATCAAAAACATTGGTGTATGATTTAGAGTGGCTTATTTGTTTTATTAAGTCAATGTTAACGATCACTATGCATGAAGGTCATAATTTCGTCCCTGAAAATCAGGGGGCAGAAAATCTCAGAAAAGATTTTTTGAGATTAAGAGAACAAAACCGGTTGGAAGACGCTGTGAATTTGTTAATTGAACGCTTTGAAGAAAATCCGAGATATGCAGAAATCACTCTCCTGTCGATGATGGCATGGTTTGAAAGCAAAATAAGGAAAATGCATGATGATTATCAAAAAGCCTTATTAGAATCTTCGGCATACAATCTTCGCGCACAACTTTATCGAGAATATCGGAGTCTAAGTGAACGCCAAAAAACAAAAACGAGCTTTAAGGCATTTGTTGAAAGAGCCTTGAAAGACATTTATCACATGACTGACTCCAATCAAGATGAACTGGATCCGCAAAGTAAACAATTCGTAAAAACCACCCTTGAAAAAACCGAGAGGTACTTTGGTGTTGAATATGTAGGTGAGGCCACCGATCATTACACTCGAACCTTTAGGGAACACTATGCAAGCATTTCGGAGGCAAAACAGGAGCGCGCGGTGAAACTTGCAGATGCAATCAATGAAATGAGTAGAGCACTCAAAAAAATCGAAGAACATTTCGCTCCAATAATCGAGGGTATTGTCGACACTGAAGTTGAGACGACAGCATGATGGAGACTTATAAACAAAAATCTCCCAGTTGCCTGGAAGATTTTTGGTGGGCGTGAGAGGACTCGAACCTCTGACCCCTGTCGTGTGAGGACAGTGCTCTAACCAGCTGAGCTACACACCCGTTATCTGCGAGCGACAGAGTAACATGCGGGACTCCCCTTTTCAAGAGCCGAAAGAATCGTTAGAATGAAGTTGTCTATGGTTGAGAATCCGCATGTCAACCTTCTGAAACGTCATCATCACCCGCGAACGCAAAAGCGAACGCCGGTTCTTTTTTTTGGTCGACGCCTTCTGGTCGTTCTCATCGTTCTCGCCAGTGTGGGAGCTGGCTTCTCGTATCATGTCAGTTCAACATCAGAAAGTTCTGGCAACTTTCCAACCCTCTCCCTCTTTTCCACTATCAGACACCTTGTCTCTTCCAATGATCGCGAGCTTGACGGAGAAGAGGAAGACCGAGTTAATTTTCTTTTGCTAGGAATCGGCGGCGAAGGCCATGATGGACCACAACTCACCGACACGATTATCTTCACCAGTTTCAAACCATCCGATGGTTCTGTTGCCATGATGTCCCTTCCGCGAGACATGACCGTGCCGATCCCAAACTACGGATATCGCAAAGTGAACCACGCGAACGCGTATGGAGAGATGGACAACCCAGGATCTGGTCCAGAACTTGCTTCCCAGGTCATCGGGGAGGTGCTTGACGAAGATATCCACTATTACCTACGCGTGGACTTCGATGGGTTCGCTGAATTTGTTGATGCGATCGGCGGCGTTGATGTGTATATCGAAAATACATTCACAGATCCAAACTATCCATCGCATGGAAAAGAATATGCGACGTGTGGAGGTGGGGGGGGAGGGTTAGGAGGGTTAGAAGGAGAAGAAGGAACAGAGGGGGCAGGAGGGACGGAAGGACTAAGGGATGAGGAGGAAGAAACAGAGCTGGCGGAGATACTTGCTATAGGTCAGGAAGAGCAAGGGATACTCGAAGAGGCTCTTGAGGAGGAGAATCAGCCTGAGGTGATTGATTATTCGTGTCGATTTGAGTCCATTACGTTTTATGAAGGCTGGACACACATGGACGGTGAGACCGCGCTGAAGTTTGCTCGATCCAGACACGGAAATAATGGCGAGGGGTCTGACTTTGCGCGAAGCGAACGTCAACAAAAAATTATCCTCGCGGTAAAAGATAAAGTTCTCTCGGCATCCACCTTTCTGAATCCCTCACGTATTTCCAAAATGATGGATACGCTTAAAGACAACATCGCGACCAACCTCGATGTGTGGGAGATCGTGCGCCTCGCGGGAGAGTTCAAGGACCTCAGTGCCGGAGAGATCGTTCATCACGTGATCGACGCCTCTGATGCGTCTCCTTTGTACGCGACCGTCCTCAATGGCGCATACGTGCTCCTTCCAAAAAACGACGACTGGTCGGCTCTTCAACGGATCGCTGAGAATATTTTTACTCCTGATTCAGAACTCAACACCCAGTTTGCGGACGCCCCAGAACAGAAACCAAAATTTGTCACCGTCGAAATTCAAAATGGAACCAACATCACCGGACTCGCCTTCCGTGCGTCCCAGCTCTTGGACGGCCAAGGGTTTGATGTTGTAAAAGTTGGCAACGCGGTGAGCCGAGGATATGAACACACCGTCATCTACGACCTCACCAACGGACAGCGATCAGAAGAATTAAAAGCACTACGAGACTATCTCCAGGCCGACGTTACCCTCTCGGCAACGGGATGGATGTTGAGTAGTGATGTGGTGCCAAAAGAAGTGACCTTCTCCTCTGAAGACTACGAACGACTTGCCACACAAGAAGACGTCGACTTCCTCATCATCCTAGGCGAAACCGCCGGCTCGTTTGCAATAGGAGCATCGCCGCAAGGCAGTGAAGAGATTCCGTAAATCCACCTCCAAGGTCGATTTTTCCTATACAGGTCGGTGGCTTAGCCACCGACAAATGGGCTTCTCCTTTTTTCTCAGGGGCTTTAGCTTTTTTCTTAGGGGCTTTAGCCCCGTCACGTAGCTTGCGAGCGATATGATTCGTACGAAACGCCGCTAAAGCGGCTGTGAAAAAATAAGCCAAAATCAGCTTTTTGTCAATTTATCGGCTTTTCCCGTACAATAGGCTCACATGTCTGAACACCCACCCGTTGTCGCGCTTGTTGGACGAACAAATGTCGGAAAATCAACGCTTTTCAATCGCCTTCTGGAAACACAGAAGGCGCTTGTTTCGCCTACCGCTGGGACGACCCGCGATCGAAACGAGGGTGACTGCTTGTGGCGCGGACGCGTGATTCGTCTTGTGGACACCGGCGGGATGGACGTAAATCTGCAAGATGAAATCGAACGGAACATTTTGAAACAGGCGGAATACGCCATCGATCGTGCGGATCTCATTTTGTTTGTCGTCGATGCAAAGGTTGGCGCCATGCCCCAAGAAAAAATCCTCGCCTCTCGACTTCGCAAATCCGGGAAACCGATTATTGTCGTCGCCAACAAAGCGGAAAAAGTTGCGGATCGATTAAGCGTCGAGAACGCGCAGTGGAGATTCCAAGGTCTCGCTGAACCCATGGCTATTTCTGCGATTCGTGGAACAGGCGTGGGAGACTTACTCGATCGTGTCTATGATGAACTGGCCGAGGCTGGGAAACCCGCAACGGATCCAAAAGAAACGGTCGGGATAAAAGTCGCGGTCATCGGGAAACCAAATGTCGGCAAATCGACTCTCCTCAATGCCATCATCGGTGAGGAACGTTTCATTACGTCGGCGATTGCCCACACGACACGTGAGCCAAATGACATGCTCCTCACGCGCGGTGACAAACGATATATTTTCATCGACACCGCCGGCATGCGCAAACAAGGCAAGGTGAACAAGGCAGGGGGACTTGAAAAAGAAGCAGTGAAGCGCAACGAATACATTGTAAAGATTGCCGACGTGACGATTCTTGTCGTGGATGCGAATGAGCCACTGGGCGCTCAAGAAAAAACGCTGGCTGGATTTTTGAAGACCTCGGGATCAGCCGTCATCGTCGTCGCTAATAAATGGGATCTCATTGAGGACAAGAAAACAAACACGATCAACCGCTTCCGCGAGTACATCGCGGGAACGATCCCCTTCTTGGCATGGGCACCGGTTCTGTTTATCTCGGCCAAAACCAAACAGCGTGTACAAACACTCTTTGATGAAATCGACCGCGTGGTGGCAAACCGCTCGATCAAAATTTCCGACCAAGATCTTGCTGGCTTCCTCAAGGACGCTCAAACAAAACACGCGCCCATGAAAGGCGCGGGGCAAAGTGTGCCAAAGCTTTTGGGATTCAAACAGATACGAAGCGAACCGCCAGAATTTGATCTCATCATGAAAGCCAAACGCACGGACGCACTTTCCACTGCCTATATCCGCTTCCTCGAAAATCGTCTGCGCGAGAAATTCAACCTTGTTGGCACCCCGTTGCGCATAAACATCCGTATCGCACGAGCGGTATCGAAGTAGAATTTTCACATGACGAGTAAACAAAAAACGATTGCCTACCTTGATGCTGCCAACCTTCATAAAGGCATTGATGGTTTGGGTTGGAAATTAGATTATCGAAAATTTCGATCTTGGATTCGACAAAAATACGGGGTTGACGAGGCCTACTTATTCATTGGACTCATGCCCAAACACGCCACACTCTATACATCATTACAAAATTCGGGATATAAACTGATCTTTAAAGAGGTGGTGTATGATGGCGCAGGAAAGGCCAAGGGGAATTGTGATGCTGATTTGGTTCTCCAGGCGGTAAGGGATCATTTCGAAAATGGGGTGACAAAAGTCATTCTTGTATCTAGTGACGGCGACTATGCACCTCTTGTAAGTTTCTGGCTAGAAAAATCTGTTTCGTGCGTAGTCGTTTCTCCCGCGCCGTTAAAGAAGTGTTCGATCCTCCTCAAAAAAACAGGCGTTCCAATCCTCTGTTTGAACGATGTGAAGCATAAACTCTCCTATCGTCCAAAATAAAAGAGCCCCCGGTACGGACGTATCCGTACAAGGGTCTCTTTCGTGGTGATAACTAAAAGATAAGTCATTCTGCTCAAGAAGTCAAGGTGAACCTATGAAAGCGATCATTGGCCTTGGGAATCCTGGCAAAGAATATGAGAACACACGTCACAACGTGGGGTTCTTGGTATTGGATAAACTCGCAAAACGTTACGAAGGAAAATTCAAATCGAAACGTTCTCTGGAAGCTGAAATGACTGAAGTAATGATAGATGATGAACGGATCCTCCTGGTTAAACCGCAAACCTTCATGAACGCAAGTGGTCGTGTGCTCACGGCCGTGTTGTCGACGTTCCCCGTCAAACTCGAGGATGTGGTGGTTGTGTACGACGATGCTGATCTCCCTTTTGGGGATGTTCGATCCAAAGAAAACGGGAGCAGTGCGGGTCATCGTGGCATGGAATCGATTCTGTCCGCGCTTCCAAAAGGTTCGAGTCTCTCACGTGTTCGCGTCGGGATTGGACGACCAACACATCCGGACATTCCTTTGGATGAATTTGTGTTAGGGCGATGGACAGAGATGGAAGAAAAAGCACTCCCAGCGACGATCAATTCTGCTATTGAGAAAGTTCTCGAATCCCTCGGACGGGGCTAAAGCCCCTGAGAAGAATCCTATAATATTTCTCAGCCGCTTCAGCGGCCGTGCCTATGACTGAATCTGATCGTCCCTACTGGGTCGCGCTCACGGCGTTTCGACCATTCGGTCCAGTGCGCATGGCGCGACTTGCTCGACGATTTCCCAGCATGGAACGAGCGTTTGGAGCCAGCGCGATTGAGCTTGTCGAGGCAGGAATCGAACCAGAGCTTGCGAGTCGCTTCTTGCAGGAACGTCTCCACATCGATCCTGAGGCGCTCTCCCGAGAACTCGAAGTCCAGGGCGTCCAACTAGTCACCATCCAAGACGAAATCTACCCTCCACTCCTCAAACAAATTTACGATCCTCCCGCCGTCTTGTTTGTGCGCGGCGCGCTCCCTGATCCCAATCGAAAACATCTTGCGGTCGTCGGATCCCGACACGCGTCCCGGTATGGATTGCGTGTGACGGAAGAACTTATTGAACCGGTCGCGCGTGCAGGAGTGGTTATTGTCAGTGG
>SCSL01000077.1 GCA_004298405.1 Patescibacteria group bacterium | reverse complement strand
ACGGAGGTGAGAATGTGGTTCAAAGGAACACTCGTCGGAGTCCAGACAGTAAAGTACGACGACCTGCCAGCAGTCCGGTTTTGAACTTTAACGAGTCCGGTTTTCAACTTTATCTAACAGGGTTTTGTCGTCAACCAGCAAATATGTCACATGTTTCATGTCAGCAAATATGTCACATTCAGGCAACAGCGACGGTTAAAGAACCCATCCTATCTGTTGTCATCCCGAGCGACCAACGGGAGCCGAGGGATCTCTCGTAAAAAATTGACACTCAAGGTCGATTTTTTCTATACAGGTCGGTGGCTTAGCCACCGACACCGACAAGTGACCTTTCTTTTTTCTCAGGGGCTTTAGCCCCGTCATATCGCTCGCGAACGACATGACCCGTTAGGGACGCCGCTAAAGCGGCTGTGAAGTAAAAGGGATATAGGCACGCGTCATCTTTGCTGAACGCCAACCTGTGACATTATTGCTGAATGACTACAGGGTTTTTAGACATAGTTTAGGCTCAGCGCGTGTTTTGGTTCCAAATATGTGTCCGCCAACTTTAGACAAGATTTTAGGCTAATTTTAGTCAATTTTGACCAACAGTACCATTAACTCTTGACACCATTTTATTCCTATGATAGCTTATTCAGTTCGCTCATGTCAGAGATTGCGAACAGGCTCATCAAATCAAGAACCTATAAGTCTGGACTGTTTGTTTGGCTTGACCCCCCTTGATATGGATGAAAAAGCGTGAGAGTATCACGCGAGCGGTCACCAAACGGCACTCTGGTGGGAGAGAGTTCTCTGGAGTGTTTCTTACAAGGAGACACAACTCCAGAGATTTGGCTCAATCTGAGATACCGTCCCCCAGCGATATCTTGGAAGGGTCAAATCCCTGGAGCCTCCATCCAAGTCTGTTTTGTCTAACAGGTTTGGATGGAGGGCGTTTCATGGATCGATTCGTGAGATTCGTGATCTCTGGCATCGAGTCAGTCCGTGCTGAGGTGCCCGATGAGCCGGCACTTTCGCGCCTGTGTGAGCGCATCCGTCACTCCCGTGACATCCGTGACGTCGAAGGGTTCGCCTTTCGAGTCGGGCGTAACTGGGCAATCGCCCAGTGGCGGCATGAGACTGCCATGCGCCACAAGGAGGAACTCGCCGCGTTCCGACAGGAGGATCAGGAACGCAAGAAGCGGGAGAAAGAGCGGCGTGAGGCTGACCGTCTTCTCGCGCGCGACCAGTACCTGCTGATCAGGGATCGACTGGATCCCTGCCTGGTGAGCAACCAGGAATATCACCTGATGCTCGTCTGGCTCATTCACTTGAATGGGTACACGCACGAGCAGGCGGTAAATTTTCTGCCGCAGGGCATTACGCTGAACACGCGCCATCAGTGGTTGCGTCGTGGCGAGAAGTTGCTCCTGCGACATAACCCGCCGCCTGAGCTCAGGCGCGTCCTTTCATGGCGGGCGCCCCGCAACCAGTGACCCAGACATTCGGCAGGATCCACGCGATGACATCGCTTGCGATCCTGCTCCGTTCCCTTCCGATCGATGTTGCTTGTCCTCTATCGGTCGTAAGAGAGTGGAGAATCATCTCCCACCAGCCGGAGCATCCAAAATGACCGCCGCCACCCTGACCATCGCCCGCGCCCTTCGTCGTGCCAAGACCCTCGAGGGTCGCGTGGCCGAGCTCACCAAGCGGCTCTCGAGCACCACGACCTGGCGAGAGGACGCTCCTCCCGCCTTCGAGTTCGAGGCGACGCTCAAGGAGCACGACGCCGCCGTCGAAGAGCTCCTTCAGCTCCGCACCGGCGTGGCGCGCGCCAACGCCACGGCCACCCTCGAGTTCGAGGGGCGGACCATGTGCCTCACCGAGGCCATCCGCCGCCAGGCCGAGCTCAAGGGCCGCCTGACTCTGTTCGCGGGCTTCAGCCTGCGCGCCGGGGTCGAGCGCGTGCACGTCGGCTACGATGAGCGCCACCGCCCGAGCTACGAGGAGGTCGCCCACACGGCGGTCTGGTCGGAGCCCGAGCGCGCGAACAAGCTCGAAGAACTGCGGGCGCGACTCGAGAGCCTCAACGAGGCGCTGGAGACGGCCAACCACGGGACGGTCGTCCGCATGACGACCGTCGAAGGATAGACGTTCTGGGCGGGAGACTTGGAGGAGAGGTTGGGCTGATCCAAACCAAGGCTGAGGCCGCGGGGAGGTTCAGCAGGTCAGATTTGCTCCCGTGAGGGGGCAGATCGTCCCGGGCATCCGTCCGGGGCCGCAAGATGACACCGACAGCGACGCCGATGCTCATGGTTCAGGGCTCAAAAAGCTCAGGATTAAGGGCTGAGGATTGAAGACTAAGCTGTCAGGACTCTTGAAGACCACCAACCTTTCTGAAGGGTCTCCCGCCCTTCCTTCTCGGACACATCCGAGAGACGCTGGCAGACCGTTTGTGTAAGTCTGCCTTCCCGCAATTTCCATTACGCTGAGAAGCGTGTGGAGAAGCTTCCGGCGTTACGTACGTCGGCTGGGCTGTACCAGATGATCCTTTGCAAGACCGTGAGGAGTTGCAAAGGGTAAGGGGCATGAGGGAGCCCTAAAATCTCACATACGGTAGTGCTGAGAAGCACACCGTTTGAGAGGACTCGTCCTTTCGCTGGAGCATCGGCGCGTAAGTGGCGTCGGCCTCGGTCCAGAAAATCCGAGGAGATCCTTTCACAGGAACGCGTCATCTGACGCGGAGCTGTGGATGGATCAGGGGGTGCTGTGAGAGCCCCCTACCACTTGTTTCTAACGGACGCAACCAATACGATCGGTTGCGCTTTTCTTTTGTGGGGGTCTCTCTAAAAGAAAAAACCGATCGGCGTGCGATCGGTCGTGCCCTAAAAGGGCGGGGCGTGACTAGCCACCCATGAACACCTCCGCGCGTTGCGGAATCGAGGATGAGCCCCGATGTTGTTAACAGAGGCGCAAGGCCCCTTGCAGACAGCGGATGCTGACTGCTATTACCTGTCCCACTGCAGGCTACCCTGCCATATCGTACTTCTCCTGTATGTTTGGCATTTAACCGTTCATGGCAATCGCGCCAGTTGTGGTTCCCCCCTTACCTCTAGTGTATAGGTTCTTGTGAATCGGAAAAGAGGTTTTTCAACAATACAGATGTCCAGTTTAGATGAACAAAACGCTCTCCCAATAGGAAAGTCAGGATTTGTTATACTACGCGCATATGACGTACAAAAAAACAGTTCTCATTATTCCTCCCAATGATGCCGAGGCTGTGATGATTCGGAAACTGGCGGACAAACTTGGACTCTCAGTCATTGAGTCCAAACAACATCATGGTGCATCTTTAGATAAAGGGCATGACTATGTGCAGGAGGTAAAAGAGGGTGGGTACTCTCAGGCGGTTGTCGTTGAAATGCCTGGATCAAAGGCGGAAGCACGTCTTCGCAAGTTGGGTGTGAAGCTTGATATTATTGATCATCATCATTACACAGGACTTTCTCGCGCCCATGACGCACAGGGTCGCTTGTTGCCAAGTTCACTTGAACAGTTTTTGATTAAGTTCAAGATCACGGATCAACAACTCAAGAAATGGGGGTTTACTCCTCGTCTTGTTCGTGGAATTGGGATTCAGGATCGAGGCTATGTGTGGGCGCTCCAAGATGAGGGATATTCAGCCAAGGAGATCAAGGCGGTTATGGCATTTCACGATTCGCTCATTGCCCATCTCCAAAATCCTCAAACAGAGGCGCGCAAAGAACGTCTTGCTCAGGCGGCGTGGGAACGTCGAAAAAAGTGGAGAGAATTTTTGATCATCACAACACGTGCGGACATCCAACTTCGCCCGCGACTTTCACGCATGGTGGTACAGCAGATCAAAAAACCCACTTCCATGATTATTGTTGAGCACGGACGCGGACTCATCTATGTGCAAGAGTCCCCCTACGCGCTTCACTTATTTGAACGCTTTGGGGGGTTTACGTTTGGGCTTGATCGGAACTGGGGGCATCGAAATGAGAAACAAAAAAAACCTATCACCCTGCGAGATGTGAAAAAAGCTATTGAGGTTGTCCATCGAAAAAATCGCTTAAGTGATTGATCCCTTATGAAGGCTCTCCTTATCGGTCTCGCGGGACTCTCGGGGGCAGGGAAGTCGACCCTTGCCGATCATCTTGAAGCGCAGGGCGGTGTGAAACGGTTTCGATTCGACGCGTACTACAAATCCGCAAACGACTGCCCGAAACTTGCCGACGGTCGACCGCATTGGGACTTGCCAGAAAGTTTGTATCTCGACGAATTGTACGATGCCCTTGTTGAACTCAAAGCAGGGAACGATATTTTTCTTCCCATCTATAATCGTCGTCTGTGCGATCGCACAGGACGTGTCCTCTACAAATCCGCCCCCGTGTTGTTCGTAGAAGGGTTGCAACTTTTTGCTGATCCACGCGTGCGAGAGCTCCTTGATCTGAGACTGTGGCTGGACATCGATGAAGAGACGGCACTCTTGCGCCGCCTCCAGCGCCAGCCAGATTATGACGTGCAGTACCATCGGACCATTGCCCTTCCCGCTCAGCGTGAACACGTGTTGCCACTGCGTGCGTATGCGCATGGCATTATTGATGGATCACAGTCGATCAAGACCGTTGCTGAGACAACCGACGAGATTATCCAGAGATTTTTTGGGCTCTCACGCCACATAGCGTAAAATAGAAACGTTATGTGGCGATTTGAGTCATCGCATAAACGCGCAGAATCTCACTATCTCGATCACGTGATCGCGCGTATTGAAGTTGACCCACATCTGTTTAGGCACGCCGAGTCCCTTCTGGATGCGGTTGGGCACCAAGAGCCTCTGATTGCCCAAAGTTACAAGACCCCGCAAGACATCCGTTACCATGCCGAAGGACCGTTCATGCGCGATCACCTGCGAAGCATGCTGATGTTTTTGTTTGCTCTTTCGGAGGAGAAAGTTCATCTCATCGATATTGAGGAGTTTCGACGGATGAAAGGATATGAAGGAGAGATTCAAGAACTGGAAGATATCATCAAAGAGAACATTCTTTTTTTTCAGGTATTCATCTTTGGTCATGATGTTGCTAAATGGCTATCGGTGACGTTCAGTTCAAAATCGGGTTCACGAGGGTCACAGCTTAGATTCAATACACCACGCGAACATCAGTTTGATGAAGCCGCACATGAGCGCGTGAAAAAGCTGGCAGAGTATCTTGATCTGTACGAGCATTTCGCGCATCAAGAATTTCAAGGAACCGATCGCGAGACACAGGCTCAATTTTTTCTTCAGTACGGGATTCAGGTGCATTATCCGCACCACGCGCGGAAAATAAGCGCGCCCGTTTTTTCAGCACTTCTTACGCGACTGTGCCATGCGCATAGACTCCCTGATCGGGATCGGGCAATGTTAGAGGATCTGATTGCGCATCATATGGAGTTTGGCTCTGACTTTAGGGTGGTGAATCCTACACGTATTCGTCGGTACACACATATGGCTTTCAAACGTGGATATGATGCAGATGATTTTATCGATCTGGTGCAAGCGTGTCTTTTGTTGGATCATTGTGTAGGATCGTTACGATTGAGAGCCCATGGGTATTGGCACGAAAGTACGTCGTTGGTGAATTTTTTTCAGAGTGAACATGATTTTGCTCCTCGTCGTCGCGTGGAAAAAGAAGCAGAGCGTGAAGCCCGTGAAAAAAATGAGCGCAATCAAGTCTTGCGAGACGTGGGGCTTGATGGAGTAGCGATGATGGATGTGCTTGGGATGGAATCAGGACCGGAGTTTGGTCTAGCTCTGCGCCGCATCCACGCAGGACTACTTGGACAAGCGAAGATGCCGAGCTTTGGAAGAAAAATCGATGCAGAGATTGAGCGACGAGCGGGAGCGTTTTATAAAAAGATGTTTGTGAAGGGGGAGTAAGTATGATGGCGTATCTACAAGGTAAGGTGTTGTATCACGGCGTTGGGTATGTGATTGTGGAAAATGGTGGAATTGGATTTAAGATTACAGTTCCAGAGTCCATCGCCCACGAGATTCAGGAAACAGCACAGCTCTATCTCCACGAGGCTCTTCGCGATGATGGGCGTGAGTTGTTTGGATTTTTGTCGATCGCTCAGCTTGAGCTTTTTTGGAAACTTCTTGCTGTCTCAGGTGTAGGACCCAAGAGCGGACAGAAGATTGTGTTCTCCGATACAGTCGAAAAGGTAAAGATGAAAATTATGGCTGGTGACCTCGCTGCGCTTACGGATGTGCCAGGTATTGGGAAGAAGACGGCACAGAAAATTATCCTTGAGCTTAAAGGGGTCCTGGTGGAAGAACCTGGTATGGGCGCACTGGATGGAGATGCGACGGAGGCACTCATCGGACTTGGATACTCGCGTCGGGACGCCGAAGCGGCGTTGTCGGGGATTGTAGAGGGGGATACCGAGAGTCGGATCCGTCTGGCGCTCAAACGACTAAGCCGATAGGATCTAGTGAATTGCTTGTTTGCAAAATTTTCTTGACGACGGAGCCGGTCGGCGCTAGACCACGAGCCTCCCCCATCGTCGAGAAAATTTTGCAAACAAGCAATTCACTATGGAACGCACGCAATGGAATCAGTTTGTTCTTGAACACGGCCCGCGATCGGGTCGATTTTTACAATCATGGGAGTGGGGAGAATTTCAAACGGCGGTAGGACGGGACGTGCGGCGAGAAGAACTCTATCGTGACGGAACATGTGTGGGGATAGCCCAATGGCTTGATCGGAGCTTGCCAGGTTGGGGGAGATATTCATTTTGTCCAAAAGGACCGATCGTATCGTTGCCTGGTGAGATGGTGTTCTCAGGGGACAAGAAGATGTTTCTGCGCATTGAACCCAGCGATTCACGATCAGTCGCGGGAGCGCGCAAAACCATTGATGTAAGTCCAGCGCACACGCGTATTACAGACGTGTCGATGGAAGAAGAGGACCTTCTTGCGGCCATGCATTCAAAGACGCGATATAACATTCGCGTCGCCCAGAAACATGGGGTGAAGGTTCAGATTGAATCTTCTGACTTCGAGTCAGTCTGGTCACTTTTTGAACAGACATCCTCTCGTGGGGCTTTTCGTTTGCACGGGAGAACGTACTACCACCGCATGCTCGAGTCGTTGAGGACGAAGACGTGTCGAGCCTTCCTTGCGACCGCCTATCAGGAGAACCATCTTCTTGCCGCCAACATTATGGTTGACTTTGGTGACACGCGCACCTACCTCCATGGGGCGAGCTCGAATCAGTATCGTAATTTTATGGGGCCGTATCTTCTTCACTGGGAGCTCATGCGCGACGCAAAGGAACGAGGGTTCCAGTTCTATGATTGGTGGGGAGTGGCTCCCCAGAACGCTCCAGAGGATCATCCATGGGTGGGGATCTCTCGTTTTAAACGAGGTTTTTCTGGTGTAGAATATGCCTCGCCAGGAACGTATGATTTGGTTCTCAAACCGCATGCGTACAGCCTCTATCAACTTGGTCGTTCGCTTATAAGAATGGTTCATCACTATGGTTGAAGCTCTCGTCGTTATCATTGGTCTCATTGTCTTTGAAGTCATTTCTTCTGTAGACAACGCGATTGTCAACGCCCACGTGTTGAAGACCGTTCCCGAGAAATATCGGAAGTTTTTTCTTTTTTGGGGATTGCTTCTCGCTGTTTTTGTCATGCGAGGCCTCCTTCCGTTTGTCATTGTCTGGATTGCGAACGCGGGCATTCCATTTCAGGAACTCGTTGACCTCGTATTCTCCGATCCGGCTCTCATGGAGGCATCACTTGAACACTCTAAACCCCTTCTTCTCTTGGGAGGCGGCGTGTACCTGTTCTTCGTTTTTCTTGCGTGGCTATTTTTGGAAGAAAAGAAGTATGCTTTTTTTGTCGAGCACTTCATTCACAAACAGAGCGTTTGGTTCTATGCGATTTCATCCATTTTCATTACTGTGGTCATCTACGCATCCGTTAGCGTAGATCCTTTCCTTGCCCTTGCGGCCTCTATTGGTGCTTCCGCATTTTTTTTGACGGATGGCTTCCGTCACAATGCTGAGAAAAAAGAAAATGAACTTCAAGGATCATCAATGAGTGCGTGGAGCAAACTGCTCTACCTTGAAGTTTTGGATGCATCCTTTTCGATCGATGGGGTGATTGGAGCCTTCGCCTTCACCATGTCGGTTCCGCTCATCTTGATCGGAAACGGGATTGGCGCATTCGTTGTTCGTGAAGTTACCGTCAGGGGGATTAACGTCATTTCAAAATTTGCCTACCTTAAGAATGGTGCCATGTATTCGATTGGTATGCTTGGTGGGCTCATGATCTTAGAGAGTTTTGGAAAAGAATTCGACTTCTGGGTCGCGCCCGTGAATACCGTCGTCCTTTTGATTGTCTTTCTGTATCTGTCGATTCGTGAAATTCAAATGGCAAAAAAGACTGTATGAAAACGGTTCTCATCACCGGTGTCCACAAAGGGATTGGTCATGCGCTCATGGAGACGTTTCTCACGAAAGGATTTTTTGTGATAGGAACGTTTTTACGTGATCGTCCTGAGCCCCACGAATATCTGAAAGATGTCGCTCTGGACTTGGGAAAACCAGAATCGATTGCGTCCTGTGTAAGCGCGATCACAAACGTTGGGAAGTCCATCGACATCCTCATCAACAACGCCGGTATCTTGGCCGATGAGAAAGAGACACAGGTTATCATCGACAAATTACGGAAGACCCTCGAAGTTAATCTCATCGGCACGATCGACTTCACACAACAACTTCTTCCACTTATGAGTGAGGGATCTCACATTGTGAATGTGTCTTCGACAGCCGGCTCACTTGAACTCGTTGGTAAAGCTTCACATTTTCCTGGGCATTACCCTGCGTACAAAATTTCCAAAGCCGCACTCAATATGTATACGCGTACCCTCGCGTTGGAACTCGAAGATCGCGGGATTACGGTGTCATCGATTCATCCTGGTTGGACAAAGACCGACATGGGAGGAAAGGAGGCCGAGTTTACCCCAGAGCAAGCCGCTGAAGGCATTTATCGACTCGCCGTGTCAAAGCTAGAATCCGGAGGGTTTTGGTTTGCTGGAGAGAGACTTCCTTGGTAGATTGGGCTTTGCGATTCTGTAGCTCAATTGGATAGAGCGTCTCCCTCCGAAGGAGAAGGTTGTGGGTTCAACTCCCGCCAGGATCACCAAAAAACACCCAAATTTTGGGTGTTTTTTGATACAGAGCTAATTAATCACCACGCCTTTTCCCAGGGCAAACGCATCATCCGGAAGTTCGCTTGTGAGCTCTGAGAGAGACTCACTGAGGGATTCATTTGTCGACGAATCTTTTGCTTCAAAACTTGTTGTTGACGTGAGTTTCATAAACCGTCCCACATCCCCCGAGTCCGGACTGATCGCGATTTCAAACCACGCACCCGCATGAGCAAGCTCTGCAAGAAGTTTTGGGATCGTCCAGGTAATCTGGCGCGTTGTTGCATTGTAACTGATGGTGCCGATATCCGTGTCGGTGCTCTCAAGCCAGGCAACATCCTGTGGAAGCGTTGCCGTCATGCGAACATCTTGGATGGTGTGCAATGAGTTCGAGAGATTCCAGTACACGCGATAACTCGTGGTCTGTCCCACGCGCGGAGGAATGGGTCCTGATCCGATCACCGAACCTGATTCGGCGTAGTACCTCGCCTGAACATTCACGGAGACATCGGAGTTGAGTGTGATCAGAATCGGGGTTGCATCAAGCGTTCGTGTGGAGGTGATTGTCCCGACTTTGTTGAGTGTAAGGACAACGGCAATCGTGAACGTATCGGCCTCTCCCGGATCAAGCACCGCATAGATCGGCAGGCTCAGATCGATGACGCTTGCGCTTTCCGGGGCAAGCTCTGGGAGATGTTCCCACCGTACCTCGTTGCCCGCACGTGTGCCGCCACCCAAGTTTGCTTTGCTCCAATCCACCGGCACGGTTCCCTCCTCACTTGCAAGTGTCATGGCAAAACTCATGTCGCGAGCTGTTTCCTTGCTTTGATTTGCATAGTCGAGACTCACGCGCAATGTTTCACCTAAATCAGCTGTCTGACTTTGGTTTGAGCCGTTCACGATGACGGAAAATGAAATCGATCCCCCCAATACGTCCGTGAGGAGTTCTTGCACGCTTTGAACATAGACCAGATCCTGATCCACAAACGCGGCGGCGATCGCGAGTGTTTGCTCGCCCGAAGCCGTGGAGGTGTAGGCTCCTTCAATCGTGATGGCGGAGAGCTCGCCACCTTCAAGCGCATCGATGACCCAGTAGGATTGCCCTTCTGTCATGGCGGGTTGGGCATTCGTGGTCGTGAAGTCTGTCGGGAACGTTGGGATGATGCGAAGATTATAGACGGGATCAGAGCCAGTGTTTTGGATATTCACGACGTACTCAGAGGCATCACCGGCAAGCGCTTTTTCAGGTCCGGTGAATGAGAGAGCGACAACAGAATCTGTCACCTCGACTTTCTGAGTGAGAATATCTTGAAAGTCAGAGCTGAAATTTGCGGGCTTGTAGGTAAAGAGGGCTTGGAGACGCTGGGAGGAGGGGACTTCAGCAAGGAAGACGCCCGTGACGGTGATGGCTCCATCTGATCCAGCGCTCAAACTCCCGATGGTCCATTCAAGATTTCCTTCTGGTTCTGGCGTGCGTGAGTAGACATGGAAGGTTGAGGGAACTGTCAGTTTCATCACCAGCGCGGCAATGGGTACGTCGCCTGCATTTTCGTAACGAAACGTGTAAGAGACTTCCTCGCCCGCCTTCACTTCCTCAGGCCCCTCCGTGGTGAGTCTCAGCGTTTCACTTTCTTGGAAGAGACCTTTGGTAAAGACAAAAAATCCCACCCAAGCAATGAGAGAGAGCACGGCCAAGAGGCCGATCGTTTTGAGGAGAAATCGAGTGAGACGCGAACGCTCGCCTCGTTCGAGTTTAGAAAGATCAGGGACGCGTCCATCATCTCCTTCATAAATGGAGCGGAGTTGTCTCCGGATTTCTCTTGCGCTTCGGCGTTTTGGTATTGGGCGTCGTGTACTCATAAGGATTCAAACAAGATCGCAAAGAGGACATCCGTGTCATTTTGAATATCTGGTTGATTGAGGTCATGGGAAGACCACAACGGATTGAGACCATCGGGAAGATTCACGTGCACGTGCGTGGTGCGGTCGAGAACTCCCGGTTGTTTTTGTACAAGCAACGAGTATTGATCTGTTTGTGGAAGACCGATGAGTGATTTGAGGCTGGCAAGCATTCCCGATTCCTGTTCCAGCGTTTCGAGTTTGAACGGCAGGGTATAGCGCCAGGTGACTGTGGAGGTTGAACCAGGCATGGTCTGCACCCAGTTTCCAAAAACGGCTTTCCCATGTTCTTCACTTATCATGGTTCCACTTGTCGGGTCGATACTCGCAGTGAGCAAACCATAAGCTAAATCGTCATCGATCGTCCAGTCTTTATCGGGAATGTCAAACAACGATTGGTCAGGGATACTAAAGCCACTCGCTTCAAGCAGTGTGCTTCCTTTTGGAACATACACACGTACGTAATCGACGTTATTCACGCCCGTGAAGAGCAGTCCCTGAATTCCATAGTGTGTTCGAGAAATGGTAACCGTGTTGGTGATCGTCCCATCTTGCGAAATATCCACTTGAACATTGACCTGTTGTTCGATGACGCCATCGGTTTTTCCTCCGCCTAAGTTTGTATCCACCACCATGAGGAAGTCTCCCTCCGTCCACTTCATTTCTCCTCCCCACCCTCGATCGATAATTTCTCGTTCAAGCGTTTCGTCGGAAAGATACAATTGAAGGTCCTTCTTTGAGAGACCTGCATTCAGGAAATCTAGCGTGGCCAAGAAGTCCTCTGAGGTTTTTTCGATCGCTTTTTCCACAAGCTTAGGGGCGAGGTCTCCAATGAATGCTTTTGGCGCGTTTACTTCTTTGTCGTACTCGTACTCGACAATTTTTTGCGCTTCAAAGATAAAGTTTTCTTCGTTGATCGTGAGCCCATAGTCTTCCATCTCAATCGGACCCAAGAGCCCAATCAGCTCAGA
>SCSL01000076.1 GCA_004298405.1 Patescibacteria group bacterium | reverse complement strand
CCTCTTCCGGGTTCCTTCCGCAGTAGATCGAGCCTTGGGCCTCGAGGACTTGTTCCTCTTGTGCCCTCGATCCTTGATCCTTTCTCGCCGAAGGTGAGTCGCTACATCCGGCCGGGTAAAACTGGCCGCGCGCTTCAGGGGCTGTCCACATCTTCGTGGACAGCCCCGCTTCTTTTTTTGCGATAAATCGTTTATTCGCTATACTTGTTTCCGAGTAAGGCTCATGTACGATCGTTCACGGATGATCGTCGCCATACTCTCTTCTCAAAAAGAAGATCGTTGGCCAGAATTTTGGGAATCACGGTTTCCAAGAGCGAGCCAGATTGAGGAGATACTGCTTGCTTCTGTCTGGTGGAGGTGTTCTGAGATTGTCGAAGAACTACTCCCAAATAAAATTCAGGAGGAAGAGATGGGTTACATTCCTGTTTCGACTTTCGGTGCCACAGATGGATAGAAGCAACGATCCGGAGGCCGATGGTGTCTTCTCGAACGCGCCGATCTTCAACTTCAACGACGGCAAGGTCAAGTTCAACACGAACTTCGTCGACAATGCGAACGAGCAGTATGGCACCTCTTCCGGGTTCCTTCCGAAGTCTCTCTTCATTGCGAAGCGCCCTGTAATGGGGCGTTTTGCGTACCCTCAGTCTTCAGCGATTTTATCCATCCTCCGAGCATCCGACCGATTTCGTCTATTTGTTGCTGGATGGCGGTGTACTTCTTACCGTCAATCGCCTTCGTGTCATAGGAAAGGCGAATAAGGAAACGAAGCAAATTTAACTTCACGCTCGCCTGATCGAGTACCGGAAGTTTCTCTGTTTTGTATAACGCAGTGGCATGTAGGATAAGTTCGGTTACGTCTAGGTTTGTATTCTCTACCCGCTGCCAGACAACATACCGATCCTGTTTAGGGACGGAAGCCCTGATAGTGTTAAGCGACTTGTACAATTCGTAGTTTTTCTTGAAGATGGGAATGTCGAATTCATCCATAGGTATGAAAAGATACGGGAATATTTATGAGCGAATGATCCGTCCAGAGTCGCTGTTCGCGGCTTGGAATGCTTTTAAGGTTGGCAAGACAGGACGCGAAGACGTAGCGAATTTTGAATGGAAGCTGGAGGAGAACATCTTTGCATTGCATCGGGATCTTAAGAACAAGACATATAGACATGCGGCGTATTTTGCCTTCTTCATCGCTGATCCGAAACAGAGGCACATTCACAAAGCAACGGTGCGCGATCGTGTTGTTCACCACGCCGTTTTCCAGGTGCTGAATCCCATCTTTGAACCGACTTTTATTGCGGACTCGTATTCTTGTCGGGTGGGCAAAGGAACGCACAAGGGTGTTGATGCGCTCTCGTACATGGTCAGAAAAGTGAGTCGCAATTACACGCGTCCGTGCTTCGTGCTGAAATGCGACGTTCGACGATTTTTTGATTCGATTGATCATACTGTTTTACTTGAAATATTACGGGAACGCATTGCCGATACTGATGTAGTAAATCTTCTCGAAACGACCGTCGAAAGTTTCCCGGCCGGTCAGTTGA
>SCSL01000075.1 GCA_004298405.1 Patescibacteria group bacterium | reverse complement strand
GCTCTTCCGATCTGCAAAGAATTGGGGCTGGGTGACCTCTGGTACTCCGGGGCATTGAGTGCGATTTGATGCGGACCTTCGGATTGGTAGTCGAGGGTCAGTATGACGAAGCGGTGCTCACAGAGCTGGTTCAAAAATGCATTGCCGATCCCGTAGAAGTGGCGACCCGGGTATGCTCTGGATCAATCATGAATAAGTTTCCGGGGTTTCTTGAAGCATTCCGACGTGTCAAGCAGGGAACGCACGTTGATAAGGCACTCGTGATTCGAGATGCTAACGGCGGAGACCCGGAGGAATTAGTTTCGCGAATGCGGGACAAGATTGCCAATCGCAACTATCCGTTCCCCGTGAAATGTGTGGTCATAGTTCGGGAACTCGAAACCTGGCTGCTGGCCGATGACAGAGCTATTTCACAAGTTGCAAGTCGAGCAGTTCCGCCAGTCAATGAATCCCCTGAAGATATTCCTGCACCAAAAGAAAGACTTACGCGACTCCTGGCTCAGGCTCGTGTGCCCTATACGAGCGAAGTTGCCAGAAGCATCGCAGCCGCAGTCGATATTGACAGATTGCGGTACCGCTGTTCCCGCTTCGGGCGGTTTGAGGAAGCGGTCCGAGACTGTTAGTGCCCTGAGTCGTAGCAACGGCAATTCACGCTTATTGCCTTTAACCAATCACGAAGCCCTCGCTGCTTAACATAGCATGTGAGCTTGGTTAGAGTAGCCTCGATTAGGACGTTACCTATGGACTTACCGAAACTCTCAACGCGAATCGGTGGGAGCATCGCCTTCAGTAAATTCAACAGAAACGTTGACGTAATCCAGTGAGGGGTACATAGTAAGTGGTACAAAGCAAAGAATGTAAAATTTGATATCTGAAGCAGTGTGAAGGCAAAGAAGAAACACTGATCGAAGGGAAGGTCACCTTCTTTCCTGGCTTTTTACGGTTGGAAAAAACCAGGGAAAAAGCGCTGGCAAGAGAGGTTGAGGACAGGTGGCTGCCCCTCTAACCGAATTTAGAACGTGCCGCAAACAGGACGATCACTTAACGATTGCGCATATCTCTGACCTCCATTTTCATTCCGGGAACACCCCCGCCGGTGATCATTTCGTCTCGCTACAAACAGAGATCGCGAAGTCGAAAGTAGACACGATTATCGTGACAGGGGATGTAGTGGATAACCCGCTCAAGGAGATCTTTGATGGATTGTGGGACGAAAAATATACTGTTAAGGATCTAAAGAAATTACTTCGGCCTCATCGGAGTCTTGTGAGGAATTGGGTTGAAAATTTGACAGGGACCCTTGAGGAGGCTCGATCTTTCCTTAAACAGTTGTGTGAGGCGGCTGATGTAAAGTATCCCGAATTGCTTTGTACGATTCCAGGTAACCATGACCTTAGAATTCAAGGAGTTACTGAGCTACGCTTTTTCGGGACAGTAAATCTTGCTGTAGACAACATTGAAGACCAACCTTTTACAAAAATATTTGGAATGACATCACAAGACCGGCTAGTGAGCTTCAGCAAAGGGACAACTGACTCGATCATCAGTGTCGCAATTGTTCATTTTAACTCTAACGGAGTTGATCCTGTTCTAAATTTCGCTACAGGGAAGGTGGGAGAAGATGACCTAAATCGGATAAGGCAACTGGAATCCGATGCGTCCTTCCAGAAGGCGCATAAGATTGTTTTAATGCATCACCATCCAATGCCCATCCCTGAAAGCGAAGGTACTCCGGGTGTCAAAGGAGTGTTTGGGGGTGACCAGTTTCTATTGTTGAAGAACGCTGGAGTTGTCATGCGTGAATTGGTTCGTTCCAAGATCGACTTAGTGTTACATGGTCATAAGCATTACAGTGGCTTCTCTCATGTAAATTTCAATTTTCCGTTGCTTTATAGTGCTGGGCATGAGGCAGCCGTTGCTCGTCATCAGGTCTCCGTTGTTGGCGCTGGAAGCGCAGGCATTTATTCTGAAGGGTATACCTTTAACATCGTCAAGCTTTACGACGATGGAAGGATCTACGTGGAAGAGAAACGCCGGGATCGTAGTGGGGGCTACTTTCCGAAACGACAATTTTGGCTAGTCAGCTACGAACAGAAAAGAATACAACGATACGACCACTGCGCCGAAAGCCTGCAAACAGAGCTACGCGCACGTGCCAAAAAGCTCGTGTACTCTGTGAATATTGAGGAGGATGGTGACGCCATTGAGAGGCGGGACTTCACAGGGCTCCAGGCGCTGGATCAAGAGCGAGACGACATTCCTCATATTCTCCGAAGCCTCACTGGCTATCTGGGCAGCGATGAGAAACCGAATATCGAGTTTCAATC
>SCSL01000074.1 GCA_004298405.1 Patescibacteria group bacterium | reverse complement strand
CAACCGATTTATTGATGACATTGATGTTGCTACCGATGACCTCGTGACGTTTCTCAACACAACAACATTTCCTTACACCTTACTTGGGATGAGTCCTGTTTCTTAGTGTGAGCACTATAGGGGGTTAAGTGGTTGGACTTTCTGTCTAACCACCTAGCTACCTAGTGCTCTAGTGCTCTTTATGTTAATTCCATCTGGACAATCCCTAACAATCTTTTCCCTAGGAACTTCAGTGAACTTTTGCCCAATAAATAAGCAATAACTGCTCATTTTGGAACGTCCAAATGTACCATATTTTGGTGGTTTTGTCAACCGTTATGGACACAGGTAGGAGAGGGGGAGGTAGAAAAGGTAGAAAAGTGGGAAAAGGTAATTAAAGCTAAACACACACAAAAACGTTCAAAATTGAGACGATAACGCCGGTCTGGAGACGAAAAAAGACCGAGGTGTAGGTAAATCCTACATCGAGGTCTTTTTTCGTCGAAGACCAAGTTAGCGGCCAATTTTGAACGTTTTTGAAATAAAGACGCCTCCTGGAGGGGAAACGTCCATAGACGGTTCCCACTTCCAAGAGGCGAACGAGAGCCGGCCAGGGCGCGGGGGTTTCAACAACAAGCCGCGCGCTGGCCGAAAAAAATTGTGGGCAATGGAACCGTGCTATGGACGTCCCCTCTCAGGAGACGCTTCTGCGGCGGGCTACCGCAGGTCGACGAGGACGGACGTGCCGCCGGCAACCGAGACCAGGCTTGACCCGAAGGTCTCGCCGAAGTACCACGTGCCGACGGAGCCGTTGGTGCTGGACGAGCCGTTGACGGCCGTCCAGGTACACCCCATGCTCTCGGCCTCGGGGCTCAAGGGCTCCTGGGCGAGCGTGAGCTCGCCTGGACACAGGGTGCAGTTCAACCTCACGGCGTCGATGACGCCGGGATTGGACTCGAGGGTGGTCTGGCTGACCCAGTTCTCCACCCAGGAAAATTCCCAACCCCAGTACTCGTCGGCGAACGAACCGTCGTTGTCGCCGTCCTCCAGGTACTCGATGTGGCAGATCATACTGCCGTACTCGAGTCCGCCGGGGGTGGTGATGGTCACCGTCAACTGCGGCTCGTCCGCGGGGGTCGCGTCGTCGTCGCTGGTGTCGTCGTCGGCGTCGAAGCCTTCGTCGATCACGCCGTCGCAGTCGTCGTCGATGCCGTTGTCCGTCTCGGTGGCACCCGGGTGGACGTCGGGGTTGCCGTCGTCGCAGTCGGGCTCGCCGGTGTCGTACCCGTCGCCGTCGGCGTCGGTCGGGGTCGCGTCGTCGTCCGCGGGCGCGGTCGCGTCGTCGTCGGTCGTCGCGTCGTCGTCCCCCGTGTGGGTCGCGTCGTCGTCGACGGTGACGTCGTCGTCGCAGTCGTCGCAGTCGCCCTTGTTGACGACGACGGAGCCGGGGGTGCAGGCGGTGAAACTGCCGAGCAGGAGCCCGGCGATGAGGAGGACGCGAGGCATGGTGTCAACTCCGGTTGGCGCTTTTCAGACGCCGTGAATGTGGATCCTCTCGGCCGCGATGTTTTCGAAGCCGAGAGGCGAACCGAGAGGTTTCTGGGGAGAAAGTGCTCCACAAAAATCTCTCGATTCCGAGCCAAAGCGAGGGAGCCATGCTTGCATGGATTCCCGAGCGCGGCGAAGGAAACAGACCAAGTCTGATTCGATGGTTCCATTGAAAGAACGAACGTAGAAATATATACGAAAATAGGCCTTTTGTCAATAGTTCTCAGAATACTAAAAAACCCCCCATTTCTGGACGGTTTTCTAGGATCCCGGGCTATTGGTGGACCGGACGGGACTTGAACCCGTATCTGTTGGTACCAACGCAACCGGGGTTACCGTTACCCCCACCGGCCCATTTGGCCCGGGATAAACAAATAAAACACCCATCTTTTTGAAAGAGAGGGTGTTTTATTTTGGTACCAACTTGGAGGCATTCGCCCCGGTTGCCTATTTAATAAACCATAAAGAAACATGAAAGTCAACGGCTTTGTGTGGAAAACTCAAGATCCTACCCTTCGACAGGCTCAGGGTTGAAAAATCGGCTATGCCGATTTTTCAAAAAGAAGAGCCCCCGAGTGAAGTTGAGCTCGGAAGCTCTTCTCCACGCGGGGGCGCGTGTTTGTCAGTTGCTCAGCGCCGGAGGGCTCCGGCGCCGAATCGGAAGCCTCCCTGGACGACCGCGAGGCCGCCGTAGTCCGAGACCACGACGACACCTTCCTCGGTCGTCCCCTTCGCACCGTAGAATCCCACCCCTGCACCGAGGCGCAGGAACGGGACGGCGCGGAAGGCCGTGCCGGGCGCGAGGTCACCCTGGAGGGTGACGCCGACGAGGCCGCCGCTCTCCACGACGGTCAAGTCGAGGAGGTTGGCGTGGTCCTCCGTGTGGAGGAACCCAACCCACGGGCCGACCTCGACCGGACCGGCGTCGAAGAGGACGTCCGCGCCCACGAGGAGCGAGGTGTCCGGTCCGGTACTACCCAGGCCGTCGGCGCCGAAGCCGAACTGGCCAAAGCCCGCGACCTGCCATCGCTTGGCATCGACACCGGCGCGGAGCTCGAAGCCCCCGCCACCGATGCCGCTGCCACGGATGGCATCGTCGTCGTCTCCGGTTTCGTTCAGGGCTCGGTGGACGAGTAGTCCACCGATCACCCCGGCCTCAAGGAGGGGACCGTGGGCGGCCGTGGCGGACGCCTGGCGGCTGGCACTGGTGGCGTCTCGCTGGGCCTCCTGGGCCACGCTCAGAGCCGCGGCCTCGGCGGCCTTGGCTCGCGCCACTTCGGCCTCGATCGCCTCGTCCTGGGCGGCCAGGGCGGCCTCGAGGTCGACGATGCTCGTGGTGGCCTCGTTGAGTGCGGGCACTACATCGTCGAGAACCTTCTCGACCTTGGTGACCCGGTCACCGAGAGCCGTCTCGGCCGCGACCCGCTCGTCATGCTCCTTGACCTGCGCCTTCCTGATCACCTCGTAGGTGCCGTCCACGTACTTCCTGGTGGCAACCGGACGCGGAGGGGCGACCGAAGTGGTACCGGAGTGGGTCGAGGTCGAAGCCGTGTACCCGCATCGCGGGTCGAACGGCTTTAGGTCGGGGAAGCGGTGTGACCCGATGACGAGGGTCACGACCTCGCGGATCCCATCGGATCCCACGACCGAACCGTCACCACGGTGAACATCGCAGAGGATGTCCACTTCGGTGTCGGTGATGTCGAACCGACCCTTGTCGTCGTTGACGGTGCAGCGGCCGGCGGCGGCCGTGCAACGGTTGTATTCGGTTGCGAAGACATCCGTCCTGGGCGCTCGGCCACCGTAGGTGTTGGCGACGTACCGCTTGAAGGCGGGGTCGCTGACGGGAAGGACGAGATCGCTCCCGTCGCAGTCCTGGTCGATGCCGTCGTCGACGACCTCGGTCGCGCCCGGGTGGGCGGCCTTGTCGTCATCGTCGCAGTCCACCTTTCCGGTCCACCCGGAGGTGGTGGCGGTGGCCGCGCCGACGAAGGCGCAGAACTTGTCGCCGTCCGCGTCCTCCAGCCCCGCGTAGCTGGTGCACGGGCGGGGGGTGGCGGCGAGGGCGGTCGAGGAGGCGAAGATGCCGCACAGGGCGGCGAGGTAAACCAAGAAACGGGTCATGATGACGCTCTCCATCAGTTTGGGTTTCCCTCTCGACGTTGTTTGCACTTCGCCGAGAGGGGCGAATCAAGGTCGAACCTTGTTTCCTTCGCCACGCTCGGGAATCCATGCAAGCATGGTTCCCTCGCTTTGGCTTGGAATCGAGAGGTTTCTGAGCAGAAGTGTCTGCGCACAAATCTCTCGATTCACGATGAAGAGAACAAGCAGTCATGGAATTTCCATGTACTGGAGTGGTTCGATGGTTTCATCACAACAAGGAGGAGGTGTTGCGACGTGGCCATCAAACCGCTTCAGGACACGAAGCCGCTATCCCAGCCATTTGTGAACGTCGAAAAATATCACGTAAGACGATTTTTGTCAAGAGAACCTGGCAAGAATCGCCGTATCCGCCATTGACGCAAAGTAAGGGTTTTGATACCCTATTGCCTGCCAATCAGTAATAAAAAAGAGCCCATTTTGAGGGCCTTCTTGCAGCGATCAACGCGCCTCCTCCTCGTGTTGATCCGCCAGTGAGAAGGTTCTCACAATGGGTTTTTTGTTGATGACGGATTCTTCTAAGGGGCTTTAGCCCCGTCCGGAACGCCGCTAAAGCGGCTGAGAAAAGTAATGAATACTATATTTCTTCGTGCACAAGCTGATGGCGGCGGCGGATACGCTCGGTTTGTAAGATCACAAACGCCACGCCAACAAAGCCTCCCAATACAAATCCAGACAAAAGATTCACCACGACATTCGGCTTTACAGGCCAACGAGAATTGAGCGGTTCATCCACAAGGCGTGCCAACACATCTCCACCGGACGTGTATTCCGCTACTCGATCGGTCAACACAAACGCAATCGCGCGTACCAATTGCTCGGCCTGATCTACGTCGCGATGATACGCCGTTATAGTCAGGAGTCCTGACCCACGAGCCACGGTAGCCTTCACCGTTCTCCCCCACTCTTTGCGTTGCTTGGACGGATCATCTGGAAAGATGGATTCGTCAATCGAGAACCCCGCGTCGATCACTTGATCAAAAAACGTGCTGGTATAAATGAGCGTGGAAAGATTATCCGCAATACGTTCCTCTGATCGAGAAGCGGTGTACGCGTCTGTCCCTGAGCCGACGTCTTGCAGAATCAGAAGTCGCGCGGTGGATGAATACTTGAGAGGTTGCACAAAAGAAATAATGAGCGCAAGCACGAGCCCCAAAAGCCCGAACATCGCCACGGTGTGCCAGTTGTGAAAAATGTCGCGTAAATAATTTGGCTGTGCCATACCTTCTCTTAGTATATCCTAAAGTTTCAACTCACCCAACGTTACGGTTACTTCTTGTTGCGCTCCATCCCGTTCAATCCCGATTTGCATTTCCTGTCCTGCAACATAGGAGGTGAGCAAGTCATCAAGTGAACTGGTTGCGTTAATCATGATCCCTTCGACAGAAACCACCATGTCTCCTATTTGCAATCCCGCTTTGTACGCGGCACTTCCAGGAACGATGGCACGCGAACCATAAATCACAAACCCGGTATGACGACCTTTGGAAATCTCTTCAGATACCCCAACGGTTCGTGAGAGATCGATGCCACGAATTCCTAAACTTGGATACACAATCGTGTCGACAGATTCAAGAACTTGCTGAAACGCTCCGGCAAGATGTTCAAATGGAACAATCTCCATGCGACCCTCTCCCTCATGCGCCACCCCCACAAACTCCCCGTACACATTAAAGACTGCAGACCCTTCGCGCACCGTAAAATCATCCGTGAGTAAAATCCGACGCGTAGGAATATCGCTTGAGCGAACCACCTCTCCCCAAACGATCTCCCGCGCTTGCGTGAAAACCACTTCCCGTCCCTGCGTCACCACAAATAATTGATCCCCCGCGGCAATTCCATATCCTCCAACCATATCAACAACAGAACTGTTGGATGTTACGCAATGCAAGAAATGATATCCGAATCTCGGCTCGATTATGACCTGATCCACCTCGCACGTCTGGGCACCAACCTGTACCGTGTCTCCAAGCGTTCCAGAAGGAGAAAGCATCCATCCATCGGATGTCAGCACGATGATCGACACAGCCGAATCAAAGACAGACACGCCCGTTTCTCCAATACGTGTGTCAGGAAACAATGATCCCACTGCTGGAAGGGCTCGTTCTTCGAGGCGTTCCAAGGCATCGTCATACGACTGTGGGAGAGATCTTGGTCGCGTCTGCGAGATTCCCAGCGTCTGCGTCACTTGTCCAAGTTGGAGCGCGTACTCCGAAAGATAATTCGTTGTGAGTGCGGTTCCCAAAACTCCCGCCGCTCCGCCAATGAGGCATGAAAAAACAATAATGCGGATGGTCTGTGGCCAGGATTGGATCTTCATACCCATTGGGAAGTTAGGATAATCAACGTGGTGAGCGCGACAAACACGATCAGGTACCGACGCAGAACTTCTTTAGAGAGTTTGTGCATAGCATGCGCGCGGGAGAGTCCAAGAAAAACATAAACCCCTAAAGCAAGAAATGCCGCGTTCGTATAAAATCCCGTTGGAAGAAAAGAGAGCGAGGCAAACAGTTCTGTGGTCAGTACGGCGCCGGCAAAGGCGTACGGCTTGGCATACTGGGAATCTACCTTCCCTACCCAAAGTGTGCCATACACGATGAAAAAAAGAATAAAGAAAAAAATGAGGGACAGGAGCCATAATGGTGTTTGGAGAAACAAGGAAAGGCCAAAACCCAAAACAGAAAGAAAGAAAACGGAAAGGATATGGAGAAGGCCGGAAAGGTATTCAAGCGTAAAAGGTTGGTAGGCAACAGGGAGATGGATAAAGCTAAAAACATGTTCCACGAACAAGAACAACAAAGCAACAACTAAAACCGATAAAGCCAATTTCGACATCGTACGTTCAAGCAGAAAGAACGGACCGAAACTTGAGAGAAGAAGGAGCAAGGGAGTTCCGAGCAAATGCCAGAACTGAAATGTGCGGATTTGCCACGCAAGAAGTCGACCCAGAATGAGAAAGGAAAAAAATACGGTGCAGAAAATAATGAGGTATGGATGGAATGGCGGAAAAACCAGCAAAAGAAATCCCGCCACCGCAACGCAGGCAACTCCAAATGAGGATATTCGGTGCAATAGAATCATAATTCAAGCACGGACTACTTGATCTCCACGGCCAGCTCGCCCTTCACCACCACCTCGCGGGGAAGGAGTTCAATCGAAGAAATCTGTGCGTACCCAACCATAGCCGTGTTGAGTTTGGCAAGTTCGGCTTCTAAAAGAGGCATGAGAAACGCCACGATCAAGAAATTTGGAATTTTAGCCGCTCCAATGCGGACGGAAACAGGCGTCACGACCAGATTCCCTTGATCAACATCAAGATCAAACGTGATAATCCCTGCCACGCCAGGCTCCTGGGACTCCAAATCTAGAGGGACAAACAACTCAATGCCGGTGCCTGGTTCGACCACAATCTGAACACCCGAAGAATTGATCCACTCAGGCGCTGATTTTTCCAAAAAGGTACGCAGGGACGCGGTCAAGGAAGATTCCTGAATTTGTACCTCAACAGAACGGTCTGTCAGTGTCCCTCCACCTTCGTAGAGTCGCCGCGTCAGGGTACTGGTAAAGGTCTCCTTGAGGACTGCTTCAATGGGGACGCCCGGCGTAACCATACGAATCGGCTCGGGAGCTGTGTAGGTAAGCGAGGTGAACACAGGCACATGAAGAAGTCCCGTGGCGGCAACAAACCAGGTAACCCAAAGGATCATGCCCACCAAGAGCGCGAGGAAAAGAAGTGAACACGTCAGCCATGGACGACCCGTGCGCGTACGCTTACGAACTTCTCGAACAACCTCTCCCTTTACTTCATCCAGGCGAGACTCAAGTCCCGCGTTTTTTTCAACACGCGCCATAGATTATGGAGTAAGCCAAGAATAGGTCTGCTTGAGCTGTGACACTTGTGCAAGTGGCACATCAATTGCGCGATCCTCACTTTGGAGTGCTTTTTCCATATCGCTAAACGCCACGGCGAGGGCAAGGTGCAAATCCTTAAACTCAGCCGGCACACGCAATTCAAGCAGTCCGGCAAGGGCAGTCTGCGCGGCCAAAAGTTTATCCAAATCATCTTGCGATGAGCTCATGCGCTCATCAAATGTCCCGACGATTTGGGTGAGGGCTTCGCGGTAGGCCTGTGGATCAACCGACTCGACTTCTTGTTGCGTGATGGCCGGAGAAGACGATGGTTGTGTTTTCACAGACCAATAAATGAGTCCGGCCAATAGCAAAGACAAAAAGATAATGACGAGTGGGAAAAAAGAATGACGATGATAATAGCGCATAATTATTCAGTTACATCTCGAAATAAATCTTCCAAAATCACAACTCCCATCATCGCAAGTGGGATCGCTAAAATCGCGCCACCGAGTCCACCTGCTTTGAGACCAACAAGGAGAGCCAAAATGCTGATGATAGGATTGAGACCAGTCACCTTCTGCATGATCTTGGGAACAAGCACGTGATTTTCAAACTGTTGAATCGCAATATACAAAACAACAACCGCCAGTCCGATGATGGGAGCTTGGGCAAATCCAATAATGAGTGCGGGGACGAGCGAAATGATGGGACCCACATAGGGGATGACTTCCAAAATTCCAGCGATGAGCGCAAGGACAAGCGCATACTTCACCCCAAGAAACGTCAGACCGATGTAGACCGCCACACCAACAATGAGCCCAAGAATAATTTGTCCGCGTAGCCACTCCCCCATCTTGCGAGACATCTTTTTCATGAGATGCGCAACGTAGGGTTGATACTCAATAGGCGCAAGCGATCGAAAATATTTTCGCATCCGCTCCTCTTCCACCACCATGTAAAAGGAAAGAACGAGTACGATGAATACGGCGGCCACGCTCCCCACAACACCCCAAACAGTCGAAAAGAATGATCCAAATGAATTCTCTACACTCGTTTGAAGCGCCGTGAGCGAGCTGGAGAGGTTATCGGCAAACCCATAATCCGCGGAAATCTGTCGAAACTGTCCAAGGGATTCCATGGTCTGTGTGTAGGAACTGGAAAAATTCGCGAAAAGTTGTGCGCCCTGCTGAGTGACAATCGGGACGAACAACAAAGCAAAAATAGCGGTGAATGAAAGCAGGCAGATGTAGACAATCAAGACCGCGAGTCCGCGTGGAATACGTCGCGCGGCAAACCAACCTGCAAACGGTTCAATGAGCGCCGCCAATAAAATTGACGCAATAAAAATGGCGACGATGTCGCGGATGAACCATAAAAACCAAAGCCCCAACACGATGAGGACAGCTTTGATAAAGGTCGCTGTGGAAATGCTTACCGATTGTGGCGGCTGCATAAGTACGTAAATTATAACACAGATGCATTGACAGAACCTCTTTTTTTGACTAGTCTTTGGCGATGGAGTGTCCCGCTTTGGAAAAATGGTCCAGCCCGGCATTTTTACAGAGCGGGGCTGATAGGCATTCGACGGGAGTCCCTCCCATCCTGATCAAGTCGTGTGGGCACGAGCCACACGTAAATCTCTCTCGTGCAAGACGACAACTGCAAACAACGTCATGGCAATGATCAAGAACGCTTTGCGCGTTCCTTCATTCGCCCCTGTTCTCGCGTAAGCGTCAGAACCATCCGCGCTGGTCATGCTCGATAGCCAGCTGTCGGGTGTTATATCATCGAGCTTCGGGTGTAAGGTCACCGATCTCTTACACTCAAGAGTTGCGATCGGCTCCTCGTTGCGTATTGCTCCACATCTTGAGCGCGACGAGGTATGAGGTGTGGATGAGCTTGGAACCATCAGGTTGAGAAACCTTACCGCACAGGGGTTCAATTCCCCTCAGCTCCACCAACAAAAACACGCCACGTGAAGTGGTGTGTTTTTGTTTTGCTCAGTCGTTGACTGAGCCGTATAGTTCGAGCTGGTCGCAGGCGGGGGCACTATTACCCTCCGCCGGTCGCGTCCGAGAGCTACTCGGTACCCTGCTTGAACGCCCAGCGGGCGCACAGCAGAAAAAAGCCAATGACCGAGCCGTAGGTCATCAACAGTCCCAACGTGGAATCCACGGGGACAAAGATGAACCTGAGAACGACAATGATGCTCACCGCAACAGCACCCAGAAAGATACGTTCCATGTGTCACCTCCGGACAAGAGGATACTCCATTTTTCAAAAAAATCAAGGGTTCCGTTCAATTCCTCTTAAGTTTCTCACGAATATCCCTTTTTATATCACGCTTTCTTATAGCCTCCCGTTTCTCGTATTGCTTCTTACCGCGAGCAACCGCGAATTCAAGTTTTACTAAATCCCCTTTTGTATAGATGGAGAGCGGAACCAACGTAAGACCTTCCTGTCCTTTTTTCCCAACAAGTCGGCTCAACTCACGACGATGCACAAGCACTTTTCTGTCTCGGTTCGCATCATAGTTCTCCTGTTTCCCCGCTGGTTTGTAAGCGGAAATAAACGATCCTTTGAGCCAGAGCTCCCCGCCCTGAATATGCAAAAATGCCCCCTTGAGCTGCGCATGTCCCACCTTCACGCTCTTCACTTCCGCTCCTGTCAATTTCAACCCTCCCTCAATCGTCTCGAGGATCTCATAATCGAATCGTGCTTTTTTGTTGACGGCAAGAGTTGGCATAAAACCAACGATACACCATTGCTTGATATTTTCCAGCTTTTCTCTTATACTCTTGCGTATCTATGCGCATTCATCGCCATCGAATCCGAAGACCCACCCTGGACGTCCCACAATATCGCGTGAACCAAAAAATTAAGTCTCCCGAGGTTCGTGTTATTGGGGCACAAGGCGAGGCATTAGGAGTCTTGCCTATTGAGGAAGCAATCAAACTTGCTGAGGCAAAGGAAATGGATCTCGTCGAAGTCTCTCCAAAAGCTGAGCCGCCTGTGTGCAAAATCCTCGACTACGGTCAATTTAAGTATCAGAAAGAAAAGGAGGCCAAGAAGCGCAAAGCACAATCTGCGGAAGTTGATATCAAAGGCATCCGTCTTTCTGTCCGCATCGGCGTGGGTGATCTTCAAGTTCGGCTTAATCAGGCGCTCAAATTCCTCGAGCAAGGCGATAAGATCCGCGTCGAGCTTCCTCTACGCGGACGAGAGAAGGCTCATCGCGATGTCGCTCAACAGGTGATGGAAGGATTCCTTGAACAGGTCAAAGCCGTGTATCCGGTCCGCATCGAACAAGAAATTAAATACCTGGCAGGTCGATTTACTATGATCGTTGCCCGTGCTTGACACATGCACAAAATATAGCTATTCTCACACGCACTTCCCTAGCCACCTTTCCATCTCCCTATGGCCAAACAAAAAACTCACAAAGCCTTCTCATCCCGCGTCAAAGTGACTGGAACCGGAAAAATCCTCAAGCGAACAGCCGGTCAAGACCACTTCAATGGACGAGAATCAGGAAAGACTACTCGCAACAAGCGTGCAGACCAAACGATGTCACATGCCCACCGACGTGCGATTAAAACGTTAATGCCAAACCACCAATAATATGCCTCGAGTCAAACGTGGAACACAGCATGTCAAGCGTCGCAAAAATTTGATGGAGAAAACCAAAGGCATGATGTGGGGACGCAAGTCCAAGATCCGCCTTGCCCGCCCAGCCATGCTCAAGGCTGGTGTCAACGCTTTCCGCGATCGCCGCAACAAAAAGCGTAGCTTCCGTCGACTTTGGCAGGTTCGTCTCAACGCGGCACTTCGACCTCTGGAGATGAGCTATAGCCGATTCATGGATGGTCTTAAAAAAGCCGGCATTGCGCTGGATCGAAAAGTGCTCTCACAGATTGCGCAAAGTCATCCAAGCGTGTTCAAAAACATCGTTGAAAAAACAAAGTAACGCCTCCGGGCGTTTTTTGTCCCCCGCGTCCTTTGACAAAACGCGGAGTTTTTGATAGCCTCGTCTCTCGGTCAACAAACATCTGAAAGGCGAGGGAGGATATGGCCGTAGAAGTTCTGGTAGAGCCGTCCCCTCTGCCGTTCATGAAGCGTGGGGAAACACAGAGGATAAGGATACAATTCATCGGAGGAATCCCCCAGGAAGAAATGCTTATCAGAATCCTGGGTGCGACATCGACCGAGAATGCGTTCCGGATCCACATGGCACGACGTCTGTTCAGGGCGGAACCGTCCATCGATCTGACGATCAGAGCGATCCAAGATGGAACGCCCACGATCATCGTGAGTTCGCCAAAACGACGATTCAATACGGTGACCGTAAATGGTCACCCTACCCCGCTTCAAGCAGACAAGGACCAGATAGTCGTTCCAACACCTTCTCCTAAGAAGGAACACACCAAGGAGTCTCTGGTGCCTGACGAACCCAGTCTCTACCCCAAGAATCATGCTCCTCCCAACCAACCCAGGAGCTGGAGACCCGCGCTCAAGGGCGCGCTGGCCTGGCTCATCATGGTGGTCGGTGCGGTCATAGCCTGGCAATGGCATGAATCCGACGACCAGATCGAGACCGAGGCAACGCCGGCAACGCCAGCGCTCCCTGAGCCGAACGTTGCCACGAGCCCACTGCCCCCCGTCCCTGCGGTCACCACGCCGCCAACGAAGCCCAAGCCTGCCGCGGTCGCTCCGCCATCGCCCAAGCCAGCTCAGGCTCCGGCTCTGGTGCCTGCGACCAGGTCGGTCTCCACACCTACACCCCCCGCACCTGCACCTGCGCCCAAGGCGAAACCGGCGCCGGTAGCTCCCGCAACCGACCCCACCAAGTGTCGGTTCGTCAGTGGGAGCCGGCCGATGAAGGACGGGAAGTACTTCCTTACCTGTGCTGAGGGGAAATACCTCGCCAGAGGAACGTACGTCCTGGGCCACTTCGAGTGGTCCGAATTCGAGGAACAAGCAGCCCCGTGACCACCCTTCCCCCGTCGCTCCACGAGCCATGGGGGATTTTTAATTAGACTTTTTGAAACTTACCTTAAAGACGGGATACCAGGTTTGATCGTATTCATCTTTAATCTCAACTGTTTCATTTTTGACGTACATGTTCAGGGCCTGGTCGGCGAGAAGTTCTTGATCCGTTTCGATCTCGATCTTCAACTCCTCAAGCTCAACAACATCTGAATTCCCTGCCCGCACATCCTGTTCGATCCCCTTTTTTTCCTCCCGCAGTGTCTTCATCTCATCCACAATTTCCTGATAGCGAGATGAATGGGACAGTTCATCTTTGAGCATTTTGTGTATTTCCTTTCGGCGTTTTTTATTTTTCTCAACACGATGATAAATGTCTTCAAGGTTTGGCATACGCTCCTATGATATCATGCGTCTGTGACACGTTATCCACTATGTCCAAGCCGGTACGCATCAACAAGTACCTTGCCGAAAACGGCTACTGCTCCCGACGTGAAGCGGATCGGCTGATTCAAGCTGGAAAAGTCTTTATCAATGATGTACCGGCCGGACTTGGTGATCAGGTGAGTCTTGTAGATCGTGTCCGCGTGATTGGGCGAGATAAAAAAGTTCGAACAGAACATGTCTACATCCTCTTGCACAAACCCATCGGGTACACAACCAAAGCTGGTGTTGAAAATAACGTGATGGAACTCATCGATTCCCCTGATCGCGTTTTTCCTGTCGGTCGACTCAGTTCCCAAACTACTGGGCTTCTCCTGCTTACCACTGATGGAACTCTTGCTGAGAGGCTTCTCAATCCCCGCTATGGAATTGAACAAGAGTATGTCATCGATGTTGAACAAACGATCCGAACGATTGATCTTGGACGTTTCCAAGCGCTCGGCAAAACTCGCCTCCTCTCTCCATCACGATTCGCCATCATTCTGGGAGAAGGTCGACAACGGGAAGTAATCGGCATGTGCGAAGCGCTTGGATATCACATGCTCAACCTTATGCGTACACGTATAGGGAGTCTCAAAATGCCAACGACCTATCCAGAAGGCAACGCCCGATATTTAACAGAAAAAGAAGTCCGCGATCTGGAGAAACTGGTTGGATTACAAGAAAAAAGGAAGAGATAACCCTGTGGGTTACAGGGTTGCACGCCTCAAATGCCCATGTTATTATTCCGTCGCTGTTAATCTAGAACAGTCCCGATGGACCGGTGGTGTAGCCCGGTTAACACGTCTCCCTGTCACGGAGAAGATCGAGGGTTCGAATCCCTTCCGGTCCGCCA
>SCSL01000073.1 GCA_004298405.1 Patescibacteria group bacterium | reverse complement strand
TGAATTCCGCGAAACTCCTATCCGTGATCGCCTTGCTCGTAAAGGTGGTAATGGTCAGGCTGCTAGCTGGAACGTCATGACAGCCATGGGTTCTGGTAACTCTGCCTTCGCCGAAGATGGTACACCGAACGAGGACACCACAACCTACGAACGACGCTCGGCTATCTACAAGGAGCTTGGTAAGACCAAGAGCATCTCCGACCGTATGATCGCCGCAGGTCGTACCTTCACCGATCAGGAAGCCGAACAGCTCGAAGTCGGCATGAGAGAGGTGATCCAGGAATTAGCAAATAACCTAATAAAATATGCAAAAAGAAGTAAGGGTTGGAGAGATTTTATTCAATTGCCGAGACTTAGACGACGACTACAATAAACAAGCGCTATCCACGCCAAAAATTGCTGGGAAAAAAGGAGTCAAACCAAGAACGATTGAAATTGCTTTGAAAAAATGTGGTATTTCAAAAAACTTGAGTGCACGTCAATTAAAAAAGGGAGAAATGTATAAGGATAAGGCGACTCTTGAACGATGGATCAATGTGAAAAAGAAGAACGCCTCACAGATCGGCAAACATTTCGGCCAGGACGCGTCAACGATTCTCTACTGGATTCGTCGGCATAACATTTCATACGATGCGAAGAAACTTGGTTACTCACGAATGAATCGAAACCAAAAACTTCGTGCTAAAAATAAGCAAAAGCGCCGTAACGATAAGGAGACTAAGCGTCGGTCTCGCTTGAAGTATCCAGGACGCGGCAAGAACCACGTCGTTCGGTTAAAAACCAAACTCAAACACTCTGTAAGCGGCGTACTTTCAGTAAAGCAAAAAATAACACCCCAGGAGCGCAAACTACATGAAGTGTTACGAAAATTGCATCTACGATTTCAAACCGAAGTCCCGATAGCCTTTTTTCAGGATGGAAACTTTGCTGGTGCATTTCGGATAGATTGCATTCTTGAGAAAGGAAAACTTAATGCGCATCATGCGGTTATTCTTGCACTAGACGGCGTTTGGCACCACAGCGCACATGCAAAAAACGTAGGCCGTGACAAACTTTTAAACACCCTGGCTGAACGGGCGGGTTTTGTGATCGTACGATTTTGGAGTGACCAGATTGACTTAAAAGACACAGAAAAAACTAAAACGCATGTTGCCCAAGTTCTCGGGGTTGTTGCGAAATGCAGCCCTGGGCTAATTCGATGTCGCGTGAAGTCAAAGACTATTCATTCCGTGATGTTGGCCGAAGGGCTGGAGAGAAAGGCATCCAGTTTTGGATCACCAACGGTTAAATATCACAAAATTTCAAAGAAAGACCGCCCCAGAATATTTGCCTTAATTGACAGTGGAAAATTTATAGTCCCGCCGTATTACATAAACGAAGTATCACACCGGTAAACATACAATGCATTATACGTTTACCTACGAAGGGGTTGCGACGACGACAAAAAAACATTACACTTTCTATACAATTCAACCTAAACCAGCCTCACGGCTGGCATGGTGTATATATAGAAATCCCACGCTAATGCTGACGGTCTCACGACCGGCACCTATTAGCGTGGGTCTACATCCGAAAGGGTGTAGGGGTGACTCGAAAGGGTTCACTCGCTTGGTTCGTGGGACCTTTTGCGTTTCACGAATCCCTAACTCAAAACCCACGCTATTATGAAAAAATGTCCATTTTGCGCCGAAGAGGTGCGGGATTTGGCAGTGAAATGTAAGCACTGTCAAAGTGCGTTACAGGATTTGCCAAAAGAGAAGGCCGCCGCATCCATTCACAGTGACGGTGGTAATAACGTCATCCACTACCTCATCGTCGCTATCCTCGCCACGTTCTACATGGGCGCGATCATTCTTAGTCCAGTTGTCGCATGCTTTATCTTACTGGGAATCGTTTGGTTCGTCGGAAGCAAAGAAAACTTCATAGTACGACTAAAGCATTGGAGAAAACATGGTGTGCGCGTCATGTGTAGTGTACTCGCTGTTATCATTTCGTTGTTCTCTCAGTATGCAACGTCGTACCCAAATCCAGTGATAGAAGTGACGAGCGGGATCGAAGCTCAGGGCGACAATCTCGTGTACACGCTTCAATTCCAAACGATGGACGTCACGTCGGCGTTCGTGAATGGGCAACTGGTGATCTCAAAAGACGACGGCAGTTATTCAGTACCAGTGAACCTTGATAATCCGTCAACGGTGATTTCCATCGTTGCGTCCAACGCGTTCAAAAAGACGAGCGAGCAAATTACCATTGAACGTGATATGACGACGGAAGAAACGGCTGCTGCAAAAGCCCTCGCGGATCAGCTTGAAGCGGAACAGCGGGCATGGGACGAATCCGAAGCTGGGAAAATTTGCGCAAAGTATCCGTCTCTGACAAACGAAGAGTGCGTTGATGCTTCCATCGGGCGCTACTCAATCGGAATGAAAAAGTTAGTGCTTTTCATCGAAAGAGGCGCACCAGACTACTCGACTCCGTCGAATTACGGATCAGGCCAGCAGTGGCAGTGGTGCTGGACGGACTACACGCCGAGCTGTTTCTACGATCGCAACGACGACGGAATCATTGACAGCTATAACTAAACGCCAAAACCGCCGACCACCGGCGGTTTTGTCATGGCTCTGTAACCTTGTAAAATGGCGCGTAATGGCTTTTAGACTGCTTAGCTACCTTCCATACCTCTGCTCCCTTTTCTCAAAGGCTTCAAGCCCACCTTCGAGCACTTCACAGATGTGTTCTCTGATACCCTTCTGATAAAGGACGCAGAACTCCCCATCGCGCACGAAACTGTTTTCAATTGAACCCGAGACGTATTCGAACGTATAATTTCGATTGTTCCGGTCTTGCTCCTGGCCGGTTTGGTTGCAGACGATGATCTCCTCGCTATCAGCACCGACGACAACGTTCGGGTTGTGGGTGGCGATGATGATTTGGCGGTCGTGCTTCCTCTCCTGCAAGACCTTCACGAGATCGTTGTATATCGACCGATTATCCAAATCGTCCTCCGGCTGGTCAAGAAGGATTGGCCACTGCTCGTCGCTGACATCCATCAAGATGCGAAGCAGGACGAGGCTCTTTTTTCCAGGCGACATATTTTCCAACGCATCACCCTTGTAAGAAATCTTATAGTCCAACCGATAGTAGTTTCCAAGTAGCTTCTGCAACGCATCCCGCTTCGACACGCCCTTCAGTAGGGCGATATCACCGGACAGGATGCCGTCGGCAATTTTCGTGATCGTTTCTTGGTGGCGAGCTATTGCGTAACGATAGTAATACTCCGACCCGTGACTAAAGCCCGTGATGTCTTTCAACGTTTTTTTGTTGATATAGGCGTCAATCGTGTTCTTTTGAAAGCCCGCCTCGTCAAACGCGATGGTAAGGTTGAAGTTGATACCGCCGAGCCTCGCCTCCTTTAGCTTCAGGTGGGTACGCAGAGTTTCGTACGCAGTAATGGTCGCGCCATAGGCGGTCAAAAGGCTAGTCTTGGAGGAGGCAAGATCCTTTTTTAGATCGCTGAGACGCTTCACCTTCGCTTCGATCGCCCCGAGGCGCTTGGTTTCCTGGGCGGCGATTTTTTTCAACGCCTCTATTTTGTCGCGCATCTTCACACGGTCGTGGTACGGCTTGATCTGCGCCTCCAGCTTGGCAATTTCTTCCAACACCTTCCTTCTGGCCATCTTTGCGTTGGCAATACCCACGTTAATCGCCGATGCGGAAGCAATGGCAAACGCCTCCAACTTTTGTGCCTCGCCTTCGAAGACTTTTTTGAGGGATGGAGAGGTCATCGTCTCTGCCAGATCGCGGAAGCCATTGGCAAGAGCCGTCACCCGCTCGCTCAGCTCCTCGTGGCTCTGCGTTGCGACCCTAATGTCTTCATCGGCCGTGGATAGGCTGCGTTCATGATCCGCCTTTGTGGTGGAAAACGACGCGAGAGCGGTCATCTCATCCTCGTTCAAACCCGCGGCACGAGACAGGTCATTGATCTGTTTTTCAACGTCCGCGATGTAGCTCTTAACTCCCTGGCTATCACCCAGTTCTTTTAGCTCGGTATCAACGGAGAAAATATCGGCCGTAATGGAAAAAACATTTTCTATCTCGCCGGTGATCTTTTTTTGGAGCATCTGAACCGTCGTTCTGTGCTGCTCGTGTTTTTCTAGGGTCTCGCTGTCCTGGGTCAGTACCTGCGTGACCATCTCATTGATCGAAGAGCCACTGGATGGGTCGTCGCCAGATTGGGCGTGAAGATAGTTTTGGGGGATATACAATATTTTTCTACCGTCGATACTGTCGGCGCCGGGCATCGATACGAGCACGCTCTTCCTCCCATCGCCCCATTCGACCTCAAAATTAAAGTTGGCCTCGCTGTCAAAGTAGTGCGGCGACACCCCTCGTTTTTTCACTTCCTCGGGATCAACGCTCTGCGCGATGTAGTAAAGCAGGAGAGATTTGCCCGTCGACTTTCCACCGATAATGCTTACTAGGTCCGGGTTCACGGCAATCGGCTCCGGCGAGAATCTCCCCGCAACGGCGTTATCGTTGAAACGTACGGATCGAATGTATTGGTAGGGTTTCTTTTGCATCGGGTTCACATCGCCAAAGGCGACACGCCCCAGCGGCTCGATACGAACCTCCCGCAGTCCCTTGAAGGTGGGGTCGCATTTGATCCAGGTAAAGCATTTCCCGATGCGGTCCTTCACGTCGGCCGTTGAGTAGTTGTGGGCGTCGCTACAATCCAAAAGACGGTGGTTCACGCACTCGCTTTGCAATTTTTCTCTCGTCGCATTGCAAGCCTCGCCGGACTCCGCGGAAATAAAGACAAAATCCACCGAGTTGATCAGGTGTTTTTTGTCCGGCACTGACTGGTCGTTCCATTTGATGTTAGCCCATTCGGTCTTACCAATAGCGGTGAGATACTTTCCTCCAAAAAAGTTTGGCCGTTCCTTCAGGAAGTCTATCGCGTCTTTGAAATCAACCGATAAGCCGTTAAACCCCTCTTTGAGATGATCAGAGAAGTCACCCTGTCTCTCCGATGGAACAGATGCTTGAATTTGTTTTCCGAGGGCAGTCAAGCTGTCGCGCGTGATTACGCCAGTCGACCAACTGGTGGCGGCATATTCGGGAGAAAGGGAAAACTTGCTCGTCATGCCGTTTAGGAACTGGGCTTCGATAAGTGCAGGATCTAACTCATCGGAAAAAATAACATGAAAGTTTATTTTTTGGAGGTCGCCGTCCGTGCCAGAAAAGTTTTTGATTCGAAACTCGACGACCGGGAAGATCGCCTCGATGTTCGGTAGTCGTCCGGCCCTTTTGAACTCCACCACTTTCTTGTATCCATCCAAAAACCAGTAGTCGTTGATGCCGATCACCTTAATATCCTGATCCATCCCCTCAAGATCCGTGATGAATTTTTCCCACACTTCGTCTGAGGTGCCGCCGTAATTATTGTCAATCGACAACGGGGTATGGATATGAAGATCCCATTTGCGCCAGAGCGAACCGGACGGGAAAGGAAAAACAGTTTCCATATTATCGTGTGTGCCCCTGCATCAATCTGTTTACGTCAGAAGTGTTATATCGTCTGTGTCCTCGCTCCCCAACTCTCACAGCTTTAAGCTTACCCTCGTTGTCCCAACGCCTCAGCGTCTCAGGGTGAACGCCGAGCAGTTCGGCGGCCTCACGGATCGTTATTAGTTTAGCTTCTTGTGTTGGCATAGACGTTTGATGTTAGATCAACAATATTATATAATCCTATACATAGGAAATCAACCATCGCGGTGTATGAAACAGGAAAAAATATTATCGGGAGCCATACGCACCGGCGTGATGTACATTCGCGAGTCAACCGAGGAGCAGGGCAAAGGCTACTCGCCAGACGCACAGCGCAAGGGCATCAAGGAATATGCGAAGCGGCATAACATCAAAATCGTCGGCGAATACATCGACCTCCTTTCAGGGCGCACGGACAACCGACCGCAGTTCCAGCAAATGATCGCCGACGCGGAAGCTGGTAAGTTCGAGGCCGTCCTCGTCTTCAAAACCTCGCGCTTCGCCCGCAACCGAAAAATCGCTATCCACTACAAGGACAGGCTGCGAAGAATCGGCATACAGGTCATTTCCACCTCGGAGGACATCGGTGGCAACTTCAGCGATTCCAACAAGGGCTTGATGGAAGGCTTCTACGAACTCTTCGACGAACATCTCTCCAACCAGATCAGCGAATGGACGCAGGAAGGATTCAAGGAGAAACGCAGCCTGGGCTACCTCAACGGTAATGCACCATTCGGTTACAAACGAATAAAGACAAAGAAAGGCGAGGAGCCCAACACGCAAGACCTCATCATCGACAGGAAGAAGGCCACCATCGTGCGAGAAATGTACGAGTTGTACGCCACGGGCAACTACTCGCTCCAAGACATTGCCGTTCGCTTGAACGGGCGAGGCCTTTTGACGCGCAAGAACAACCAGTTCACCTACAGCTCCATCAAGACCATGTTGCAAAATCGTGCGTATCTCGGACTCGTCCCAGCAGCGAAGCCGGATCAGCAGGAACTCGCGGGCAAGCACAAGGCAATCGTCTCGGAAGAGCTATACGACCGCGTACAGCTCATGTTCAAAGCACGAACAAAAACCAAAGGACGACCTCCGGCAAAGCACCGCTTCTACCTTCTCCAAGGCCTCGTCTTCTGTTATCGCTGTTACGACCGCATCAAGGGCAAGGAGGACGTTCCGCACACCAGCAAGATGCTCCCGACGATGTACTGCGAAACGCAGGTGAGCAGGGACAGGCAGGAACGATACATGTACTGCTGCAAGTTCCATCGGGAGAACAAGTCGTGCGTCCAGAAGCCCGCGCCGTGCAACGTCATCGACAAGCAGGTGCTCGAATTCATCTCCGGCATGGAGATGCCCGATTCGATCATCAAGCAGGTACTCAAACGCCTGGAACGGGCGTACGACGTCGAGATGCTCCTTTCCACGCCACAGCCGAAGGACGAACGGGAAGTGTTGAAGGCGAAACTCGACAAGCTCAATCACGTCTACGTCCACACGGAAGCCCTTTCGATAGAGAAGTACAACGCGGAAGCCGCCAAGATCACCAAACAGCTCAACGCGCTCGTCAAAACCGACAAGCCGCTCGGTTTGCGACAAATGGACAAGGAGGCGCAACTCAAAGCCACGGAGAAATACCTCCGCAACATTCCCTATGCCATAGCCCATGAGATGTATCCGCCACAGGAAATGCAGGCGTGGATTCGTGCCATTATCAAGAGGATATGGGTGAAAGACAGGAAGGTTATTGCGATTGAGCCCCATGACGACTACAAGGGTTGCTTCGCCGCTACTCGGAAAGTCTTGGGTCAACGCCCGTCGGGCACCCCACACAAAATCCTCCAGCGTTGTTGGGGGATTTTGTGTTATCCGGTTCCCCTCCTTTTTAAGGAGGGGCTAGGGGTGGTTCTGATGTTTTTTCCGTTCGCGCACCAACTTGCTATACTTGTTGCGTATGCAGAGTTTTTTTCGTTACCTTTTTCTTGTCTCCATTCTTTTTTTGGTTGTTCCCTTGGTTTCCTTTGCGGTTACATCAACAAGTTTTGAGATCGATGTTGATCCGGACTCGGCCGCCTCACAAAAAACAACGTCGGACAGTTTTCAATTAGAGAGTACATTTGAGCCAATGGTTGGCTCGACGTTTTCGAGTTCGTTTTCGATAGAGCAAGGATCTGCTTTTCCTTGGATGTGTGGAGATGGCTTTGTGGATCCAGATGAGGAATGTGAAACAGGGGGAACGGGAAGTCTGAATGGTCAGACGTGTACGAGTCGAGGCTACTATCAGGGGACACTTTCCTGTGCATCAAATTGCACGTTTAATACATCTGGATGTTCATATGCAGGAGCGGTTCTTGTTCAGGCATCCGGTTCCTTCTCTGTTGGAATTTCACCGGAAGATCAGACGACCTACGCGACCCTGTTTCTCTTATTTGGGAGCAAATCCTCAGACGCAAAGACCGTACTCGTGAACGGTTCTGAGGAAGATGTGAAGTACCCCACGTCCACAAGTTGGCAGGCATGGGTGTTCCTCTCTCTGGGAGAGAATACTTTTACAATCACACAGACGGGCGGTAGGGCGTCTTCACAAGAAGTACAGGTAACCATCACGCGGCTCGTTATGGCGGACATCACGGCCGATGGGATCGTGGATGACTATGATTTGAGTCTCCTGGCAACGGCATGGGGAAGCGATGATCCACTGTCTGATCTTAATGAGGATGGTGTTGTCGATGATTATGATCTCTCTATCTTGGCGGCTCGGTGGTCAGTGACGAGCCTCTAAGACAAATGGAAACATGGTATGATAGTCGCGAGAATGGATCAGAATATGTTTTCATTGTTTTTGAAATTCACTCATCACGTTGTCAGTATTTCCATCGTGGGCATTTTTTTGTTCATCCCACTTTTTGCAAATGCAAGTGTAGGCGAACCATCAACCATTGGGTATCAAGGTCGTCTCAAAAATAGTTCCGGAATAGCCATCGAGGGAACATACGATTTTATTTTTACATTCTACGATGAAGCTTCAGGTGGGACACTTCTTGCCACAGAAACAGCTAATGATGTCAGTGTTTCTGACGGATATTTTTCCGTGACGCTCAATCTGGAAGGAGACATTGGTGATTTCGCGAATCTCGTGTATGTACAGATTCAAGTGAAGGCTGATGCAAGTTCAACCTATGAGACCATGACTTCCCGAGTGGTTATTCAAACGGTTCCCTATGCCCTTTTCACACGGGCGATCGAGAACGCGACCACGGCTCCCACGTCGGATTTATTCGAGGGACGGGTGTATTACAACACAACGTCTGATGTCTTTTCCTACTACAATGGTTCTTCTTGGACGGCTGTTGCCAATACGTCCTCCACATCCCTTGATGCGGCCTATAACAACTTTGCCGCTACAGCTTCGAAACTGACGATCGATGCGGCGCAGGGACAAACCGGTGGGCTGGAATTTGAATCCCAAGTAGTCGATAACATTATTATCGATCTTCAGTCGACGGGAGATTTTGTGGTTCAAGATGCTGGTTCAACGTTTGCGACTTTTAGTGATAGCGGGACGATTACGTTTGATGGTGCGACTAGTACAACTTCCACATTAGCCGTTACTGGGGTAGCGACGTTCAGCGATGATATTGGTGTCAACGGTGGAGATTTTACATCGAGCGCAACCACTTTTAATCTCCTTAATACAAATGTAGCGACAGTCAATTTTGCAGGCGCAGCAACAACATTGAATATCGTCGATGCGGCGAGCACACGAACCATTGACATTGGTGGCGTGACTCTTAACGGGACAACGACCGTGAATGTGGCAACGAACGCGACCAGCGCGGATACGATTACTATTGGGAATAGCCATACCTCAACGGTCGTGGCCATTACAGGAGGAGATGATTGGTCCATTTCTTCTGCGGGTATAGCTACGTTTGCAGGGAATGCAAATGCGAATGGTGGTCTTGATATCGATGATGCGTTTGTGGTCGCGGACGGGGGCGTGCTCACGACTTCACAAACGGCGAATTTCGATGGTGTCGTCGATTTCGACGGCCAGGTTGATATTGGTGACAATGGGGACACGGTGTCAATCGATTCATCTGATTGGGATGTTTCTGCCGTTGGTGCCATGACGGGTATCGCTTCAATTACGACGGATGACAACCAAACAACATTGGCTGTTAACCTTCCTGTGACAGGAACAGATGCCACCATCCATGAAATCTCATTCCAGATTGATAGTGTCAAAGCGATCGCGATCGCTGGGTCAGGAGATGGGGCAGGTGGTGTTAACGGACCGAATCGTTCAACGATCAGTATTGGTCAGAACGGGACAAACGACAATATTTATATTGGGAGCGCAACGGCTGATGTGAATATTACGGATGCGAGTTGGTCTGTAAATAGCGTAGGGACGATAACGACCACGGATGATATAGCTATTAATGGAGGAGATTTGACGACGACGTCTACGACGTTCAACCTCGTGAACGCCACAGCCACAACAGTTAACCTGGCAGGCGCGGCAACAACATTGAATCTGCGAGATGCAGCGGGAGTAGCCACCATCGACATCGGCGGCGTGACCCTTAACGGTACGACGACCGTGAACGTGGCGACACACGCGACTGCTGCGGATTCGATAACGATCGGGAATACCCACACCTCCACAACCGTGGCTATAACAGGAGGAGATGATTGGAGTATTTCAACTGCCGGCGTTGTTGCTGCAGGATTGGACAATACCCCCACAACCAACGGTCTCTGCCATTCGGGTGCGGATATTGATGCGGGAACGGATACCGCCCGTGAAGTCGTTCCCTGCAGTGCGGCTCCGGATGACTACGCCGAATGGTATGAGACAGATTCTGACGTCAGTTTTGGGGACCTTGTTGCTCTTTC
>SCSL01000072.1 GCA_004298405.1 Patescibacteria group bacterium | reverse complement strand
AGCATCCATGGCAAACAAACAGCATGAAAATTTTGAAACAATGAAATCCGACTTCCGCAGCTTCATCGACGGTCGAACATTCAACTATGCAATCTGACATTTTGTTTTAACAAGGCTATAACGATAACGCCATTGACGATACCGCAGCGATCGTTGGAAATTCTTGGGGAGATACAGGGAATACGTTTGGTGTCTATGGGACGACGCATTCCGACGGGATGGGATCCGGGAGTCCGGCTGGTGTCTTCGGTTGGGCGACCTATAACGGACAAGGGGGCGACATCTTCGGTGTACTTGGACGTACATCGACGAAGGGTGGATATGATCCGAATAATGATGCAACCGCGGCAGCCTTGTACGGCGAGGCCACTGCGGCGTCAGGGTTCAGTATGGGAGCGTGGGGCGAGACGTTTTCTTCGACCAACGGTGCTTCCGGTGTGCGCGGAGTAGCGAATGTTACATCTGGAACCGTATACGGCGTGCATGGTGAATCAAAATCCGCGGCAGGGTATGGTGTCTATAGTGTCGGCGATTTGGGCGTGACTGGTGACAAATCGGCTATTGTCTATACCGAGTCACAGGGACCCAGCAAGATGTATGCTGTGGAAGCGACGGAAACATGGTTTGAAGATTTCGGATTCGGCCAACTACAAAATGGATATGCAAAGATTTCTTTCGATCCCTTGTATCTTGAGACAGTAATGATCGACAGCGCACATCCATATCATGTTTTTCTCCAATCGTACGATGCATTGACCGGCAGTTCACTGACGGTTCGAAAAGGTCAGGGATTTATCGAGGTCGTCGACACGGTCAACCTACAGAGTTCGGTCGCGTTCAGTTATCGCGTTGTTGCCAAGCGTAAATATCATGTCGATGAGCGTATGGAGGCTACGAAAGTCCCGATTGATGTGTTTATGCGTCCGGATTTGGACGCGAATGAGTTGCAACAATTAAACGACCATTGGGAGAGGGAGGACTATAGATTGTTGGTTGAATAGATGATTCACGAAGAAGAGTCCAAAAGTTTTTTGACGGTTTCGCGCAATTGGTCGGTCTTCGTTACAGTATCAAGGTTGTATTTTTTGGTTTGCACATTTTTGATTAAATCAATCATTTCTGTTGCTGGATACCATTTCTGACTTCCTTGTATTCCTGTTCGTTTGTGAAGTATCAAAAAGAGTTCTTCAAAGGTCTTCGCATGTGTGAAGGGATAGAGTTTCGCCCAACGTTTACGACCGCTTGACAAATACTCTTGAATGACAGGAATGCGACTCAAATAATTTGTAAACTGATCTACATAGTTGCCACGTTGTTTATCCAAGTTTGCGTACGATCCGGCCTGCTCGCTATATTCATACGCTGGCGTCGTCAAATAACCACCAAACACCCAATGACGGAATAAACCTACCTGTGTCATTCTGGTTATTACGAGCTCCACACCTCCAACCCATGCAGATCCTTCTCCGTCTCGGCAAAAAAGATATTGGTATTTTCCGTCATGTGAAGCGAAGACCTCCATAGATACTTCGCCATACACAGGATTTGATGTTTCCCAATGATCATTGACACGAGCAAAATTTGGTTTTGCTTTTTTATCCGTGAATACCATCTGTTCAGGTGGAACATAGTCATCATCCCATTCGGTTTTATAAAACATTCCTGGGAGGCGTAATGCTTTTTGTTGTACCTCTTCAAAGTATGTCCCAATTGGTTCTCCTTCCAAAGTGAAACGAGATCTTTTCCTTGTTGTGCGTACAAAAAGATCTTCCGGATCCCCTGATAGATTGATCAGTGATCCCTTTTTTTCGATAGAGTCCAATGCTTTTTGTGCAGAAAATGGCAATCCAATGCTCTCTTCTCCATATCCTTTGTCAAACCAATTAATCTTTCCTTCCATTTCTGCATAACCAGGTAAAAGACGCCACACTGCCCCTGATCCACTTTTATAAAATGCGCGTGCCACAAATCCAGAAGTTTCATGCGTATATCCAATAACGGCTAACCGGTCTTCGTCCAACGTAAATAGGTGAGAAACGGGAACTTGAAGCATATCCATAGGCACACGCCACGCGGGTTCTAGTTGTTTATCACGTAATTCTTCTACGGTGAGTCGTTTTCCGTTTCGAGCATCTGCATGAATGTTTGTTTTGGAAAGAATGATGTTTGCGTCCATTTCTGAAATAGGTTGAATAAAATCATCTTCCTTTGTGGTCGCTGTCAGTTCATTTTGTATTGGACGCAACGCATGTTTAACCGATGACCAGTAGGTATACTGTTTTTGATAAAGAATGGTAAGGAGGTCATGAACGGCCCGCGCATATTGTGCGCGTTTTTCAGATCCATTTGCTTTTTTGACAATAAGAAGGAGACGTTCTATATCTGGCGTAAGTTTCCAAGGATGAGGAAACTGACGTACGACCTTCTTGAGGTCATTCTGCGAGATGTCATCGCGTGTATTGAAATTATGTCTGGCAAGATGAGCGATGATTCCACGCATTTGGGCATTATTTTGTATGTGAGCAAACGCAAGTATACGAGCACGCTCTCCTGTTTCGTCCATTTGTAAGGTGTCAACCGGAATGTGCGCAAGAGATTCTTCGATGGAAGAGAGAGAAAGCGTTCCATTCTGAATCTTTTCACGAAGCTCGATTTTATTTAGCGTGGAGTCGTGTGCGCTGATCCAATCGATTACTTCTCCAAGAGCCTGCCTGTCATGCTCAATTGTGTGTTCTGGTTTAGTATGATGGTATTCTGGCATAGATAGAGAGAGTTTATACATCAGAACTTTGGAGCGGAGTACGGGAATCGAACCCGCGTCTCTTGCTTGGGAAGCAAGTATACTACCATTGTACGAACCCCGCATCGGACGGTATAATAGCGAGGAACTATGCCTTTGACAAGAACCGTATCATTCGTATCGATTCTTTTTTTCTTCTCGTTGTTTCTTTCTTCCGTGCACGCTTCTGAATTGGAAGTCATCGTCTCCACGCAATTTGATGCCCAGACGATTGTGAAAGGATACACACTTACGTCTAGCGACGGTTTGATGCGATTGGGAATTCGCCCAGAGACGCTGAATGTTGCTACGCGTGTGGATCTCAAAACACTCGACCCGTCGATCATGCAAGCTACGCTCACACAAGAGCCCTTGGGAAACATCTATCTGTTTGATATCCTGAATAAGGAGAGTTACGATGGCAGTGACTTTTTCTTCCTCGAGATAAAATATCCAGAGGAGGAAGAAGATGATCGCTTGCATGGACGTCGTCGCATCTATTTTTTCAATGCCGTGACAGGTGTCTGGGAAGAACTTCCTTCAATCGACAGTCCAGAAACAGCATCCGTTCGCGCCCTCATCCATTTGCCCTACGCACGCCTGGCAATTTTTGAGGAAGACATTGCGGAAGTAGGGGAGGCAAGTTGGTATGCCTATCAGGGATGTGATTGTGCCGCTTCGCCTGATTATCCAAAAGGCAGTTATCTTGTCGTAACAAATGTTGAGGATCCAGAAAAGTCCGTGACCGTGGTGGTAAACGACTACGGTCCGGATCGGTTGGTGCACCCGGATCGTATTATTGATTTGGATAAGGTCGCGTTTGCAAAACTTGCCTCGTTGGGGCTTGGTCTCATCGATGTGCGCGTAACATTTCTCCAATGATTCGTTTCAAAAATGTTTCTAAAACATATCCACCCAATGTTGTCGGGGTGGAAGGAGTCAGCCTCCACGTGAAACCTGGAGAGTTTGTTTCCATTGTCGGAAAAAGTGGGACGGGAAAGTCGACGTTCGCTAAATTGTTGTTTGCCGAAGAGCGACCAACGCGTGGCACAATCGAAATCGGCGGTTGGGATATTACGCACATTCATGATCGTGATATTCCCTTGTTGCGTCGTCAGATTGGGGTGGTGTTTCAAGATTTTAAGTTACTCCCCAAAAAAACGGTGTACGAGAATGTGGCGTTTGCCCTGCAAGTCGCTGGAGAACGACCGCATCGGATTCGAGAGGTTGTTCCAAAAGTTCTTGAAATCGTGAACCTGCAAGACAAACTTGATCGATATCCAAACCAACTCTCCGGAGGGGAGCAACAACGGGTTGCCATCGGGCGCGCCCTTGTCCACAGTCCAAAGATTTTGATTGCGGATGAACCGACGGGAAATCTCGATACGTTGAATTCACGTGAGATCATGGATCTTCTTTCGAAGATTAACGAATTTGGAACAACGATTGCTCTGGTAACGCATGATCGGGATATGGTGAACCGTTTGCGCCGTCGAGTGATCACGCTTGAAGAGGGGAAAGTCGTTTCGGATGTTGAAGAAGGAAGATATAAACTTTAGGTGGTTAGAGCACTAGGTGGTTAGGTTTTTTTGGCTTAACTATCTAACCACCCAACACCTAACCACCCAACAATTATGTTCATCAGTTCTTATCGCGTCACAAAATTTGCCTTTCAAAATTTCTGGAGAAATTTTTGGTTGTCGATTATTACCGTGAGCATGCTCTTGCTCACGCTTGTGACGATCAATATCCTCCTTTTTTTGAATGTCGTGACGGATCGGGCGATTGAACTGGTGGAGGATCGTATCGAGGTCTCCGTTTATTTTTACGACTATACAGAAGATACAACCGTTTCAGCGGCTGTTGCGTACTTGCGAGGTCTAGGGCAGGTGAGGGACGTGGAAGTCGTGAGCGCTGAGGAGGCCTATACACAATTTGTCGCACGACATGCTGATGATGAGGAGATTATGGCGAGTCTGGAAGAGCTGGGAGAGAATCCGTTTGGATCCAGCCTTATTGTGAAAGCACACCAGGCAGAGGATTTCACGCAAATTATTGACGCTCTAGATAATCCACAGTTTCGCGACTTTATCCGTGAGAAAGATTTTTCCGATTATCAGAATATCGTCGAGCGTATTCGGTCGACCACTGATCGTATCCGTGCCTTCGGAATCGCCTTGGCAGTCATTTTCCTTTTGATTGCTATTTTGATTGTCTTCAACACGGTTCGTATTGGAATTTTTATTCACCGCGAGGAGATCGGAATCATGCGTTTGGTTGGAGCGAGCAACTGGTTCATCAAAGCGCCATTTTTGCTCGAGATGATTTTTCTTTCACTTTTCGCCGTGGGTCTTGCGGCGCTCATCGTGTATCCAACCGTGGCGATTATCGAGCCCCAATTGAGCGTGTACTTCAGTGCCCAGTCCGCCGGGCTCGTCGACTACTTCGCCCAAAATGGTCTCCTGATTTTTGGGGGTCAGTTCCTGGCCCTCGTGCTGGTGACATTGTTTTCAACGGGACTGGCGATGGGGAAGTATCTCAAGGTCTAAATTGTGGGTATAATGGTCTCAGTTCGCTAGGATATCTACGCCCTTTTAGGGCGAGGACTTTCAGCCGCTACCCACGCTCTGGTA
>SCSL01000071.1 GCA_004298405.1 Patescibacteria group bacterium | reverse complement strand
ATACATTCATCGTATTATCGGGACAGCGTCCCATGTAGGGATACTGTACCGACTGTACGATGAACTGACCAATGACCGAGACTGCTATTTAGGTGGTACGGTTTCATACCAAACTTAGCCGTTAGGTGTTAGATGAATTGACTATGATAACAGCCCAGGAACTTCGAGAAACCTACCTTTCTTTTTTCGAGGCACAAGGACATAAACGTATCTCGTCCGCCTCGCTTATTCCTGAGAACGATCCCACCGTGTTATTTACGACGGCGGGGATGCATCCGTTGGTTCCCTATTTGCTGGGCGAACTGCACCCTCAAGGTCGGCGGCTCACAAGCGTACAAAAGTGTGTCCGAACAGGGGACATTGATGAGGTGGGGGACGACACACATCTCACATTTTTTGAGATGCTTGGAAATTGGTCGCTTCAGGATTACTTCAAACAAGAGGCCATAGAATGGAGCTTTTTATTTCTCACACGTGAGTTAGGAATTTCGATCGATCGACTTGCCGTTTCCGTATTCGCTGGCGATGAGAACGCTCCTTTTGATGAAGAGGCCTACCGCTTATGGCTCCATCAAGGTATTTCTGAAAAACGGATTGCCAAGCTTGGGAAGAAAGATAATTGGTGGGGACCGGCTGGACAGACAGGACCCTGCGGACCGGATACAGAGATGTTTTATTGGGTGAGCGATGAGCCAGCTCCTGAAGTATTTGATCCAAAAGATCGACGATGGGTTGAGATTTGGAACGATGTTTTCATGCAATACAACAAACGCGAAGATGGAACGTTTGAAAAATTGGAAAAACCCAATGTAGACACGGGCATGGGACTTGAACGCACTTTGGCGGTGCTCAACGGGAAGCAGAGTGTATTTGATACGGAATTGTTCGAACCGATTTTTCAAAAACTCCATCTTCATTCCGACGCCATACAGAGGCCACGCTATGGTCGGATTATCGTGGATCATGTGCGAGCCGCTGTGATGATCATTGCGGATGGTATGATCCCTTCCAACAAGGACCAAGGATACGTGCTACGGCGACTCCTGCGTCGAGCTCTTCGAACCTATAAACAGGTGGCAGGTGATCCAGCGTTTTTTGTTTCGATTGCTGAGTCAGCCGTTGAGACACTGCGTGAGTCCTATCCTGCTCTGCTTCAACAAAAAACGACAATCCTCGAGGAAATAAATAAGGAGCAGGAACGGTTCTCCCAGTCTCTCGAAAAAGGGGAGCGTGAAGTGCTAAAACGTTGGGAAAGAAACAAGAGTATTTCAGGAGTTGATGCGTTTAATTTGTATCAGACATACGGGTTTCCTTTGGAGCTCACCGAGGAAATTGCTCGAGAGTACGGACAGGAAATCGACCATGATTCCTTTGCGGCTGAATTTAAGAAGCATCAGGAGCTTTCTCGTGTCGGATCAGGGCAAAAGTTTGCTGGCGGCCTTGCGGACACGTCAGAAGCGACCGTAAAACTCCATACGGCCACACATATGTTGCATCAGGCTTTGCGGTCGATCCTTGGATCACATGTCGAGCAAAAGGGATCCAACATCACTCCCGAGCGCCTTCGTTTTGATTTTTCGCATCCAGAGAAGATGACACAGGAGCAGGTCCAAGCAGTAGAAGCTCTTGTAAACGAAAATATCAAGAAAGACCTCTCTGTTCAATTTCAGCTGTTGACTCTTGCAGAAGCGAAGGCTCGTGGAGCGATCGGTCTTTTTGAGGACAAGTACGCTACACTCGGAGATAAGATCAAAGTCTATTTTATCGGGGATGAGGCAACAGGCGAGTACTACAGTAAGGAGGTTTGTGGGGGTCCACATGTTGAGCGCACTGGACTGCTAGGTCGTTTTAAAATCCTCAAGGAGGAGGCGGTGGCAGGCGGAGTCCGAAGAATTAAGGCAAATTTAGAGTAAAAAATGTATCTACTATTGATTCTTGACAGTCATACCACTCATCAGTACAATACCGGCGCCTTAAATCTCATTGATTTCTTGCGGTTTTGGCTCGGAGGTGCTAGGATGCGGTCGCTGTTTCATTATGGTAAATGCGACAAAAGATTTTATTGAGATGCGGGGCACGGTAGAAGAGCTTCTCCCTGCCGCGAACTTCAAAATCAAATTAGAAAACGGACAGATGATCACCGGACACCTCTCAGGGAAAATGCGAAAATTTCGCATCAGGATTCTTCCTGGAGACGAAGTAAAGGTGGAAATTAGTCCGTACGATCTTACCAAAGGTCGAATTGTGTATCGTTTTTGACCGCAAGAGCGTCATCGATCGCATCGATGACGTTTAAAATTATGAAGGTTCGATCATCTGCAAAAAAAATTTGTCGTGATTGTAAAGTGATCCGACGGGAGGGTCGGGTCGTTGTTATTTGTAAGAACCCGCGTCATAAGCAACGACAAGGATAATCCTATGGCACGTATCGCTGGAGTGACCATCCCAAACGACAAACGGATCGTGATCGCCCTCACCTATGTGTATGGTGTTGGAGAGGCGACCTCAAAAAAGATTCTTGCTCAGGCAGGAGTTGACCAAAATATTCGGACGAAGGATCTTACGGATGATCAGGTGAATGGAATTCGAACGATATTGGAGAAGAATTACCGTCTTGAGGGGGATCTTCGTCGCGAGAGACTCTCGAGCATCAAACGATTAAAGGAAATTGGCGCATATCGAGGGATACGACACAGCAAGAACCTCCCTGTTCGTGGGCAGCGAACCAAATCAAATTCACGCACCGTCCGAGGAAATGCCCGTCGAACGATGGGAAGCGGACGACGAACCCTTACCAAGACCTAATCTCCTATGGCCGTCCAGAGTAACAGCAAGTCTCGCTCAAAGAAGAAAGTCATTCGACAGGTCTCGCAAGGGTGTGCCTATATTCAGGCTACATTTAACAACACAATTTTGACGCTCACCGATTTGAATGGAAACACGCTTGGTTGGTCAAGTGCGGGAAATTGCGGTTTTAAGGGACCAAAAAAGTCAACGCCGTATGCCGCGAGCATTGTGGTGAAAACGGCGGCAGATCGCGTGAAAGAAACAGGACTGAAAGAAGTGAATGTGTTTGTCACAGGTGTTGGTACGGGTCGTGACTCGGCTATCCGGGCGCTCAATACCAACGGGTTCCAGGTGCTTTCTATCAAAGATTTGACTCCACTTCCCCATAACGGGTGTCGTCAACCCAAACCACGACGCGTCTAGGATATGGCAACTCAGCGAACCCCCATTGTTAAACGATCTCGTCGGCTCGGTATTACGCTTGGCAAGGAAAAGTACGTCCGACGACGTGCGTATCCACCAGGAGTACATGGACCAAAACAGGCTATGAGTCGGTCAAGACTCTCTTCGTATGGAGAGCAACTTAAGGAAAAGCAAAAAGCAAAGGCCATTTACGGGATTCTTGAACGCCAGTTTTCAAATTACTTTGACAAAGCAAGCCGCACGGGTGGAAATACAGCGGAATCCCTGGTTCGTTTCCTGGAGCTACGTTTGGACAATGTGGTTTACCGGCTTGGGTGGGCAAGAACACGCCGTCAAGCTCGACAGATTGTTGGACATGGGTTCATTCAAGTGAACGGCTCGAGGGTAGACATTCCCTCATTCAGTGTTTCGATTGGTGACGTAGTCACGATCAAGCCCTCAAAACTTGAGAAGGGAATCGTCAAGAAGATACCGGAAGCGATGAATCAAAGCACGTTGCCATCATGGATTTCCCGCGATGAAAAAACCATGATGGGAAAGGTGACGGCGTTCCCTGAAGGGGAAGATCTAAAGCAGGATTTTGATCCAACACTCATCGTGGAGTTTTACTCACGATAATCATCATTTTTTAAACCTTTTGTATGGAGAACATTCTTCTTCCATCACGTATCAAGTATGACGATGAGCGCCCAAATGAGGGTGTCCTTACGGTCGAGCCTTGTTTTCATGGATACGGCACAACGCTTGGCAATGCGCTTAGGCGCGTTCTCTTATCGTCGCTTCCTGGTGCGGCTGTGACCGCCGTGAAAATTAAAGGCGTAAATCACGAGTTTCAGGCGATAAAGGGAGTAAAAGAAGATGCTCTTGAAGTGATTTTGAATGTGAAGTCTCTTCGATTAAAGTGCTTTTCGGATGAGCCTGTGAAGCTCAACTTGAGTGTATCTGGAGCAAAAGTTGTCACCGCCGGCGATATTACGCCAAATGCGGACGTTGAAATTATCAATCCGGATCTCGTCCTTGCCACAGTGACAGAAGATGGAGCCTCATTTGATATGGAACTGACCGTTCGACGTGGACGAGGATACACAACAAGCGAGGATCGAGTCGGGGACGCTCCACGAGACATTGGAACCATTGCGATTGATGCTTTATTTTCCCCTGTCCGTAACGTCGGGTATCGCGTTGAGAATACACGTGTGGGAGAGATCACGAACTACGACAAGCTCATTATGAATATCGAAACCGATGGAACCATCTCTCCAAAAGAGGCGGTTGATGAATCGGCAAAGATTCTTATTGACTATTTTTCGATCCTGACCAATAATCAGCCGTCATCCCTGCTAGACGAGTCCGTCTAATCTCTATGCGTCACCGAAAGAAAGGGACAATCCTAGGTCGTGAAAAAGCCCCTCGTGAGGCCTTGCTGAGAAATCTCGCGGCGAGTGTGATTTTATATGAAAAGGTTACGACCACAGAAGCAAAGGCAAAGGCGGTAAAACCGCTCGTGGAAAAAGCGATCACGTCTGGAAAAAATCAAACGCTTGCTGGACGACGCAAACTGATGGGGTTCTTTTATACAGAACATCCGGTCAAGAAAATTTTTGAAGTTCTCGGTCCTCGCTATCAGAACCGCGCGGGTGGGTATACACGTATTATCAAATTGGCTCCTCGAAAAAACGATGGAGCCGAGATGGTCCAGATCGAATTGGTGTAACGCATACCTATGTCTCACGAAATTCATACAATCGATGCAGCCGGTAAGGCTCCTGGGCGTCTCGCCACGGAAGTGACACGAATTTTGATTGGAAAGCACAAAGCAAGCTGGACCCCGCATATTGATGATGGGGATCATGTTCAGGTCGTGAATGCGTCCAAGATGGTTTTGACTGGGAAAAAACTCAACCAGAAGGTTTATCATCATCACACCACATACGCCGCGGGTCTTCGACAGAAAAAAATGAGCACGGTTTGGGCGGAAGATCCAGGCGATGTTCTTCGACGCGCGGTCTCCCGGATGCTTCCAAAGAATAAACAACGCAACGAGCGTCTAAAGCGTCTGGTCGTAAACAACTAGCTGATATGAGTGAAACAAAATATATTGAGGCCATCGGACGACGCAAAGAAGCGGTTGCGCGCGTGCGCCTTCATCACGGTGGATCTGGAACGATAAAGATTAATGATCGCGAGCTCACAGAATATCTCCCCCTTGAGACCATGCAACAAACCGTTGTTGCTCCGCTCAAGGAAACGGGCACGGAAAATGTGTTTGACATAACTGTGCATGTGAATGGTGGGGGAATCCACGGCCAAGCAGATGGCATTCGATTGGGCATTGCTCGTGCGCTTGTAGAATTCAATCCTGAATTTCGGGTGACACTGAAAAAAGGAGGATTTCTCAGTCGTGACCCACGTGTAAGAGAGCGAAAGAAGTTCGGACATAAGTCTGCGAGACGTTCACCACAGTGGTCTAAGCGCTAAACAAAAAAACAAAATCGTCGGCCTTCTGGCTGGCGGTTTTTTTGACCTTCCATTTTGTGTGTTTTTCTTCTAAACTGTTGCCTATGTGACACAACGAGTTGCGAAAAATGCCCTGTATTTAACCATTGCTTCTGTTGGACAAAAGATCATCGCGTTTGTCTATTTTTTGTTCTTGGCTCGCGTGATGCAGCCCGATCTGACCGGTCAGTATTTCCTTGCGCTTTCCATCACGACCATTTTTTCTGTCATCGCTGAGTTTGGCATTACCTCTGTCACGATCCGCGAAATTGCAAAAGAACCAACGCAGGCACGTTCACTGATCTCCCATGCCTTGGCACTCAAACTGCCGCTCATGTTGCTCGCGATTTTGGGGGCTGTTCTGACGGGACGATTGCTGGGTTATGAATCCGATGTGCAATTCCTGATCGGTATGGCTTGTGTCGTTCTTCTTATCGACGCCCTTCAGGTTTTTTTCTATGGGGTTCTTCGTGGGTTCCAAGCGCTCAAGTATGAGGCTGTTGGCATTTTTTTTGGAATGGGTACAACCGCTCTTGTTGGTGGTCTCGTTTTATTTTTAGCTCCCTCGCTTCCACTGCTTATTGTCGCACTCATGGCAGGAAGCCTCGTGAATCTTCTTGTGGCTTCTTCCAGGGTTGCTGAACGCCTGGGTTGGGTAACGCTCATTCCACGTTGGTCAAGCCAAGACGCGCGTCTTATTTTGAACATGGCGTTCCCGTTCGCCCTCGCGGCGATTTTTGTGAAGGTCTATTCCTATGTCGATTCAATTTTCATTTCGAAAATTCTCGACACCACGGCGGTCGGTCTCTATGCGATCGCGTATAAATTCACCTACGCGTTTCAATTTCTTCCACTGGCCTTTGTTGCGGCTCTCTATCCCGGCATGAGCGCGGTGGCAGGGAAAGATGAAACCGCTCTTGAGCGAATTTTGTTGAAGAGCCTGTGGTACATGGCCATCCTTTCTGCGCCGATTGTTTTTGGGTTGTACGCCGTTGCCCCAGAAGCAATCTCGCTCGCAGGAGAAGGATATGAACAGGCTACGGTTGTGCTTCAAACCTTGATCTTTGTTCTCATTCCTATTTTTCTCGACTTTCCCATCGGCGCCCTTCTTAATGCCTGTGGAAAGCAGACGATCAAGACGGCGATCATGGGAGGCACCATGGTCATGAACATTGTCCTCAACGCTATTCTGATTCCGTACATCGGCATCCTTGGCGCCGCCTATGCCGCACTTGCCAGTTTTATTTTCATGTTTGTTGCGGGTCTGGCGTTTGTTCGAACTGTCATTCCCTCGTTCTCGTTCGTTCACCTGTTGAAAACAATTCTTCCCATTTACCTCATAGGAGGAATTATGCTTGTGGTTGTTGTTCTGCTCAAGCCAATCACCGGATGGATTCCTGTCGTATTGATTGGGGGAGGCGTCTATCTCTGCGGCCTTTTGCTCACAGGTTCACTGACGTTTGCTGACCTGCGATACGCCAAGCGTGTATGAGTGTGAACAAGATCCTTCTTGTGACTCCAGACTTTCCTCCAAGTGAAGGGGGTGTGGCTCGCTATCTTTGTGCGGTTGCTGAGCATTTGAAGGATCGAATTGAGGTTCTCGCGGATCCACATCCCGCATGGAATACGTTTGATCCAACGGCTGGATATCCGATGTATCGAGCCCCACTGTTGAGTCGGTTCATCTGGCCGAGATGGTTGAAAATCGTTCACTACCTTTGGAAGTATCGTTCTCGCTATGATCTGATTCTGACCAGTCATGTTCTTCCCATCGGCACAGCCGCCTTGTTGGCCAAAAAGTTTACGGGGACGCCCTATGTAGTCTTTGTTCACGGTATGGATCTTCGTCTTGCCGCGTCTTCGAACCACAAGCGTCGTCTTGCGACCACTGTGTTGCAAAAGGCCAGACTCGTCGTCGCCAACTCACAAGCTCTTGCCCGCGAGCTCTCACTCAACTTCGGCATCCCCGAGGTCCTCGTCGTGTACCCTTGCATCCCTGAACCTTCTATCCCTTCCCCTCCTTCTAACCTTTCTTTCCCTTCTAACCCTTTCACCCTCATCACCGTCAGCCGTCTCGTTGAACGCAAAGGCCACGCTCATGTCCTCAATGCGCTCGCCCATCTTGGGAGAACGGGCGAACTCGGTGAATTTATCTATCACATTGTCGGCACTGGACCCATGCAGACAAGTCTGCAGTCGATGGTGGATACACTCGATCTCAACAGGCACGTCATCTTTCATGGTCAGGTTTCAGATGAGGAGCGTCAGCGTTTGTATCAAGGCGCAGATGTGTTTGTGATGCCCGTCTCGCAGGATCCCGTTGATAAGGAAGGGTTCGGTCTGGTCTATATTGAGGCCGCGGCCGAGGGTGTACCCTCGATTGCGACAAATGTTGAGGGCGTTGATGAAGCGGTCATTGATCAACAAACAGGGCTCCTACTCGAGTCGCAGGATGAAAGCTTACTTGCGAGCGCAATCGTAACGCTGGTGAAAAACTCTGAGCTTCGTTCGTTGATGTCCTCACAAGCGCGCGAACATGCCAAAACATTCACGTGTCAGAATCAGATGAGTAAGTTAGATCCGTATCTATGAAGATCTCGGTGATCATCCCGACCTATCAACACGCCTCCACGCTCCCACGTGCGCTTGATTCACTGTTCGCGCAAACGCACCAGCCCGACGAGGTGATTGTGGTGGATGATGGTTCAACTGATGAAACGGTTGAGGTACTCGCTCCGTATCGCGACCGCATTGCGTATTTCTTTCAAAAAAATCAGGGGGCGCCTGCTGCGCGCAATCGTGGGTTTGCAAAATCATCCAGTGAGCTCGTTATTTTTTGGGATGCGGATGTCGTTGCAGAAGAAACGATGCTTGAGAGACTTCAGGATGTTCTTGAGAAAAACTCGCAGGCCGCATGGGCCTACTCGAGTTTCTGGTGGGGGAGACGACTATTCCAAGGCCGACCATTCAATCCCGAAGCCCTTCGTTCCCAAAACTATATTCACACAACCGCGCTTATTCGTGGTGCAGACTTTCCAGGATTTGACGAGTCACTCAAGCGGTTCCAGGATTGGGATCTTTGGCTTACGATGTGTGAACAGGGGAAGGTGGGTGTGTTTTTGGATGAGCCCCTGTATCATATTCTTGTTGAATCTGATCGCCCGTCCTATTCTCGGTGGCTACCGAAGTTTGTGTATCGCTTACCGTGGCATCTGATCGGCTGGTCGCCACAAGCCATTCGTCGATATAAAACTGCCCATGAGAGAATCGTGCAAAAGCACCGTCTTTGATATATGCGTCAATTCTTCTCAAAAACGTTTTGGTACGCACTCGTCTGCATGGTCGTCCTCTATGGGATCTGCGTGGTTGGGTATTACACAGGAACATCAACCATTTTGCTAACACTCGTTTCGTTGATGAGCGCCGTGCTTGCCTTCAAGAAACTTGACTACGCGCTCTATCTTGTTTTCATCGAACTCTTTTCAAACCCCCACGGCGCGCTTCTTCTCGCCGACGTTGGTGGATTTGCCGTCTCCCTGCGCATGGCGATATTCGTCGGCATCATGGTGGGGTGGGGGATTGGGTTCCTAGTCCACAAATATCGTCCCGAGCTCAAAGACGGTCGTGCGCAAATTTTTCTCTTTGTCGCGCTTGCGGCGGCTCTTGGATTTATCATCGGTGTTTTTTCACGAGACCCGATTCTCGTTTTTAAGGACGGTAATGCGTACCTCTATCTTTTCTATCTTCTCCCGATTCTTTCTGTTGCCTGGAATCACAAACATCGTCATGACCTTCTCCAAATTCTCGCCGCTGGAGCGATCTGGGCCGCGACGATCTCGTTTGCCATCCTCTACATCTTTACACACTTCTGGGTTGCTCTACTCACTCCCGTGTATGAGTTGCTTCGAGATCTTCGGATTGCCGAAGTGACCGACGTCGGCAATGGAGTGTATCGCGTATTCGTCCAGTCACAGATGTTTACGGCGATCTTCGGTTGGTTTGTTCTTGCCCTCACACTCACAGGAGAAAAGCGACGTTGGCTCGTGAGTCTTGGCGCGATCATTGTCGCCATTGTGCTCTTGGCACTTTCACGCAGTTTCTGGGTCGGACTCATGCCATCACTGCTTTTCATCTTGGTGATGCTTTACAAAACAGCAAAGCCAAACCTCATGACCGTTCTCCGATTCACAGGATGGTCTGTTCTTACAGCAATGCTTGGCGTCGCTCTCTTGTTCGCCATCGCACTGTTTCCCATTCCCGATCCAAGCCTCGAAGGCGGTTCGCTCCTGGGCTCGCTCAAGGATCGCACGACCCAGACAGGGGATGCGGGTATTTCCAGCCGTTGGAAATTGCTCTCGCCGATGATCAACGAAGTGTTTGCAAGCCCACTGGTCGGACACGGCTTTGGAAAGGCGGTCACATTTGAAACAGATGACCCACGTATTCGAGCCATCAATCCTAACGGCATTTGGTCAACAACGTCCATGGAGTGGGGTTGGTTTGAGCTATGGATCAAGATGGGGATCCTGGGTCCACTGGGCTTCCTTTACGCCGCCTACGAGCTAATAAAGCGTCTCTGGGGCTACCGATGGACAGAACAAGCCTGGATCGGTCTTGCTCTGGTAACTGGCATCGTTTTCATCTACGGCACCCATTTCTTCTCGCCGTATCTAAACCATCCCATCGGCCTAGGCTACTTGTTGTTCCTGATTCCATTTCTTCCAAACAAGAGGCAGGCAGAGTCCCATGGGACAGTATTTCTGGAGGAGATTGTTTCTGTGAGACGCCCAGCGGGGGTTGTGGCGAGTGAGAGGTGAAAAAAATGGGGGTCAGGTCTCCGGTCGTCTGATTTATTCGAAATGAACAGTTCTTTGTCAGGTCCATTTTGCAATGTTTTACTCAAAATAAGACGACCGGAGACTTGACCCCTGACCCTGAAGCCTAGAAAAAAATCTGTTCACAGAGTGATTCAAATTTGATTAAGTAAGCATATGAACAAAAGTATGGACAAAGAGGGATCAGGAAATAACGTAATCGAGTTCGAAAGATTTTCGAAACCAAAAAGAGAAATTGGAGTTGCTATAGATGAAGTTTTGAAGATTGCTCGTGAGAGTATCGGCACTGACGAAATGGCAGAGTTTAAAATCGCAACAGAGTTATACAGAGTCCTGCTGAATTTTTTTGCTGGTCATTATGCCAAGGAACAAAATGATACCTATGAGCAGGGTATATCTGGATACGATAGTAAGAATAAGATAATGGTTATTGGGTTTGGACCATTCAGTGATTTCAACGCCTTTCTTGTATTTCTGAAAAGCAAGGCAATGCTAATCCCAGAAAATCTAAAACGACAGCTCACCGTTTATGTTTATGAGCACGATAATGCTGCCGATTCACCTGGTTGTAAAATTGACCAAAATGGGTTTGAGTTGGTACCTAACACAAGCACCTTCCCGGATCATGACGAATCATTTTTACCGTATGATCAAACGAACGTCCCTCCTCATGAGGCTGAATTTCGAAAACTCGCGGACATAAGAAGTGAATTATCTCAACGTTTGCGTGCTATTAGCATCAAATAAGAAAGGAGAAAATTGATCCCCAGCGATACTATGGAATCAGAAAAACCAGACATTGAGCATGAACCAAAGCCGCATGATGTAAGTCAGGAATTCTTACGTATGGACGTATTCGAATTCGAAGACTTTCTCCGGACCTTACGAAACGAACCAGCACTTTCGATCACGATTGATTGGAAAGACGTGCCAACCGCGAGAAGGCTTAAGGCTTTTCTAGAAGATTCACGCGCAAAAATGCGAGGACAAAAACGCACCGCTACAATTCGAGCTACAGAGTCTCAATATTATCAGGAGCTTAATGTATTTGCTTCGGGTGTTAAACGGGAAATCGTGGAAGAAAAGTAAATTTGTCCTTAACGCATCATCGCCCGATCGATGTCCGGATACCCCTGAATGAAGGCGCTCGCTTTCATGTTTGGTTTTCCCTCGGGTTGGATTTCGAGAATCTCCAGCGTGCCGTCTTTGCAATCGACAAAGAGTCGACTTTCCTTGATCGTCGCCACTCCACGTGGAACATCGACATGAAAGTCGACTGGACGCAGGGCATTGATTTTCAGACGGATGCACACGTCTTGTTTTCGTTCCCAGAACATCCAGGTACCCGGCCACTCATGGTACGCGCGATGCTTTCGATCGATCTGTTCCATAGTCTGCGACCAGTCAACGTGTCCATCTTCCTTTTCCAAGAGTCGTGTCAGTGTCGCCTTGCTCTCATCTTGTTTGATTGCCATGATCTCGCCCGCGGCGAATCGCTTGAGCGTTGAGGTAAGCAGTTGTGGGCCGATCGTACGGACTTTTGCGACAAGGGTTTCGTAGATTTCATCTGCGTCAATCGTCACGTGTTCACTCGCAAGAAGGGGACCTGTATCCATTCCTTCGTCCAGCAACATGATTGTCACCCCTGTTGTCACGTCACCCTGTGCAATCGCCCATTGCATAGGAGATGGACCGCGATGACGCGGGAGAAGGGAAGGGTGAACATTGATGCATCCAAGTTTTGGGATGTCGAGAATAGTTTTGGGAATAATCTTGCCGTACGCGACGACAACAAAAAAATCGGCATCAAGATTTTTTAGAATCTTGCCAATGTGCTGATCTGTCTTCAGAGAACTTGGTTGGAATACGGGGATCAACGCTTCGTGTGCAAGAAGCTTTGTGGGGGTTGATACGATGTCACCTCCGCGTCCTGCAGGTTTATCTGGTTGTGTAACAACGCCAACGACTTCGATTTCTGGATTACGAATAAGCTCTAGGAGAAAGGGGACAGAAAACGCTGGGGTTCCGAAGAAGACAATTTTCATAGGCGCGTATTCTTCTCAGGGGCTTTTGCCCCGTCACGTCGTTCGTGAACTACGTGACCCGTTCGAAACGCCGCTAAAGCGGCTAAGAAGGGGAGAGAAGGGAAGGAGGGGGATCGGAGGCTACATTCCTGGATGACGGGTGTAGGTATCCGCCTTATCGATGAAGAGGATTCCGTCGAGGTGGTCGATTTCGTGTTGGAAGATAACTGAGGTCAGGTCTTTTACTTTGAGCGTCACACGTTCTCCTTCGCGCGTGAGGGCTCGAATTTTCACCGCTTTATGACGCGTGACATAGCCCCAGATGCCAGGAACCGAAAGACATCCCTCTTCAATGAAATGACCTTTTCGAATGGAACGAGCGATGATTTCTGGATTCACGTACGCGGCAGGCCCCTTTCCATCGTCAACGATAATGATGCGTTTGTGTGCGCCAATCTGTGGCGCGGCGATTCCGATGCCATTTTCAAGACGCATCGAATCCAAAAGATCATCGATGAGCGTCTGAATTTCTTCTGAGGCGAGTTCTTCCTTGCTGATGACTTCAGACTTCTTTCGCAAGAGATCGCTTGGATTTTTTATCACGGGTCGATGGGTCATAGTAATTTTCTCTTTTTCTTTTCTTAGCCACTTTAGTGGCGTTTCGGACGGGTATGTACTCGCGAGCGACAGGACGGGGCTAAAGCCCCTGGGAAGAATAGTGGAAGAATGACAAATACTGTCAACTCAGAGCATTTGTGTCAATGATATACCGATCAGGAAGCGACGTGAAGATGGTGAGAAGTGCCTCCATCTGTGCCACAGGGACGCCGCACTCAAGACGGAGATGTCCATGTGTATTGTTGGACAGTGGATGAACGATGGCGCCCTGGATTTGCATGATCTGTTCGCTCAACGTCGTAAGGGCAATTTGTGCACGGTGTGATTCCGTTTCTTTGTAGACAACCCGACTCCATCGGTAGAGCGGTGGAAGATGAAAACGCTCTCGAGCCTTGAGCTCGTCTCGAGCAATTTCAAATGGATGCTCGATGATCTCCCGTAAAATTTCATCACTCGACGTTTCGACAATCACAGGCACACGTCGACCGAATCCCAACCACGCCCACTGCCACACATCTCGCAGAAGTTCCTCCACGGCACTTGATCCTGCGGTGTAGAGAGGAGCATCGACTGTGAGATGAACCACAAGACCGATGTCGGATTTTCTAAATGGATCGTATTGAGCCTCATGATAGAACGTCGTCACAATCAAGATGTCCGATTTGTCGTCACCTTCATGCTCCTTGTCGATAACCGTCACACGCCGATCAGGAAAGAGTCGCAGAAACTCACGTGCCAGATCCTGATTTCCGTACGAGAGCGTCCTGATCGTTGTTCCTCCGCAACTTGGACAATGTGCCCCGAGGACAGCTCTGGCTTGGCAACGAAGACACTCCATCCAGTTTTCTTTTTTGTTGTATACACACAGCACTTGTTTGCCGGCGCCGAGTGTGGAGGTGATTGACTCAAGACTTGTGTGGCTCAAGAGGGGAGAGGATGAAGCGTGACGCTCTTGATGGATGTTGACGATTTGCACACTCGGATACACGCCCCAGTTCAGGCGTTCAGATTCATTGAATCGAATGAGCGTGGTTGGCTGTGGGGCAACGTCAAGGCAAAAAAGATTTGACCCAAACGTGCGACGGTGTTCCCAGACTACTTCTCGAGCATCATACCGAGGATTGCGATCGCTCTGTTTGTGGGCTTGATCGCCAGAACGCAAAAGAAACACGGTGGAAATGTGTGAGTCGATCGCCATGAGGGCGGTTCGTGTTCCAAGAAGGATGCCTTGCGAAGATTGACGAAATGCCTGCCAGGTCTCAAATCGGTCTCGGTTCGTTTCATCTCCTGTGATAATGAACGGCATGAATCCTGTGAGTCGACTTTTGAAAAGCTGGACATCACGAACCGTGGGCGCTAGGATCAACACTTTTTGTTCAGGCTGTTTCTGAAGATACCCCAAAATGACGGCCGCGGCTCGACGAAGATCTGGTGTTTGAACAAAGGTCTGCCCTCGCATCGCAAGCGTTTGGACAATACGCAGAACATGTTCCGCCTCAGATCTGGGAAGCGTGAGCGGCAGCCAAGCAAGATCCGCTTTTCGTCCGCTTGATGGCCGAACAGGCGGGGTCGGGAGGGCCGCATAGAGAACTGACGAGACAGATTGAGCCAGGTCATGAGCAAGACGTTCAAAAAAAGAGAGCTCCTCCTCTCTTATGGCTATGTCATTGTGTACCTGCGTGATTGTTTTGAGCGTGATACCACGTGGAGGTTTATCTTTCACTTGTCGTACGATGCCCCAGAGCTCTTCTTGCCGATATGGTATTCGCACAAACGATCCTCGAGCGGGCGCCTGGCCGTCTTGGACGAGATAGTCGAACGCACGTTTTCCACGCGGAAGCCGCATGAGTGGGTAGATTTCCGCAATCAAGGGCATGAGCCCTTGTTTGCTTCGCCTTACTCGGGAATGCTCGAGCTGTCGCTCGGCATTCCGCTCGTTTCGTCTCGCAATCATACATGTATTTGCGCAACAAGATATCCAACACCAAACGGATGTTCGTATGAAAGAATTTCTGCACGGACTTTTTTCCTCTCAAGAATCCCAAACAAAATAAGCAACTGCTCTTGGATGCAAGCGCTCGCGCCTTCTAAGAGCTCAGGATTCATCGAGAGTAGCGTGGATGTAGAGATGCCTGTTACCGCTTCTACGATTTTTTGGTCATATCCTTCACCCTCTGGTTTATATCCGAGCGGCGCATCCGAGCTGAGACAATGCGAAAGATCTCCTGAGGCGACAACCGCGATGCGCTTCTCAGAACGTTCGAACACGTCCTTTAGTTCTGTCCCAAACCGGACATGCTCCTTTGCCGAGAGTCCTGAAAAAGAGAGGGGAACGATTTTTAATTGAGGAAGATTCTCTGTGAGGAAGTACAAAGGAACACTTGTGCCATAATCGAGTGTGGCGTTTGAGTCAAGGGTAAACGGAACAGACCGGTCGTGCATAGACGTCTCCACAGCACTTACCAGTTCAATATCAGGCTCGAGAATTCGTGAAGTCGCAAGATCGCCAAAGTCCTTAAAGTCGATTCTGTATTCATCGTGGAGATTTAGTGAGAACGCATCCTTGTGTTGGATCGCGTGCGAGGAGATGATGACGATCACATCGGGTTGAGATGCATACAACTCACCTTCCAGATGTCTCAAAGCTGAGATGGTTGATTCCAACTTTGTGACATTTTCTTTGCCGACTCCTGGAATCAGAAGCGGTGTGTGTGGGGTGATGGCGGCAAAACAGATCATACAAATCCCGGACGGGGCTAAAGCCCCTGAGAAGGCTCAGAAGCGACTTCGATTTCATCCTCCTCAAACTGTGTATCTACATCAAGAGGCTCTCCAAGGGGATGCTCAAGCACGGCTCGCTCGGAGGTCCAAACAACATGACTCCAATCCCATCCAAAGCTATAAAATGTCAGTTCATCAACAATGGGTCGGCGCTTTCCTTCTGAGATTACAAAGACATCTGGGGATCCAGGAACGCCGGTCAATGTTCCGTCTTGGAACAGCACCGCGTCGCCCTGCTCAAAGGCCTCAAGATCTTCTGCGCTTGCGGGTGTGAGGGGGGTGTTCGAGAAACGATTCGCCAAAATTTCTCGCGAGAATATTGAGTGTTTTTCTCCGTTCTCAACCCAGAAAACCCCACCGGTTGTCGTATCTTGCAGGAGCGCTCCTTGGGCATAGCTTGACGTTAAGGTCAACGGCTCGCCTTCGATATATGAATCAAGATCAGACCACTCTACATCAACGATTTCGTCTGTTGAAAACCCAAGGGATCGAAATGCTTCCATGGAGACAAATCCGCGTCGTGCATCGTCAACGATCAAATACACCGTGCCGCCTGGAGAACGCAAGAGGGAATAATTCGGGAAACTGATCGGCGCTCCGATAGGGTATTGATCAAGCGTTGTTGAGCTTACCTGGACGACGGTGCTTGGATTGAACCGTGAGTAAAAGGCTGTGCGCGAGGTGATAGGACGGCGCTCGCCGTATTGAATCAGCCAGATGCCACCAGACTCCTTGTCTTGCAGGAGACTTCCGGTCACGTACTCGTAGGTGAACCAGCGATCCCAGATGCGCGCAAAATTTTCGTTCCCGTGGAGATGTGGCGTGTAGGTGTAGAGCGCCGCGGTTGCATTGTTTACCGGCGTAACGAATGTTCCGTCAATCGACTTCTCAATACCTGGTCCCATTCCGGTTTCCGTGTAGCCGCGACTTTCGAGATCCTCGATGTAGGATTCACGGATGCGTTGTGCCGCATAGTAGACCTGGTTTCCAAACCCCATAAATTTCGCAATGCGGGGATCGTCTTTTGAACAGTCATCACACACCGCATATCCCATGGCCCAATCGAGCTGATCCTGCGAAAGAGAATCATCTTCAATTAAACTCTGTTCTCGTTGAAGGAGTACCAACAAGAACCTTGGAGAGAGATCAAACTCCTGGGCGGCATTAAAAATGATTTCGGCGGCACTAAGTTCTTCGTCGTTCACATCTGGACCGACATATTCATCCAAAGCTCCGCGAATCAAAAAACGCTCGATATCAACCAGCGACATGCTGTACACATCAAGCATCTCCGTATCAGAAACAAGGTATTCCGGGTCGACGACGAACTCATCAGCCTGGGCGATGGCCAGGGGCTGAAGGGCAATGTAGATCGCAAACAAACCAAAAAATAGGCGATTCATAACAGACGGATTATACCACGGTTGAGCTCTCTCGACAGTCTCGAATCGAATGAAAGAAGAAGCGAAAACTAAGCCTCCGCCTCTTTACCTAATACAAACAGTTCCGGATGTTCCTTTGCCAGTTTCTGCATTTGTTCTGTGATCGTCACATACTCACCCTGCTGGGCATTGTAGGCAACCTCAAGTTTTGCGCGTTCAGTCTGGAGTTGTTTTTGTAAATCCAGCATGGCCGTAAGCTCTCGAACAGCATCTTCGGCCGTTTTTTGCGGATCCATGAAATACAACATGAGCTTGTCCATCGTCTCCTGGAGCGCCTGCTGTGATTTGATAGTCCGCTCCAGAGCCTTCGCTGTCTGGACGTGCATCACAAGCAATGCGTTCAAATGAGCCTCGATTGAGCCACCGAGAATCTCTGTCATGCGCTCCGGCATCTGAATCGACGAATCATCTCTTTCTTCCTCGCTTCTGGGAAACAAAATCTCCGGTTTATAATCAGCCATACGTTTGAACGTTTATGATGGTTATTGATTGTGAGAAAAGCGTATCACAAAAATCCTCCTCGGTGGAGGGTGACTGGGGTCAGGTCTTCAGTCTGCGGTCATTAGCAAATTTGGGAGTTTCTCGAGCAATTTCTGTTTGAGGAAAAGTTGAATTTGTCGGTATTTTTTTCAAAACCGTAGACTGAAGACCTGACCCCAGCGGAGCCTTCGTAACCACCCCTAACCCCTCCTTAAAAAGGAGGGGATCGAACAACTTTCTACTTGTTTCCATTCTTCCTTTTTGTTGCCTTGAGCGTAATTTCTTCTCCTTTTGCGCCGATGGCAACATCGGTGTCTTCTGAGATTTCACCGGAGACAATTTTCATAGCGAGCGGATCGAGAATCTGTGATTGTATGACCCGCTTGAGTGGACGTGCTCCGTAGGCAGGATCAAAGCCTTGTTTGGCGAGAAGTTTCTTGGCGGCGTCAGAAATGGTGATCGTGATGCCACGCTGTTCCTTGAGACGTGCGCTCACGATGGCGAGTTGGAGTTCGACAATTTTTTCGATCTCTTCTTCTTTGAGTGAGTGGAACACAATCGTGTCATCAATCCGGTTCAAAAACTCTGGACGGAAGTGATCTTTCAGCATGGACATGACGCGTCCGCGTGTTTCGTCCTCCTGCGACTGGACCATCTCGCCGTCCTCGAATCCCATAGCGGATTTGGTTTGCCCAGCATTAAGGATGTACTCTGATCCAATGTTGGAGGTCATGATGATGATGGTATTTTTGAAATTTACCTTCCGGCCTTTTGCGTCCGTGAGATGCCCATCCTCAAGAATTTGGAGCAGGAGGTTGAACGTATCTGGATGGGCCTTCTCTATCTCATCAAAAAGCAAAACACAGTACGGTTTGCGACGCACGATCTCGGTGAGTTGCCCGCCTTCTTCGTAGCCAACATATCCAGGAGGGGAGCCGATGATCTTGGAGGTGGAATGTTTTTCCATGTACTCACTCATGTCCAGTCGCACCAGCGCTGCTTCCTCGTTGAACATAAATGCGGCCAGCGCCTTGGCAAGTTCCGTTTTCCCTACACCCGTGGGTCCAAGGAAAATAAATGAGCCGATCGGGCGTTTTTCCTCCCCAATGCCGGCACGTGAGCGTCGCAGGGCGTTTGAGACAGCCTTGATAGCCTCTTGCTGACCAACGACACGACGTGAAAGAACGTCTTCCATGTGCGTGAGCTTGGTCATTTCCGATTCGAGCATCTTAGAAACGGGGATGTGTGTCCAGCGAGAAACAACTCCAGCCACATCTTCCTCACCAACGACCTCTTTTAGAAGACCACGCTCTCTTTGGAGCGAGTTCAGTTCTTTTTCCGCCTTGTGCAGTGCCTTCTCACGCTCGGGAATTCTCGCATATCGGATTTCCGCGACTTTATCCAGATCTCCCCGTCGCTCCTCAATTTCCGCTGAAGCTCTCAGCTGATCAATTTCAGATTTGATCTCTTGAATCGTGGTGATCCGTGTTTTTTCATTTTGCCAACGCCCTTCGAGTCCCGCTGTTTGTTCTTTGAGATCCGCGACTTGTTTTTCAATTTCAGAAAGCCTGGCTTTCGACTCCTTGTCATCTTCTTTCGCAAGCGCTTTTTGTTCGATTTCCAAGCGCATGAGATCGCGTTTGAGATGATCGAGTTCCTCGGGCATGGAGTCGATCTGCATGCGCAACATGGAACCGGCCTCATCGATGAGATCAACGGCTTTGTCGGGAAGGTGACGGTCGGTGATGTAGCGATGGGAAAGCACCGCGGCCGCGACGAGGGATGGATCAGAAATACGTACACCATGGTGCACTTCGTATTTCTCTTTGATGCCGCGCAAAATAGCAATCGTATCCTGGACGCTTGGTTCTTCGACCATCACAGGTTGGAAACGTCGCTCAAGGGCTGGATCTTTTTCAATGTACTTTTGATATTCTTTGAGCGTGGTGGCTCCCACGGCACGTAACTCCCCACGAGCCAATGCCGGTTTCAACATATTGGACGCATCAAGGGATCCGCCTTCCGTTGTTCCGGTTCCCACAAGTGTGTGCAGTTCGTCGATAAATAGAATGATTTTTCCCTGTGAGGCCTCAATTTCTTTGATCACGGCCTTTAGGCGATCCTCAAACTCTCCCCGATACTTTGTTCCTGCCACCATCGCCCCTAAATCGAGCGCGACGACGGATTTTTCTTTGAGCGACTCTGGGACATCGCCAGAGGCAATGCGTTGCGCGAGTCCTTCGATGATCGCCGTTTTTCCTACCCCTGCCTCACCAATGAGCACGGGATTATTTTTTGTTCGACGAGAAAGAACTTGCATCACGCGACGAATCTCTGAGTCTCGTCCAATGATGGGATCAAGTTTTCCGTTGCGAGCCTGCTCCGTGAGATTCTGTCCGTACTTCTCAAGCGCCTGATAGCGACCTTCTGGTTCTTGTGAATCAACTCGCTGTGTTCCACGAATCTCCTTGAGCGCGGCCATCACTTTTTCCTCGACGATTTCATACCCCGTAAGAAGTCGTGCGATGGCTTTGTTCCCAAGAAGCCCAAGTAGGAGGTGCTCCGTCGAAATAAACTCGTCAGAAAATGATTTTGCTTTTTTGTGTGCGCTCGAGAGCACATCCGCCATCTGTTGGCTCATGTAGATCTGCGCCATGCCGCCTTGAGGCACAGGACCTGGTGTGTGGGGGAGTGAATCAAGAATTTTATCTACCTCACCGCGCAGACGGGCGCGAGCAGGGGTCACTTTGTCGATCACCGCACCAACAACGCCGTCATCTTGCTCCAAAAGGGCGGCAAGAAGATGGATAGGCTCCAGAGCCTGCTGTCCATGCTCAACTGCGATTCCGTGCGCCATTTGAATCGCTTCCTGAGATTTGTGAGTAAAATTATTTGGCATCATATGAAAAATGTCATCATTAGCACTCATAAGTGTAGAGTGCTAAAATGGAATTGTCAAAAAGCCTCCCAACGCGACCTTCTTAGGGGCTTTAGCCCCGTCCGGAACGCCACTAAAGTGGCTGAGAATTACGAAGACTAAGACTAGAAAGTTTCTAAAATTTTGGTATAATTTCGGCGTTGAGCAAATGTATGACCCACCATATTTTTGGCGTAAGAATTGACGATTTATCCACAGCAGAAATCGAGAGAAAACTCGATACATGGCTACAGGATGAAGGGGGACATACGATTGTGACGCCCAATGCCGAATTTTTATTGGAAGCAAGGAAGTATCCATCGTTCAGGAAACTGCTCAACCACAGTGACTTGGCCGTTGCGGATTCAGTGAGCATACAATATGCCGCCGCGGCTCTCTCTGATTCTCGACTCGCACATCGCTTTCCCGGTGTTGATCTCCTTGATAAACTTTGTGAGCTTTCCTCCCGACGTGACTCACGTGTCTTGTTGCTGGGGGGTGCCCCATCTACTGCAGAAGGGTCTGCACAGAAGTTTCGACAACGATTTGTGAATCTTGATATTTCAGCCATCGACCCAGGTCACATTGCCTGGAAGGGAGACGAGCTTGAGGTGAGCCAAGATCTCATCGATCAAGTGAACACGCTTGCTCCATCTGTCACAGCCGTTGCGCTCGGACATCACAAACAGGAACAATTCATCGCCCAAGTCCAGTCGCTCTGTCCGCATGTTAAGATTTGGATCGGTGTGGGTGGTGCGTTCGAGATGATCGCTGAACAAAAGAAACGAGCGCCGCGCTGGCTTTCCCGCGTCGGACTGGAATGGCTCTGGCGCCTCCTGATTGAACCTCGTCGATGGAGACGCATCTTCAACGCGGTGATCGTGTTTCCTCTGGTCGTTGCACGCGAGGCATTCCGTCGCAAAACTTTTTTCCGTTCAACTCGTAACGTCATTACTGAAATTCGTCGACAATGGACTCTATGAACGTCAAAACTCGTTTTCCTCCATCCCCAACAGGGTTTCTTCACATCGGTTCACTGCGCACGGCGCTCTATAACTATCTCTTTGCAAAAAAACACAAAGGGACATTTCTGATTCGCGTAGAGGACACAGACCGTGAGCGTTACGTAAAGGGGGCGGTTGAGTCATTGATTCGTACACTTGAAACAGTCGGCATGAGCTATGACGAAGGGCCAATTCTTGTTGACGGCAAGCTTTCGGAAAAAGGGAGCAATGGTCCCTACACACAGTCACAACGACTCCCCATTTACAAAGAACATGCACAAAAACTCGTTGAGCAGGGGAGTGCCTACTATTGTTTTTGTTCCAAGGAACGGCTTGAGGAACTTCGCAATCAACAACAGATCGCCAAGCTTCAAACCAAGTATGATCGCTGTTGTTTGAAGCTTGACCCAGAGGAAATTACTCGGCGGCTCTCAGCAGGGGAGTCGCACGTGATTCGTCTCATGATTCCCGGGGGTGAGACAACGTTTCACGATGAGATCCGAGGATCAATCACCATCAGCAATTCAGAAATCGACGACCAAGTTCTCATGAAAACCGATGGATATCCGACCTACCATCTCGCTGTTGTTGTCGATGATCACTTGATGGGTGTCACGCACATTATTCGTGGAGAGGAATGGATTTCAAGCGTTCCAAAACATCTTGCTTTGTACAACGCCCTTGGGTTCCCCTTGCCGTCATTCGCTCACCTGCCGCTTATTTTGAACACCGACAAATCCAAGCTCTCTAAACGACAGGGGGACGTTGCGGTAGAAGATTACTTGGCAAAGGGATATCTTCCCGAGGCCCTGGTGAACTATGTTGCGCTGTTGGGATTTAATCCGACAGGGGATCGCGAAATCTACACCATGAAAGAACTTGTCGAGGCGTTTGAACTTTCAAAAGTAAACAAGAGTGGTGCCGTATTTGATCGCACCAAACTCGACTGGATGAACGGTCAGTATATTCGTGCCATCGATCCAGAGCGATTGTTTATGCAAGCTATTCCATTTTTCGGTTCAGCCGCAACACTGCCAGATGAACAGAAGAAAAAGATTCTCGAAGTCGAGAAAGAACGACTGACAACAATCAAAGATCTCGAGGAGCACATCGGCATGTATGTCTCAATTCCCGACTATCCAGCTACGGATCTTGTGTGGAAGAAAGCAGACGCTCGGGACGCGATGCTTCACCTTACGAATCTCGCCAACCTTCTTGAGACGACAGAGGCCACGACATTCGAGCATCGAGAGTTGATCGAATCCACAATCAAGCAGTATATTAGAGATAACGACTATCAGAACGGGAATGTTCTTTGGCCGTTGCGTGTCGCGCTTTCAGGCCAAACGCAATCAGCCGGCCCATTCGATCTTTTGTGGGTGTTGGGTGTTGAAGAAGGGATGCGTCGTATCACAAAGGCTATCGATAATCTTCACACATGAGACCATCTCTCATTACGAGCTTCCTTCTAAGCACCCTCATCCTTTTGGGATCGGGGGTGTATGTGTTGGCACAGGAAATGACCTCAGAACAGATTAACGCACTCAATAATGAGATTGAGCAAAAACAGCAATCGATCGATCAACTGAACCGACAAATCGACTCGTACAAAGAAAAAATTGAGCAGAAACAAACGCAGGAGGCGACGCTCTATGGAGAACTTGATCTATTAGATAATCGTATCGCAAAAACACAGCTCGACATCGAAGCAACAGAGGCAGAAGTCGATCTTGTAAACGCACAAATTGCCCTTATCGAGCAGGAGGTTCATGAGCTTGAGGCACTCATGGATAAAGACATGGAGTTGGTTGCGCAAATCCTTCAAAAAATAGAGATTCAGGATAACACACTTCCACTTCAACTGGTGTTTGGGACAGATTCGTTTTCTGATTTTTTTAACAATCTTGAACAACTCGAGTCAGTAAGCTCGGATCTTAAACAAGCTGTTGAAACAGCACGTAGATCAAAGGCGAAACTGCTTGAAAAACATGAGACGGAACAGGGGAAGAAGGAGCAATTGACACAACTGAGCGCCTCATTAGCACAAGAGGAACGTCAACTAGAATCATCTGTAGGAGCAAAGTCATCTTTGCTCGCCGCAACACAACAATCGGAAGCGCAATTCCAGGAACTTCTGGAGGATCTTCGTGAAGAACAAGTTTATCTGAATCAACAAATTGGTATTCTTCAAAAAGAAATTGAAGGAAAATTGAATGCAAGCGACGAACTCGGCGATTCCTCAATCCTCTCATGGCCGATTGATCCAACGATACGAGGGATTTCTGCGTATTTCCATGACCCATCGTATCCGTTTAGGCATCTTTTTGAACATTCAGGACTTGATCTTCCCGCTCCTACAGGAACACCTGTACGATCTGCGGCTCCTGGGTATATTGCCTGGACACGACAGGGGACCCTCTACGGAAACTATGTGATGGTCATTCATACTAACGGTCTTGCGACCCTCTACGCCCATCTTTCCCGTATTGACGTATCACCAGACCAATTCATTTCTCGTGGAGCCCAAATTGGCGCTGTCGGAAGCACCGGTCTCTCCACAGGCCCGCACCTTCATTTCGAGGCTCGTCTAAATGGGATTCCAACTAATCCTCTCGATTATCTTATCTCGTACTAGTTATGACCCTGATCCTCACCCTAAAAATCCTCGGCTGGATGTTTGCGATCATTCCCTTTAGCGCGTTCATGTTCATCAGTATCAATTTGATAAAGGGGGTAGGGAAGGATGACCCGTTGATTATTTCGATGGCCCTCATCGGTTTAACGATGTTTTTGATGGGCGTCATTACGCTTATCGTCGTGTACCTTACGAATTATTTTTAGTCGTCTATTTTTCACTATCTCTTCTTAGGGGCTTCAGCCCCGTCACGTCGCGCGCGACCGTGTTCGAAGGGGACGCCGCTAAAGCGGCTAAGAAAAGTACAGATAGTGTCGCACAATATACCTTCTACGACATTAGGTATTTCACACGGATTAGATGTGAGTGATTCCTACCGCCGGAATGATCTGTGAAGTCTTATGTGTCGATGTGCGCCTTGATCAGCCGCCGCTTATCTCACATGGTTCGACTGATCTCAGTCATGTCTCTTGATGCACACATATTCCAAAAAAAACGACCTCGTATATTGCTCTAGGACGAATCCAAGGGTATGTGGGTACCTTGTATCTGAACCTCACAGCTCCTTTCACTCCCCCAAGACGTCCCTCACCTATTTAGGTTTTACGACACATCCTATTTTACGTACACCTTGTCTCCAAAGCGGAGATCGATGTATTCAAGGGTTGAAGGATCCCCAACTTGTTCTTGAAGGACAATAGATAAATTTTTGTACTGCTCATCAACATCTCCCGTGAGATCAACGAAGATACTGAACCCTTGCTCAGTTACCAGCTTCACCCACTTCCCTGCGAGACGATCTAATTCGATATAGGCATACTTGATTCCCGCCTCTTTCAGGTGATCAAAAAAAACAAACGCGCGCTCAATTTCTTCGGCGGTGAGAACAAACGATCCCACCTGAACAGACACATCATTCGTATCGATGAAGATTGGGAGTTCAGCCAAATTGGCTTGCTGTAAGATACTATCGTCCGAATCAACAACTTCACGCACAACGATTCCCTCTAAATCAACCACGTAGAGTTTTTCTTGTGTTTTCCAAAAAAGGTTCGAGGTTCTTTCTTCGAGCACAATGAACACAGTTCCCTCTTGTAACCCGATTGAAATGCTGGCTAAGGCGAATTGCTCTTCCAGAAGCTGCGAAAGTTCATCCGGAGAAAACAGAAACTGATTTGATCGTTCAAAAAAAAGAAGGCGTGTGTCGTGGAGATGTGTCGAGATGACGGACTCAAGCATCGCTTTGTCTAGGTACTTGACGCCAAGAATCTCAATTCGATCAATTCGAAATACGTCATGTCCAAAGATCCCTGCAATCCCACCAAGACCGAGAACCAACACACCAACGATAAAACCAAGGCGTTTCCATGGGAACGGTTTTCTTCCATCCAAATGAGGATTGCGGTACGCGTGTGATCGATACCTCCTTTTTTGGGCTTGTTGAAAATAATCTCTTCGAGCCATAAGGCTAGATTGTTTGCCTCATACTTTTTTGACACGAATCATGGGCACGTAGTGTCCTGAGTTCTCCATCCACGTGATGAGCGCTTGCTCCAACGCTTGTTGATCGTGTCCAAGAACAAGGAGATCGGGAACGACCTCTTCTATGATGTTGAATGTTGAAATCTCTGGGTCACACAAGAGTGCGGAATCGACCATCGACAACTTCTGAACCTGCTCGAGTCTCTTTTGCTCAGAATGAAGAGGCTTGCGACCCTTAAACGTGGCGACGTGCGCATCGCGAGCAACCCCAACGACCAGTTCTGTGCCTCGCCCTTTGGCAGATCGGAGAAAAAATTCATGTCCTGAATGAACTCCATCAAAGGTTCCAAACACCAACACACGCTTGCGCATACCTTCCTCTATTCGCGCTCAGGACGCAGGGTTGGAAACAGAATCACTTCTTTGATATTTCCAGATCCCGTGAGAAGCATCACCATACGGTCAATACCAATTCCAAGCCCGCAGGCAGGAGGCATTCCATGCTTGATCGCTTCGAGATATCCATAATCCGTTTGATGAGCTTCATCGAATCCCGCCTTTTCACGATCCTTCTCCTCAAGGAATCGTTTCTCAAGATCAACAGGATCATTCAGTTCTGAATAGTTATTCCCAATTTCTGACCCAAGGGCGAATGCCTCGAATCGCTCGACAAATTGCGGATTGGATGCGCATTTCTTTGCCAGTGGTGAAACCTCGACTGGATAATCGTAAATGATCGTGGGTTGAATCAATTTTTCTTCAACAAGTTCCTCAAAGGCGAGTGCCAGAAGTTCACCCTTGGACGTGATCCGTTTGAGCTCACCGCGCTTGGCACGGGGAAGCTTCTCGCCCATCACGCGCATCGCGACATCAAAGTCACTCCACGTGGCTGTTGGGATTCCACCCACTTCCTCAACCGCCTCAATCAATCGCATGCGTTTCCACGGTCGAGCCAGAGACACGGTAAAATCTCCATGCTGAACCGTAGTAGATCCCGTTGCTCGTACAGCCGCGTGCTCAAAAATTTCCTCAAAAAGATCCATGCCGTACTCGTAATTTTCGTAAGCAACTTGCGCTTCAAACATCGTGAACTCGGGATTGTGATCACGATCAATTCCCTCGTTGCGAAAGACCTTTGTGATTTCATAGACCTTCTCAAACCCACCAACCAGGAGACGCTTCAAGTACATCTCATCTGAAATACGCAAGTAAAAATCTGCATCCAACGCATTGTGGTGTGTGACGAATGGGCGAGCAAACCCGCCTCCATACACGGGTTGCAGAGTCGGTGTCTCAACTTCAAGAAATCCGCGCTCATCAAGAAGCGATCGAATCGATGAAATAATGTTTGACCGCGTTCGCATGGTCTTGCGGACCTCCTCGTTCATGATGAGATCCAGATAGCGTTTGCGGAAGCGCGTCTCAACATCACTTACACCGTGCCACTTTTCCGGAAGCGGAAGTAAGGTCTTTGTCAAAATTCGAAATTCCGCAACATCAATCGACCTCTCCCCCTTCTTTGTTGTAAACGGGATGCCACGCACTTCAAGAAAGTCACCGATATCAATTGTGGCCTGAATGGTTTCGTAGGTATCCGCGAGATGGTCTTTCTTGAAGGCAATTTGAATCAAATCGCTTTCATCCTGGATTTGTCCGAACGTGAGTCCTCCGTGAGGACGCAGGAGTCGCAAACGCCCAACAAGCGTCACAGAGGTTGAGGCGTTTTGAAGCGTTTCAAACTGATCCAGAAACGCTTGAATGTTCATGGTTCGATTTCCCTTTGTTGGATACGGATCCACCCCAGATTCACGAATTTTTTGTAAACGACCAAGACGATCTTTTTCTTCCTGCATCATAGGGAACATGCTTCACCGTAGATAAAAAATACAGCGAAATATGCTGTATTTTAGTTCAACTCCTTCTTGATTGTCAACGTTAATGAATCTCGTCAATTCGATATCTGACCGTACCGGACGGCGTTTGGAATTCAACTTGATCTCCAGGTTTTGCTCCAAAAAATGCCAACCCAATAGGAGACTCATTACTAATCTTTCCTTCAAGTGGGTTTGCCTCATTGGAACCGACTAACGAGAATGTTTTTTTCTTTCCTTCTGTTTCAACGACAAATGTTGTCCCCAAGGCGATTTCCTTCGCTCCTGTTGCATCCTCAACAAGAACAACGTCGTGAAGGATATCTTCAAGCTCAACAATGCGCGTCTCGTTGAGTGCCTGTTCTTCTTTAGCTGTTTGGTATTCAAAATTTTCGGACAAGTCCCCCATCTCTTTGGCATGAAGAATCTTCTCCGCGATTTCTCGCCTTATCTCTTTTTTGCGACCCTCGAGTTCAATTTTCATCTGCTCGAGTGCTTCTGCGGATAAATACGTTGGCATACTTCTACAAATAATGACCACCCGAACATCGTGTCGAGTGGTTCTGTTAGGCTACGCGTGCGTCGCTCCGTTGTCAATGCGCGTGCCCACAGCGGAAGGATTAATGGTTGCCGGTAGGCTTGCGAAGACGGAACACGAACTCAACGTCCGCAAACCACCCGCCCGTCGGCCACGCCCAACCGCTGCTGAGCCACGACCCGTCGTCATAGCGTTCTACGCCGAAGACGTCCGGGTTGCCGTCCGAGTCGGTGATTTGTCTCATGCCAACGTGGATGTATTCGTTCATTGGCTGATTCACATATTGCAGACGAAGCTGAGGACCAACTTCTGGAGGACAAAGTTCCAAACCTAATGTAGCGGCGCGGTCAAAAATTTCCTGTGTCGTGGCACCGTCTGGGAATCCAAGGTCTTCTACACGAAGACGAATAAGGGTTATTTCTTCTGGGGATTTAATCTTCCACTTCTTCCAGTCTGGTTGCGTGGGATCTGGCTCACGAAGGGAGCGTCTGAAGTCGTCGTGTGCCATCATTGATTTGGTGTCGTCACCAATTCTATGTCCGTTGTGTTCGAGGTGCTTCTTGAGCTCGTGCTCGTCTTTACCCCCTATCTCAATGTTGTAACGGCGAATGCGTTTTTCAGGGAATAAGGTGTAGATGAGTTCGAGGGTGTCCGGAATATGTTGGAAGAAACCGTCGTCGAGCTTCCCAATATAAATCTGAGTTTGTGGAGTGATTTCTTCTAAAGAACGAGCTATCTGGTGTGGAGAGGCATCAAACATGGTGAGGAGATCTTCTTGGGTGTCTCGTGTATCGCGCCAATCAAGAAGATCATCTGAAAGAGGACGCTGGGTATAGATCTCGTATAGAACAAAGA
>SCSL01000070.1 GCA_004298405.1 Patescibacteria group bacterium | reverse complement strand
TTTGTCCTTGAGTTGCCCAACCGTATCGTGAGCAACCATGGACAGGGGTCTGCCTATGTTTTTCATGAGAATAGTATCTCATGGAATACAGTTTTAGTATAGATTAGTGAGGGATGGTATCACGCACGCTTTGCGACACGGGAACGCACCCGCCGCTTTGGAACGTAGCGATCATTTCGATATTGATCTTGAGGTACATCGGTCCCAGAGGAACCACCCGGAACCCAGGCACAGCTTCGCTTAGCGCCTCCTTGTCCTTGCGTACGCGACGACGACCTTGGAGTGTGGAATCTCCCACGAGCACCTCCTTTATTCCGGCTTTCCGGATGTTTGACCCTACCGAATGCTTGAAAGAACGTCAAGAATGGTCGCTTGACATGCCAGCCATACGCTTGATAGGGTCGATCCTTCTGAGATTCCTCTCAGAAAACCCATATCTAAAGGAGGATACGATGAGGGAAACCTGGATAATCCCTTCCTACCGCTACAACAAGGACACCAAGTTGGGGAAGCTCCTGCACCAGTTCCTCAACGACAACGATGGTGACAGGATAGGATTCGTCCAAACACTGGGAACCAGTCAGGATCAAGTTGATCGATGGCTCCGAAGCGAGTTCACCGTTGGCCTGACCAGCCGGTTCAAAGCGCCTTTCGAGGCACTCACAGGTATCGAACTGGAGCGACTCTATGTGCTGGACGCCAAGCACCAGATCCTTGCATGGCTCCCAAAGCTCGATGCACTGCGTCGAACCAACCCAGGCCTCGCCAGGCTTCTGATCCTGAATCCGGAGCTCGCACGGAAGATCGACTTCGACGCGTTAACCACACGCAATGAGATCATCGAAGCGCTGGGGCAACTCGCCAAGAAGGCAGGCTGGCCACTCGTAGCACTTCAGATTGGCGTGGAAGACAGGCAAGTGTCCAAGTGGACACCCAATGGCTCCCACCGCCCATCTGGAGAGTACCTGGCAAGAGCTGTGACCGGCCTGACTATGGGGCTGATTGCCACGGATCCAGACGATACAAGATTCCAGGTGACGGCGCAGGCTCTCCTTGGAAGAAACTTCGCCGAGCTCCTGGGTGTGTCCTCGCTCGCGCAGGCGGCGAACCTGATCTTTGAAGGTCGCCGTGACGAACCCATCTCGGTGCTCTCCAACCGCACTGGACTTGATGAATGGGTCGTCCGCTCGCTCCTGGAGTACCGTCCAACAGGGAAGCGACAGTACCCCACAATGATCGGTGTCATCCGAACCATCCTGAGTCGGAGATATGCTGAAAGACTCACCGAGTTCGACTCGCTTACCCACGCATTTCTCAAGAACGTGGACGCTGGGGAAATCACGATCGAGCCGTTGAAGCTCGAACGCCATGCCGCCTCCCCCGCTTCTGAACAGGATTCGTCGACAAAGCAAGTTACGACTCCACCACGAGTCCATCCAGCCTTAGTACAAGCTCAGCCCCCATCCGTGGCGAGATCCGTTCCTGCACAAGTCTCAGTCCACGAGGCTCTCGTACGTTCTGTGGCGGCCATACTGCTGGCGTCCAGGGCAAGCATCGATGGCCAACTCATTGGGTTGCAGGTGCAGTTCCCGTGGCTTACGCTCGACGCGACTCTCCCAGCTTTGGCACCGCCGCCAAGAGACATGATTGAAGAACTTCTCGTTCATGGCACAGCTCCTCTTTCTCCCAATCAAGTTGAGCTGGTCGTGGGTCGATTTGTCGAGATGGTTCAACTCGCACGCATGGTCTGTCAGATTCCGGAAGACCAGCGGAGTACCCTTCTTGGCAGACTCGACAAACCCCTGGTACAGCTCCAGCAGATCCTAGAAGCTGCTGGAACCGCAGAGCCTGAGCAGTACCTAGAGATGCTCAAGCACTCGCGTTACGGTGGAGAACTTCTGAAAGGATGAAGACTGGTGGAGCAAACGCATCCACCCTTTTCTTGAGCACCGGAAAGAACCTCTTTGCGGTGCTAAAGCTGAAGAGATTATTACACACCTCGCCCATTTCAATCGCACAGGAGGAGACATGAACGACTCCAACCTCGGCAATCGCGTTGGCACGCGTATAGCCCGTCCGCGCATCGACACGTCCCACCTTTCCAAGCACACCGAGCATTTTCGCGACTTCATCGCGGCGGTGCGCGAATTGATCTGGAACTCCGTAGACGCCAAGGCGCGTGAAATCATCATCCGCTTCGTGCGGCGTGACACGCACACCGACTTGATGATCACTGATGACGGTGAAGGCATGAATCAAGATGGCCTGGATGCCATCGTGTCGCTGGACTTCTCTCCGTCGGCCGCCGACCCAGAGAAGCGCGGACGCATGGGAAATGGCAGCAAAGGCTTCGTGCACCATGCAAGAGGCCTGCGGGTCGAAACCCGCCAGGCAGGCGACAGCGTCCTGAGCGTGATCACGTACACGCCCACGCAACTTATCGCCATGTGGAACAATGGCTCCGCTTCGTGGGACACCTTCAATCCTCCGGCGAATCACCCAATCCGCGTGAGCGGCACGGTGGTGACTCTGCTGGAGCTGGGTTCAGGCGACGGGGTCAACCCCAAGCATGATCGCTCACCCAAGCGCCTCGTGGAAGAGCTCGCCGGACGGATGCCGATGCATGTGGCGCGACGCGTGACCGTCATCGATGAACAGGGTCGATCACACCACCTCAAAAGCCGCAGGCTCATGGGTGAGAAGATCGAAGGTGAGGGGACAATTCCTGGTCTGGGAAGCGTGAGCTACGAGCTGGGCATCCTTCCCGACCCGGACGCGAACGTGGATCGGCTCGAGATGTGGGCGTTGGAGCCTGTCTGCGATATCCACGTGTTCTTCAGTAGCGTACGGCTCACGCCCGCACTGGCCACGCTCCTGCGCCCCGTGCGGCAAATGCTTGACCACCCGCAGGTCGCAGGTTCGATCGTCATCCCCGGTCTCAAAAGCTTGGTCGGTCAGGATCGCCTGAGCTTCCGCCAGGATCTCTACGACGATGAGGAAATGATCTTCCGGATCGTGAAGTTCCTTCATGACGTCCTGCTTCCGAGGGTCACAGCCGTCCTGGGACAGGATACAGCCAAGCGCATGACCTCCACGGACGCGGAGACTCTGCGCCAAGAAATCGTTCGGCTGATGCAGAACGTCGGCTCTGCCCCGCAGAGCCGGACGCCAGTCGTCGACGTGGATCTGCTACGGGTAGCCCCAAGTGTAGTAAGTCTCGAGCCGGGAGAACAGGTCTCCCTGGAGGTCGTGGATCCAAAACCAGGAATCTCCTATACCTGGGACGATCAGAGTTCCGGTGGCACACTCAGCAAGAAGACCGGCCTGAATGTCACCTTCACCGCTGGCAAGGCGGTAGGCGATTTCCGCCTGCGGGTAATGGACAGCGAAGCCAACGAAAAGACAATAGGCGTAAATATCGTATCCGAGCTCCCGTTCGGATTTTCCCAGCGGGTCCGCACCGTACTCCCGCGACAGCGCATCACGCTCAAGCTCATTAACACCAGGCGAACAACGGGTCAGTTCACCTGGGACGGGAGTGAATGCGGAGGTTCCCTCGAGATCGCACAAGACGGTCTGAGCGCGATCTACGAGGCCGGCGAGGCCGAGGCAGAATACCAGGTCACGGTGACTGAATTGTCAGCGCCCGATACTCGACTCCCAAAGTCGACCAAGTGCTTCCTGTCTGTTCGACGTAAGTCGAACGAGGAAGATAAGCGCAACCCTTCGAGCTTCGTCTTCCTCTGGACGGATGGTACGCCATTCGAACTCCGACTTGTGCCATACTTCAGCACAGAGGTGGAGGGGGTGACCAGCTCCTTCCACCTCGGGGCAGCGCGCACACGCCCGAACATCATCACGGTGAACTCAGGGCATCCTTCCTTCGAAGGACAGCCCATCGATGTCCAACGTATGATGGTCGTGCGCGAACTCTCCCTGCGCATCGCCCAGTTCGAACTTCGAGATGAACTCGCACTGGCGAACACGGTAAACCTGGTGGACACGCTCAGTGTCCGAGCTGGAACCATCCTTCGCACCATCCTCATGAAGCGCAAGAAGGTCTAGCTTTCCAAACTTCAATCGACAACGAACCCTGATACACAAACCTCATGGTGCGTAATCGGGGTTTTTATATTGACAGTAGAGCTCAAAATCGATATTCTCCTGACGCTTAGGAGATCCCTCGACTCCCCTCGACAAGCTCGGAGTCGCTCGGGATGACACAAAAATATGTATGCCAAACATCCAAAAAGAAATCCTCCCAAAGAACGGGCTCAGACTCACCTTTACGCTGACTCAAGACGATGCCCAGCCGTATTTAGAAGAAGCGGCAAAACGGTTAAGCGAGCAGACCTCGATCCCTGGGTTCCGTCCTGGGCACGCAAGTTTTGAAGTGGTAAAGCAACGATTAGGGGAAATGAAAATTCTTGAGGAGGCGCTTGAATCCATTGTTCGTAAGTCGTTCATCTCCGCCATTTTGGAAGACAACATCGATACGGTCGGCTCACCAAAAATCGATGTGGTAAAACTTGCTCCAGGCAATGACATTGTGTTTACGGCCGAAGTCACGCTCATGCCACGCGCAAAGAGCCTGCCAGATTTCTCAAAACTTTCCGTCCAAGCACAAAAGCCAACCGTCGAAGACAAAGAAATAGATTTGGCTCTGCGCGATCTCCAACGTATGCAAACCTCAGAAGTCCGCGCGACCGCACAGAACCTGGTGACCGCGAACGACAAGGTTGTGATCTCGATGAACATGAAACTGGACGGTGTTCCTGTCGAAGGCGGTCAATCGCCAAACCATGCTGTATTTCTCAATGAGGAATACTACATCCCTGGCTTCAAGGAAAAACTCGAAGGGATGAAGGAAGGGGAAAAGAAAACATTTTCGCTCGCGTTTCCAAAAGAGCATGTGCAATCGATGGTGGCAGGGAAGGATGTTGAGTTTGATGTTGAACTCAAGGAACTTTTCCATCTTCAGCCACCGACACTGGATGATACGCTGGCTTCTCTGCTTGGGATACAAGACTTTGAAACACTCAAAGGCCTCATTCGAAAAAATCTCTTGGATGAGAAAGAACATGAGGCGCGCACCAAGGAAGAAAAAGAAATGCTGGAACTTGTCGCGGGCAAAACACAATTTGAAGACATCCCCGACTTGCTGCTCAATGAAGAGATCAATAAAATGATTCTCGAGCTCCAGCGCGCGGTGGAGACGCAGGGGCTTGAATTCGACACCTATGTGAAGAACCTCGGCAAGACGCTTGCGCAGATGAAAATCGACTTCACCCCTCAGGCCATCATGCGGGTCAAAGTCGCCATCGCCATGCGGGAGATCGCGCGCGAACAGAAAATCGATGTGGCAGAAAAAGAACTCGACGAAGAACTTGATCGCATCGCGGCAAGCTATGAGGATCAAAAGACGAAGGAACAAGTGTACTCGCCACAGTATCGCGACTACATGGAACAAATCCTCAAAAACCGCAAGGTCATTGAATACCTACGCGACATTATCATCAAATAACCTAAAAAACAGGCAGTGCGCCTGTTTTTTTGCTACAGAAATTTTCAATCTACGAGCGTAAATAGTTCAGTCGCAAAGCCAGCAAGTTTATCTGTTAAGTTTTTCTCTTCCTGCTCAGAAATATAGGATGGCGGACTGTTAAGATCATAGAGCTGGTTGACGACCCCATCATTGAGCCGTACCCATGGAACCCCTCCATCAATCGCCGCGTTTACAAGCTCGAGCGCGTGCTTGGTTCCATTGCCGGCCACATGGTTCACCTCTGTTTGTACCCGAAGGTACGGAACCGTTAATTTTGGAATGAATAGCAGAGGTGTGTGCTGATCCCAGTAGTCCTGATCAGAACATGGGTGACGGTCAAAAAAACCAATGGCAACTGACGCGCCATCCGTGCAACCAAATTGTTCCATGCCAGCAGGTCCTTCCCAATCAATAAAGAACCGAATCGGGAGTTCTGGGTAGCGTGCCATGGTTGCGGAGGCAAGATTATTCCCGTACGAATAGGAAACAAACCCGATTTGTTCTGAGTCGACTTCAGGCAAGGTTTGAATGTACTTCACAATCTCCTTCACGCCGTCTTGATGTACAAAGCCGTAAAGATCGTCCGTTCCTTCACTCTGGCCACGACCATCCGGGTCAAACACCACAACGGTAAACCCAGCCTGCGCGAATGTATCAGCAATGGGTTCGGAGCCTTTCTTCCTCTGTAGTTGTGTAAACAGACTACTGTGTGCCCCTCCGCTTGGGAAAAGAACAAGTGTCGGAAGTCTCTTCCCTCGATTTTCGTCAGATTGAATGACTTGGACAAATAAACGCGCATCCCCATCTGATGGGTTGGTAACCCAATACGTGCCCGCCTCATCCCCTGCTTCTCCAAGGGAGGAATCGGTCGAGACTTCTTCTTCCTGCATAACGGAATCATCTGCTTTCGTGGCGGAAGTACCTTCTCCGCCGCGAGGATCAATGGTTGGGTTGGCTTTTTCCCAAGTAGTGAATGCATCTGCCATACCCGAAAAAGTCGCCCACCTGACCTTTCCCTCAGCCACAAGAGGATCAACAACCTCTGTCAAAAAATCTTCAATGACCTGAAACGGCTCGTTTGCTCCCCCCTTAAATTCACCTGGATGAATCGTAATGTGAAAAACGTTTATCCGGTCAGGGTCTACGCTCTCTACCGATGTCCTCAAACTCTCTTCCAAAAATTCAAAATAACCTTCATCTCCTCCCATTTCTTCTGACCGACGTGTGGCCGCGTAATCTGTGCGGCTAAAAATGCCACTAGGAAGATACACGACGTCACGTTCCGGATTGTGAATCACAACCGACTCAATATCCTCACCATCTGTTCCGCCTGATGGTCTCCAAGGATGCAATCCAAGGAATTCGGCGTGCGAATCTTGTTTCTCCGGATTTTTCCAATCACCGTGGATTCCAAGACCAGCACATACAGCCGCCTCATACACATCTGGGTAAAGATTCCCGCCGCTCCAGTATCGGACGTCTGAGGCGCCTAATGCGCGAATCCAATCAATTTCTTCCCCAAAAACATCGCACCAAGTTTGGATTGGTAATGCCTCTGAATTTTTGCCTAAGTGGGCATCCTCATGGAAATGCAGACCTATTTCATGTCCACGTTTTTCCCATTCGCCCAAAATACCTGCTGTCTCATCGCTTTTTATAGCGGTCGTTGTAAATGGAGATTGGGCCTGAATGGTCACAACCCCGTTGTGCCGTTCAACCAAGGCTAATAATTCCTCTATGTCGTCGACAGATTTTTGAAAGAAGGTTTCGTTATTATAATCTGGTCCAGTTGAACGGCCTGCTGGAATGTTTTGACTCTCAGCAGAGGCTCCCTGTTGAGAAACAAGGTCACTTACTTCTGCTCCATGCGGCTCGATATGCATCCCAATCTCAAACAAGAGAACACCGGTTTCCTGCGTTTGGTAAATCTCAGCCTGGTCTTGCATATCCCTGAAGAACGGGAACACAAACCAACCTCCAATAAGCATGCCTAATGCGATGACGGATGCCAACATTGCCCAAATAATTTTCGAAGAGAAAGCCAGCTTCATAAAAATCGCCCAAAAAAATAATGAATGTTTCCCATCAACCGTACCATGATGCGGACTCTTATGCCATTGCGACAAATCTCTGCTTGGGTGTAACGTGATTTGGAAAAGAAAAACTATGCATGAACTTGAGATTGGAATTTCAGCAGTCAAAACGGCCGGGAACTACATTCTCTCTGTTTTTGGACAACCTCAAGACATCCGATTCAAGTCAGACAATTCTCCGGTCACAGATACGGACCTGAAAAGTAGCGAGGTCATCAAAAAAACCCTCTCTGACGCATTTCCAAATCATACGATTCTGTGCGAAGAATCTCCGGATGCACTCACCAGAACCATCGGATCAGAACCTACATGGGTCATTGACCCGTTAGACGGAACGTCAAACTTCATCGCCCACATTCCCCTGTTCGCGGTTGTCATCGGTTATGTCGTGGGAGGCAAGACACAGCTTGGTATCATCTTTGATCCCCTTCACAATGACCTGTTTGTGGCACAAACCGGAAAGGGGACGACGCTCAATGGGCAACCTGTCCATGTTTCAACAAAAAAAAGCGTACGCGGTGCAATGCTCTTTGCGGGACGCGGCTACCGAGACCGAGATCATGAACGCCATGGTCAAATCATCTATGCCCTTGAGCAACAAACGACCTATTTCCGTCGTTTGGGTTCAGCCGCGATCATGCTGGCAAGCGTGGCCGCAGGACGTGCTGATTCTGTGATCCTCACAGGGAACAAACCGTGGGATGTAGTCGCTGGAGCTCTCCTCATTACAGAGGCAGGCGGTCAAGTCACAGACTATTGCGGAAGCCCATGGTCCATAGAAAGTACCGATCTTGTTGCGACCAATGGCACCATCCACGATCAACTTATCGAGATCACCCGCAAGCAAGATGTGGCGACTTGCCTATGATTTTGACCGTCCACGTAAAGCCTGGTGCGCGAAAAGACTCAATTGTATGGATCGATGAGGACACCCTCAAGGTCTCCGTCACTGCTCCACCAGAAAAAGGGAAGGCAAATGAAGCCGTGATCGATCTGCTTGCAGAAGAACTGGGCATCGCGAAATCTACGATCGAACTCATCCGAGGCGGTACGGCCAGGATAAAACAGTTCAGAATCTAAAAACAGCCATCTTTCTGGCTGTTTTATGTTCTTCCTTCTGGAGGCTCATCAATTCCGCCGGCAGAGAACGGATTGCAACGCACAATGCGCCAAGCGGCCAAAAAGCCGCCTTTCAGGGTTCCATGACGCTCCACGCAAACATATCCATATTCAGAGCACGAAGGATAAAATCGGCAAAAACCTCCAGGAAACAAGTACTTTAATGGTCCATGATCCAAAGAAAGCGTATTTTGATAGAGACGAATTGCTTTGAGAGTAAGGAATCGAAAGATCATAGAAGCTTGGCTTTCTTGAAGCCAGCAAAAACTTCCTTCTTGAGTTCCTCAGATGACTTATCGACAGCCTGAGGCTTCAGATAGAGAAGGACATCATGTCCAGGAGCAATCTTAGGAAGCAGTTCGTGGATGATCGCTCTTACCTGACGCTTCAAACGATTGCGCACGACCGCCTTCTTGGACACCTTCACACCAGCCACGATCGCAAACCGGCTCACAGGCAACGCATTGGCACGAAACTTCATTCCCACAAGCGAACCAAAAACGCTCTTCCCGCGGGCAAAGAGCGTTTTGATATCTTTTTCAAGGCGTAGGCGATATGCCTGTGGCAACATACCTAGACGGTAAGCTTCTTGCGACCCTTCACCCGTCGACGTTGAAGGACAGTCCTTCCTGTTGAACTCTTCATTCGAGTCCGGAATCCATGTACCTTTGATCGTTGCCGTTTCTTTGGTTGATATGTTCGTTTTGCCATACGCGAAGATACTAACATAGTATCCACAATCCATCAACCCATATGCACAACAAAGCCATGCTTGCCCACATGTGGACAGTTGGTCTACACTACAGACCACGAACATTTTTTGGAGGATTTCTCCACTCATACTCGCCTATGAACACGAACGAACTTTGGCAATCTGTCCTGGGAGAACTAGAACTCGCGCTGAGTAAAGCCAATTTTACGACATGGTTCAAAAGTACGTTTATTTCTGATGTTAACGAACACGCCGTTGTCATTGGTGTACCAAATATGTTCACAAAAGCGTGGCTGGAAAAAAAATATGCCAAAGAAATTCTCCGTTCCCTTTCAGAACACAGCAAGGGAAGTATCAAATCACTGAGTTACCGTGTTGAATCACGGCCAACAACACCTCAAGCCATCCCTCTTTTTGAAAAACCAAAGGTGGAGGCTCCCGTCTCCCAAGCGTCTTCCCACTACCAACCACGGGAAGAGGTGAGGGAGATCCGCACAGGAGAATTTTCCCTTAACGGAAAGTATTGTTTTGAAACCTTTGTCGTTGGAAAACAAAATGAGTTAGCCCATGCCGCCGCACAAGCTGTCTGCGCACAGCCCGGCGGCATTTATAATCCATTGTTTATTTACGGGGGAGTGGGACTTGGGAAAACTCACCTCTTGCAAGCCATCGGGAACGAACTTATTCACAAGAACCCGAGCACGAAAATTCTTTATATCACCTGTGAACGATTCACCAACGACTTTATTGGAGCCCTGCGTTCCAACCGTATCGTTGAATTCAAAAACAGATACCGCACGGTGGATGTTCTGCTCGTCGACGATATTCAATTCATTACAGGAAAAGAGGGGACACAAGAAGAATTCTTCCATACATTCAATCAGCTCTACCAAAACAACAAACAAATTGTCATTTCTTCGGATCGTCCGCCAAAAGCCATCCCCGCATTGGAAGATCGGCTTATCTCGCGTTTTGAGTGCGGGATGCTCGCTGACGTTGGCTCGCCAGACTTTGAGACTCGATGCGCTATTTTAGGCACAAAATGCCATGAAAAACAGTACTCCCTTGATCGTGAAATTCTTCATCATGTGGCCACGGTCGTGCAAACCAATGTCCGCGAGCTCGAAGGAGCCCTCAATAAAATCATTGCGTTCCATCAATTCAAAAATGCTCGTCCAACGCTTGAAACCGTCAAGCCAATCCTCTCAAGCTTCCAACCTGCAACGAGCCGCAAGAACGTCACCCCCAAACAGCTCATCATCACCGTTGCCAATTATTTCGATGTCCATCTCGACGACCTCTTGGGAAAGAGTCGGCAAAAGCGCCTCGCGTTCCCACGCCAGATTGTGATGTACCTCATGCGTGAAGAAATGAAAGCAAGTTACCCTTCGATTGGAACCGAGCTTGGAGGTCGTGATCACACAACGGCCATGCACGCGTACGACAAAATTACTGGCTGTCTTCTTGAAGACGAGAAACTTCAGCACGATCTTGAACTGATTAAACAGAAGTTATACGCACTCTAGTCCACAGCTTGTCCTGATGGATCTCTGTGCGGATAAGCCTCAGGATAACAGCACAGAAAGATGTGTATGAAACTGTGTCATCTACACATTCCCACACGCTCTTCAAAACCATCCCATGTAAGCACACAACTCTGTCCCTCTATCCGTACACAAATCCACAAGGAGATTCTTGGCTAACATACAAACAAAAATAGATTTATCCCCGCCATTCACACCCCTTATTGTTACTGCATTCTTTTTTCTCTCTATCTCATAAACACATAGTAAAGAACTAGCTGATATGAAACTCTCCTGCACTCGAGACAATCTCCACCAAGGATTGAGTATTACAAGTCATTTGATGACAAAGAATGTGAATCTTCCCATTCTGCAGAATGTCTTAGTCAAAGCAGAAGGAGGAACCATTCGATTTACCGCAACAAATCTCGAGATGGCCGTGAACTGTTCGGTTCGGGGAAAAGTGGACGAACCAGGAGAGTACACGATTCCCTCAAAGCTTTTTTTTGACTATGTTTCGCTTCTTCCAAATGAAACGATTCGCATTGAGGCTGATGATCAGTCTGCGCAAGTCGAATGTGGAACCTACAAAACGAAAATCAATGGACTCAATTCATCTGAGTTTCCTCTTGTTCCACGTGTGCAAGGAGAACTTTCTGTTCAGATTCCTGTGGACGATTTCAAGCGGGCTCTTTCACAAGTTCTCTTTTCCGTTGCGACCAATGAGTCTCGTCCAGAGCTCACGGGTGTTTCCTTTCAGTTTTTCCCCCATGAGGGCGAAGGACGGCTCACGATGGCCGCAACAGACTCTTATCGGCTGGCAGAGGCAACCATCCCGGTTGTAAGTCCCATAAGGGAGTCCTTGGCTCTTGTGGTGCCAGCCAAGACTCTTTCGGAGGTGGGTCGTATTCTCTCTGTGTTCAAAGACGATGTGGAGCTTCCTTCATCTTTGACACTGAGTGTTTCTGGATCCCAAGTTGTTTTTATCTATGGTTCCGTTGAGCTGATTTCCAGAACAATCGACGAGCAATATCCAGACTACCGGCAGATCATCCCGGCAAGCTTCCAAACTCAGACAATCATCGATCGAGAAGATTTCATCAAGAGCGTCAAAACGGCCAGTCTTTTCTCAAAAAATGGGCTATTTGACGTGAATTTGGGCTTTGATCCTGAAACCAAACAGCTTTCCGTAAGTGCGATCGACGCCACACGAGGAGCAAACACAAGCCAATGCAGTGCCGATGTTTCTGGGCAGGCAAACACCGTTACGGTAAACTATCGATATCTCCTGGATGGTCTTCAGGCAATTTCCTCTGACCAAGTGGTGTTCGAGATGATCGACCCTGGGAACCCGTGTCTGCTTACTCCAAAAGGATCGACAGAGGCGTATCGATATATTGTCATGCCCATTAAGCAGTAATAAGCAATAAAAAGTCGTTGAGTGTCTGAGTCGTTTAGGAACTCAGCCACTCAATCACTCAACGACTAAACCACTAAAACACTTTTTATGGCAGAAAATAAACAAAATGCCCTTTTGTGGGCGATCGGGGGTGTACTCATCATCCTTGGAGTGATCTACTTCTCTGTCACAGGAGGATCAACAAGCGCGATCAAGATTGGCGTCCTTGCACCACTTACGGGAGAGGCTGCCTCTTATGGAGCCATGGTTCAAAAGGCCTATGATCTTGCTGTTTCTCAACTTAATGATGCAGGTGGAGTGAATGGAAAGCAGATTCAGCTTATCTATGAGGATACTAAGTGTGATGGAGCCACAGCTACGACCTCCGCACAAAAGCTCGTCAATGTTGCTGGTGTTAAGTTTATTTTGGGTGGAACTTGCTCAGGGGAGACTCTCGCGGCCGCCCCAATCACACAAGAAGCTCGTGTGCTTCTCTTATCACCAACCGCAACGAGTCCAGACATTACAACGGCTGGAGACCTCGTATTCCGCACCTACCCAGCTGACGATTTTGAAGCAAAGCTGGTGGCTGACTATGCCGTAGGTCACAATCTTCTGCGTGCGGCGATCATTTCTGAGAACACAGATTTTGCTCAAGGCGTTCGCAATGCGTTCAAGACCTCGTATCAAGGGGAACTCGTGTTTGACGAAGCTTATAACACGGGAGAAACAGATTTTCGAGCCCTCATTACCAAAATGCGAGCGGCAAATCCTCAGATGGTCTACGTAAGCGCACAGACAAACGTCTCTGGAGAGCTCATCCTCAAACAGATCCAGGAGAGCGGTATGAATGCTGGTGTTTTTGCCGTGAATTCCATGCTTGATCGTCGTGCAATCGCGGCAAACGCAAGTCTCTATGAAGAGACAGTCATGGCTGAGGTCCAACTTCCGACAGAGGGGAAAGCCGTTGCGATGCTCGTCGCCTTTGAAGATGCGTATGGAAGTGCCTCCGAATTCCCAGCCTTCACGGCAAGTGCCTATGATGCCGTTTACTTGCTTGCTGAGGCAATTGCGGCCGTCGGAGAAGATCCAGAGGCTGTTGCGGGGTACTTCAGCTACCAAGTGGTGGACTGGCCAGGAATACTCGGAACATTCAACTTCGACGAGAACGGCGACGCAGAAGTGGAGCTGACCCTTGTCCAAGCCGTGGGAGGACAGATCATTCCTCTCGCGCAATAATCGATCAAAAAAAGACAGGCGTCGTGCTTGTCTTTTTGTTTTGGTAAGATGATTCGGTTCCTATGATGCGTATTCCCCATACTCCACAAGAACTTCATCTACAGATTGATCGACTGTGGGATGGTTCGACTTGTCCCGACGATCGTCTGCACGCAGACGCCTTTGTCTCTCAGACGAAGGAGGGGATTCTCTTTCGAGTTGATGCACCGATGCTATACGATCAAAAAGTACCAGACGCGCCCATGGGTACTCGTGTGGAGAAGTTGTGGGAGTTTGATGTTGTTGAGCTGTTCCTGGTTGGTCCTGGTCATCGGTACCTTGAGGTTGAGCTTGGGGCGGGCGGGCATTTTCTTGCTCTTGGATTTGATTCGATCCGTCATCCATGTGACGTATTCGAGTCCTTCTCCCCGGTTTTGCGCTTTGAAAAAACAAGCGAGAAACTTTGGAAGAGTTCTCTCACCATTCCTTGGAAAATGGTTCCTGAAAATCTTCGTGCGCTCAATGCCTTTGCGATCATGGCTGGCCAGTTTCTTGCGTACTCACCGGTGCCTGGGCAACAACCTGACTATCACCAACCAGATCGATATCCCAGCGTGAGCTTATGATGGCGCCGGGACTTCTCATGCGAGACGCGTATCTTGCCTAGTAGGTCATCGGAGAGTAAAATAAAGTTATTACTAAGTATTACTCCTATGCCCCGACAAACAACCATTTTGTCTGTATCGCTTCCTCAAGCAATGACAAAAACAATTAACAAGTTATCCAGACAAACATCCCAAACACGCAGTGAGCTTATCCGAAATGCGGTGCGTGAATACATTGTCAATCGTCAGGAAGATGCTGAACTTTTGAAAATTGCCAAGAAGCGGATGAAGTCGTTGAAAAAAGGAACAAGACTATCTCATGAGGAGGTATGGGGATAGAGTATCGTCTTCTTTACCACCCAAAAGTAAAGAAAGATATTCAGAAGTTGCACGATCGAGTGCAGGTTCGGATAAAAGAAGTAATCTCGGGGGAGATTTTATTAGATCCGTTGAGTGGTATTCCTTTAGGACCACCATTGAAGGGGTTCAGGAAGTATCGGATCGAGGATTATCGGATTGTTTATCATGTCCAAACTACTGAGATCACCATCATTTCAATTCTGCATCGTTCGACGGTCTACCCCCAAACACAACGGCGGGTTTTATGAAAAGAGAAAACCCCGTCAGTGACAGGATCACCAGTGTGGTGTTCTGTCGTCGCGGGGCGAGGGGGGGACTCATGAAGTACGAGTAGTGATGTCGAAGTCCACACGGCCTTCGGCCTGGATGAAGGCCGAGCGTCCGTTGGCGTTTGGCGACCAACAGACCGTGACGACACAGGGACGGAGATGCAGGCCAAGAGCCTGCCTCACCATTCCCAGAATCCTGTACTTCGCGTCGCGTCCGTCTTGGGCGGTACGCAGAACCTCGGCGATACGCGTGAGGAGCTGTTCGTCGCCCATGAGTCCCTCCTCCTCAGGAACGAGTTGAAGTTCTTGTCGATTTCGCGACTCAAAAAAATATCAAAAAACCGCCCGATTGTCAATGTATCCAGGGCGGTTTTTGAATTTTGGCATTTAGAACAGATTCAGATCTGTCTCTGGAACGAAGATTTCTTCTTCTGTTGTTGGCTCGCCTTCTGTGGACTCTGTTGATTCTTCTGAAGCAGACTCACTCGTTGGCACAATCTCTACCAAGACACCGGCGGTCGACAATTCCGTTGAGCCACTGTCTGAGGTCGCGCGGGCCCAGAGCGCCCAGGTGCCCGACGCTGGAAGCGTCCATTCAAATGTCAGGAAGGGAGAAGAGGGATCAAGCGTTTGACCAGCAAGCGATGTGGAGCCTGTTGAGAGGTCTTCCGCATAGAGACTCACAGATCGATAATTTTCAGGTTCCTTGAGTGAAATGACAACGGTATATGTTCCAGTCTGACGCTCAATCGTCTGACCATTCTTTGGGTCGATGAGCTCTAAACTTTCATTTCCCGCATCGGCATTGAGTTGGATGGTGACCGTGTCTGATCCACTATTATCAATGTCGTCATAGGCCGTCACCTTCAATGTATGGACTCCACGGGAAATTGAGCTTGGGATCGTCGTGAAGAGACTCCAAGGAGCATTCGAGTCTGAACCAAGATATTGACCATCGATATAGAACTCAACACGACTCACGCCACGTGGAGCATCTGCCGATGTTGAGATGGTGAAGCTTCGTGTATCTAGATCATCATTATTGTCAGGATCGGTAATTCGCACGCTGGGGAAATTTTTTGGGACGTGGAGATCGTCTTCTTCCGTTGGTGGCTCTTCATTGAGAATTTCCTTCCCGGTCTCCGTTTGTTTCTTTTGGAGCCACGTAGCAATCCCTGCTTCCCATGGGGCGTACATCTCATCATCTTCAGGATGTTCAGGGGCAGGTCCAGTTGGGTCTGCCCGATCGACATAATGGAGGATCGAGTGATACTGCGCATAGGTACGTTCTTCACGATATGAGTCAGGGGTGTACTCGGTCGCAAGTTTGCCTGAGGCGCGATCAATCACAACCGTTGTCGATCCAATACTTCCATCAAGCACCGCCTTGCCAGTCGCTGAGATGATCGGGGAGGAGAAGTACTCGATGGGTTTTCCCTGAAGCGCACGTGTCATAAATCCATTCCAGATAGGCCCTGCTCCAATAGAACCCCCCGCACGGTTCATGGGGGTGTTGTCGTTATTGCCAACCCAGACACCCACGGCAAGTGACGGGGTGTATCCCATCAGCCACCCATCTCGGTAGTCATTTGTGGTTCCTGTTTTGGCGGCCACCGGACGCTCGCCTAACTGCAGATAACTTCCTGCTCCAAATACTGGTGTGCGCGCGGCGTTGTCAGAGAGAACATGCGAAGTGGTTCGTGCCACATTCGCCTCCACAACTTTTTTCCCTTCGCGTTCCTTCCATTCTTCAAGTACGGTTCCATCATTGTCCTCTACTCGCAAAATGGCGATGGGATCGTGATGGATGCCTTCGTTGGCAAACGTGGCATACGCATTGGTATGTTCCAGAAGCTGTACTTCACCACCACCCAAAACTAGCGAAAGTCCAAACGCGGAGTGATCGTCAAACGAGGAGTAGCCCAGACTCGTGGCAAAATCCAGAGCGTTTTCGATCCCGACAAGATAAACAATCTTGACCGCGGGAATGTTGAGTGACCGTTGGAGCGCGTCGCGCACGCGGATCGGTCCTGATTCGCCGCCGTCATAGTTATGCGGTGTGTAGTTGCCAGTCACGGTCGGAAAAGTTGTCTCAACATCCCACAACACCGTGTTGGGGGTGTAGCCCATCTCAAACGCCTTGGTATAGACGATGGGCTTGAAGCTGGATCCTGGTTGGCGCAGACGGGTCGCAACGTTGACCTGGCCATCGATCTCATCGTCAAAGTAGTCTTTGGATCCGACCATTGAGAGGATCTGTCCGGTCTTGGGATCAATGGCGACCAGAGCACTATTGGTGAGCCCATAGCGTTCGCGATTTTCGTCTACTCCCTTGAGCACTTCTTCTTCCGCGATCACCTGCATATCATAGTCGAGTGTTGTGACGACCTTGAGTCCCCCTTGTTCGACCGCACTGCGTCCGTAGGTTTCCTCAAGGAGTTCCTTCACATACAAAACAAAGTGTGGTGCATCGATGTTTGTGAGAGAAACCTCAACAGGGGTTTGTTCAAGAATGGCAGCATCATGTTCCTCTTGTGAAATAAATCCAAGATCAAGCATCTCGCCCAACACGTAATCGCGTCGTGCCTGAAGACGGTCAGGATTGTTGAGGTAAAAGGTGGTCGCTTTTGGGAGGGAAGCAAGCGTGGCGGCTTGAGCGAGGGTGAGTTCTTGGACGGACGTGTCAAAATAGTTTTGGCTTGCCGCTTCAATGCCGTAGTACGTCGAGCCGTAGGGGATTTCGTTGAGATAGATTTGGAGAAGTTCATCCTTGGTGTAGCGACGTTCAAGTTCAAGAGAGAGGATCAGCTCTTTGGCTTTTCGCGTAATCGTTTTTTCGCTTGAGAGAATGGCATTTTTCACGAGCTGTTGAGTGAGCGTTGAACCTCCTACGCGGTTTCCGGTGAGGTTTTGGAAAACAGCCCGAGCGAGTCCCTTGAAGTCAAAGCCTGAATGTTCACAGAAGGAATGATCTTCCGCGGCGATCGTGGCTTGGGCGGCAAAAAGCGGGATGCCACTTTCATCAAGGTCGAGTTCTGTTCCGCCCCCGCAAAATCCTTCTTGAAGACGAACGAGGGTTCGGTTTTCATCCCCAAAAATTTCGTACAACACATGCTCTCCGGTGCGGTCGTAGATTTTTGTTGTTTGCGAGATGGTTCGCTGTGTGAGCGAATTTGGATTAGGAAGATCACGCGAAATGTATGCCATGAATCCCAAAACAAATAAGGATCCGGCAAACACTCCGGCAACCACAAGAAGGATTAGATTTTTCTTGGAAAGATTTCCAAGTCCAAGACGCGCAAGCAGGGCGCGTCTGGTGCGGCTGGAACGACTCCAGCCTTGGCGATGATATTGATGGACAGACATACATGTGCTTTCAAGAGTACCGCAAAATGGAATCGTCGAACAGATTTTGACACAGACCATACGTGAAATTGCTTGTCCTATCGAGTTGTTTTGCTGTTGTCCACAAAAAAGGCCACCCACGATGGGGGAGAGATCGTGTTCGTGGAATGATAGATCTATATGTGTGGAATCATTGGATATGTCGGAACCAAACCTGCCACCCCCATTCTCATGGAGGGGCTGAAGCGACTTGAATATCGCGGGTACGACTCCGCGGGGATTTGCGTGCAAAATGGAAAGCTCACGACCGTGCGCTCAGAGGGGAAGATGGTAAAACTTGAAGAGAAGATTACCAAGTTCGAAACGCGTGGGACATGTGGGATTGCCCATACACGCTGGGCGACGCATGGGGTTCCACAAGAGAGAAATGCGCACCCGCATCGCGATTGCACGGGGCGCGTCGCGATCGTACATAATGGAATCATCGAAAATTATCTTGAGCTCAAACAAGAATTGGTACAGGACGGTCATCTGTTTGCCTCCGATACAGACTCAGAAGTTCTCGCGCATCTTATCGAAAGCGAGCTTGCCGGAGGTACGGCATTGTTCATGGGCGTGAAGCGAGTTCTGTCTCGTGTTCGGGGAACCTATGGACTCGTCGTTGTCACGCAAGACCATCCACAAACACTCATTGCCGCGCGCATGGGGAGTCCGCTTGTGGTTGGGATTGGGCAAGGCGAGTATTTTGTTGCCTCTGACCCATCGGCGATTATTGCCCATACAAAAGAAGTGCTCTATCTGGATGACGGAGAAATCGTGGCCGTGACGAGCGAGGGAATGAGCTTGGATGGAGTGGTGCAGGCGCCTGTGAAAGATCGAGTTTCTCGAATCGACTGGGATGTTGAAGAGGCGACAAAAGCGGGGCACCCCCATTTCATGCTCAAAGAAATTCTCGAACAGCCGGAAGTCATCGAAAACTCGATTCGTGGTCGTGTCGATCTATTGAATGGTCGGTGTGTGTTGGGAGGACTTGAAGCGGTGCAAGATCGTCTACGTGAGATCGACCGGATCGTGATTGTTGGATGTGGAAGTGCGTACTATGCCGGATTATACCATCCCCAATTAACCTATACACATTGTTCAACAATCCATTGGTAGCCAACGAGCCTCTGTAATGCGTCAGAATCGTTGATGAGCTCTTGGATGGTACGTTCTATCACCTCGTTT
>SCSL01000069.1 GCA_004298405.1 Patescibacteria group bacterium | reverse complement strand
TTTGCGCAGTTCCCCACCTACACCAGGATTCAGGATGCGTCGTCGATACTTGGGAATCCAGACAATGTGATATTGCGTACGATAGGCACTGTGGCCTGAGAGTCGTATTTGCATACGACCCTAAGCCTATCCTATCGTTGTCTGTATTCCCAAGTACCTCCGCGCATGGGCATTCACCCACGGGCAGAGCCCGTGGCCCCCTGCTGAGAGCAGGTGGGTTGCTCCTAGCGACCAGCCCAAGATCGATCCGTACCTGCGCAGGGTGGATGAGCTTGGGTTCTCGACTCGGACGACCAACTGTATGTCCAACGCGAACATCCATTTCGTCGGTGAGCTCATCCAATGGACCGAAGTCGAGCTTCTGAAAACAAAAAACTTCGGCCGGAAGTCACTGATGGAAGTCAAAGAGGTACTACTCGACGAGTTTAATCCCCCTCTCTGGCTCGGCACCAAGGTCAGCGATGAACTTCGCGCTCTTCTCGAACAACGCAAGCGGGAGCTGATCGCTCGAGCGAACGAGAACTGGAAGTAGAGGACATCACATGGTCGGCGGGATACTCGAAACATCGAGAAGTCCCTCCGGCCTCTTTTTTTTCTTAAAAAAATCTACAGATCACCCGACGAGCTCTGTCTAAAACGCAAAGCACTTGAAAATTATGAAGGCATTATCTATAGTACTGAAGCTATAAAAGCGCGGGTGGAGAAACTGGTAGACTCGCCAGCTTGAGGGGCTGGTGGCCGCAAGGCCGTGGAGGTTCAAATCCTCTCCCGCGCACCACAAAAAAGACTGAGCATCTTAGCTCAGTCTTTTTTGTTGAGAGTTGATGATCAAAACACTCGTGCCTTTCCTGTAATCACTTTAAGAAGCAATGGCTCAATACCGATGTCGAATCGTGTTGATTTCATTTCTTCCCCATCAACAAACAGGGAGATCGGTTTGTCGGAACGGATTGCCATGCTCTTAAGCGGAAGGATGCTCTCCATGAGTTTCGTCTTCCCAAAAATTCCCCATCCTTGTTTTATCGCCGATCGAATGATCGCCTCAAAACGTCCATCGCGCGGGTCGGTCACGTCTGCCAAATTACGAATTTCAAGTTCGGACTGGCGCGCCACACTCGTAACGCGAAATTTGTCCTCGCAGGTAATCTCCGCATGAAAGTTGGGCATGGTAAGCCCAGTCACAAACCGTCGACCGTTCACCGTTCCCACATCGATCTTTTCAACTCGTCGCGCCGAGAGCACATCACAGGCGGCCTCGCCCTGCGGGATGCCCATCATGCGGGCAAGTTCGTTGTTGGGACCAATAGGAATGATTCCCAAAACTACGTCATTATCAGCGACCACATCAATAACTTTTCGAATCGTCTCGTCATTGCCCACGACCACGATTGTGGACACCCCATGATCGATCTCATCACGAATCATCTCTTCGGCATTGCGGAACAACGCAAGGCGCGATACCTTCCCGGCGATCCCAAGGTCGGTCAACCGATTTTCAATTTTCAAAAGTTCTCGCTCAAAGCGTTTATTCTCTTGTATGTATTCATCGTAAAGGTAACAGTACACAGGGGTGGTTAGAGCACTAGGTGGTTAGGGGGTTAGGGGGTTTCTTCTTCATCCACCTCTGCCACCTTTCCCACCTTTCCACCTTTTCCACTTTCGTCCATGCTGATTTTTCCGTTCACGCGGGCTCCGGCGGCAACGGAAATTCGGCCGGTTACGATATCTCCTTTCACATGGGATGTTGAGAGCAACTCAAGCATCTCCGTGGCAAAAATATTTCCCACAATCTCCCCTGCAACCACTGCACTCTTTGCTTTCACATCCGCATGAATCTTCGCGGTCTCCCCAATCGAAAGCGCGCTCTGCGTCTCAACCGACCCTGCGACTTCCCCGTCGATCACGACGTCTCCCTGTGAATGAAAATCCCCCTCAACACGAACTCCTTGAGCAATGATGGTTTCTCCTGACGCAGTACTTGGCATATCATTCTTGTGTTTGTTCTTAAACATAGGTTTCCTGGATCTTATTGAGTTACTTCCCCCTGGTCAAATTTTATTCTGATTCCCTTTAAGATTCTTCTTAGGGGCTTTAGCCCCGTCACGTCCGATCGGACGCCACTAAAGTGGCTGAGAAGGGAATGAGAGAATGGAGAACAAAGTTATCTACATCTCATCAACGGTCTCAATTCCCAACAAATCCAACCCCTGAGCTAGAACGTCTCCGACTGCTTTGACAAGTCCCAGCCGCTCAGAACGCTCAACTCCTTCCCGCGCAAGCACAGGCACATTCGCATAAAACTCTGCGAATGTTTTAGCGAGATCAAAGAGATACTGACAGAGCATGGCTGGCTCAAGCTTCTGTGCCGTATCAAACACAATCTCGGGATATTTGGCGAGCAAGAGGATGAGCTGATGCTCGGTTGGATGCGTAAGGGTTCCCGCGGTCTGTTTGGGTTTTTTGCGACCTGCTTTCTTCAAGAGACTTTGGATACGCGCATAGGTGTACAACAAGTACGGTCCGGTAAAGCCCTCAAACGAAACAGCTTCTTTCAAATTGAATACGATTTTCTTCCCTGTGTCCTGCTTGAGCATACCAAATCGCATCGCGGCAAAGGCAACCGCGTGGGCAACCTTCTCAGTTTTTCTCTTTGTCCATTCTTCATGACGCGACTGCGTTTCCTGTCGCGCGGATTGCAACAGTTCATCTCGCAGATCCTCATACCGAATCACATTTCCTGTGCGCGCGGCCATCGCTCCCCCCTCGAGAGTGACGAACTCATACGAGAGATGCTGAAGTTCTCGTTCAAATCCCATGCGCTTGAGCGTGGCAAATAGCTGTCGCAGGGCATGGGCTTGCCGTTCGTCCACGACGTAAATGGAACGCGTCGGATGATAGTCCTCCTCTTTCTTTATCGCCAGTCCAAGATCTTTCGCATTGTACAACAGGGTTCCGTCTGTTTTGATAAGCAAATTGACGCCAAGATCCTCGTCCTTCAAATCGACAATCCACGCGCCTTCAGACTCCTTCACAATCCCCTTCTTGATGAGCTCTTCGATGATCTTCTTTGTCTTCCCAATGACTTCACTCTCAAAATACCAACGATCGATCGTGAGATGAAGTTCCTCGTAAACCTCTTTGAGATACTCAATGGACCAACCGCGCGTTTCCTTCCAGAGCGCCACCTCTGACCCGCGTCCATCCTCAAGATGTCGAAACACCTCTGTCACCTGAGCGGACAAGGCTGGTTGCTCTTCAAGGATCGTATTGGCCTGCACATACGCATCTCGTAAAAACGAAATGCGATTCTTCGCCGCCACAACTTCCCCCGCATGATAGGTCTTCATGCACCACACCGACTTGGCGACGTGCAGTCCAAGATCGTTGATATAGGCAACAGGCACAACATCGTACCCGGTTGCCTTGAGGAAATTGACGGCCGCTTGGCCGACAAACAGATTTCGCAAATGACCGATGTGGACGTCTTTGTGAGAGTTGAGGTTGGCAAACTCCACCATGAGTCGCTTGTCCTCCCCAACGTCTGAAGTTCCATATTCATCACCGAGTTCCTCCAACTCAGCGTAGAGCGCATCACCAAACGTCTGTGTGTTGAGAATAATGTTGACATACGGACCCACGGCTTTGGTCTGTGCAATAAATCCCTTCGGACCAATCTTTGCCGCAATTTCAGTCGCAATCTCCGTTGGGTTGCGCTTGAGATTCTTTGCCAAATCAAAACATGGAAACGCCAGGTCTCCCATCTTCTGATCAGGTGGTGTCTCAAGATCCTCAATAGAAGGCACAAACCCTGGGGGCGCGGCCTGTTTGATGGCCTGAAGAATTTCCGTTTTAGCTTTCTGAATGGTGTACATAAAGTTCTAACTTTTTCCGTGCTTCTTCCAAATTCTGCCGCATTGTGGCGACAACCTGCTCAGGGGCTTTCGAGGTGAATTCTGTGTTGGCGAGTTTGACTTCGAGACTCTTAATGTAGATCTGCGTCTGTTGCTGTTCGTGCTTTGCGTTTGCAGCCTCGGCCTCTTTATCCACGAGTCCCTCCAAAGAAACGAATACCTGTCCCTCACCCACAACAGCCGATGCATACTCTCCCACAGGAGCCGTCTCCTCAAACGACAGTTCGCTGATACTCGCAAGCCCCTCGATCACAGAGGCGTGCTCCTTCACCTTCCCGCCCACGATCACGACGCGAATCTTTTGCTTGGGCGCGACTGCGTACTGGGAACGGATCGTACGGATGCCCCCAATCGTCTCTTGCAACCATCCCATTTCTTCCTCTGCCTTCAAATCAAGATCAATCATCCGCAGAGATGGCCATGTGTGAGCCAACAGAAGCTCGTCATCGCACAGGTAGCTCCAAATCTGTTCCGTCACAAACGGCATAATCGGATGCCAGTATGTCAGCAGATGCTCCAACACATACACTAAGATGTCGTCCGTGGATGTCTTGGTCGATTCTTCTGCCCGCTGAGCCTTGGAGGCTTCCAGGTACCAATCGGCAAAATCGCTCCAGGTAAACTCGCGCAATTTTTCGCTCGCTTGAGAAAACTCTGCCACCAGCATGTGAGATGAAACCTCTTCTTCAAGACGTACGAGTCTGGATAAAATCCATCGATCCGCGAGCGTCTGCGGTTTGAGTTCCTTAAACGCACGTCCATGCACTGGCTCTTCCACACTCGTCAAAATGTAGCGCGAGATGTTCCAGAGTTTATTCACGAGGCGCTGAGCGGCTTCAACCTTCTCCTCGTAGAATCGTGAATCGTTTCCTGGAGAAACCCCACTCACGACGGCAAACCGAAGGGCATCGGCGCTGTATTTCTCAATAATATCAATTGGATCAATCCCGTTTCCAAGCGACTTGGAAAACTTTCGGCCGTCCTTGTCACGCAACATCCCATGAATGTACACATCCTTAAACGGAATCTCCTCAAGGGCATACGTGCTCATCAGCACCATGCGCATGAGCCAAAGATATAAAATTTCATATCCCATTTGCATCCAAGATGTCGGGTGATATGTCTTCAGATCATCTGCTTTTTCTGGCCATCCCAACGTCGAAAACGTCCAAGACCCCGAGCTAAACCAGGTGTCCAGTGTATCCTCATCCTGTGTCCATCCTTCCCCGCTGGGTTGCGTCCCCACAACCATTTCCTCTCCCTTGTACCACACGGGAATACGGTGACCCCACCAAATTTGTCGGGACAAACACCAGTCTCGCAAATGTTCGACACGATCGAGATACAGTTTGGTGAATCGTTCTGGACTAACGCTGATCTTCTGTTTCTCATCTCCCTCGAGCCCCGTTGTAAGCGCCTCGCGCATGAGGTCGCGTAAACTTTTTCCTCGGCCGGGAATTTCTTTTTGCACATTGAGCCACCACTGTGTCATGGGGATTGCCTCGATCACATCGCCATACCGATCAGAAACGCCCACGCTTTGTGTGATCTCTTCTTCTTTTTCAAGAAGCCCTTCTTGCTTGAGCCAAGCAACAAATTTCTCGCGTGCTTCTTCCACGGGCAAACCCGCGTACGCCCCGGCCTGCGAAGTCATGTTCCCGTCTGGCCCGATCACTGGAATGAGATCAATGGGATCGCCCTTGGCCTTCTGCGTCTCGTACATGGAAAAATCGATCTGGCTATGCGCAGGGGTGACTCCAAGCGCGCCCGTACCAAATGTTGGGTCAACATGTTCGTCGACGATCACTTTCAACCGCAATGGCTGGAGGGCGCCCACATCGACCACGAATGTCTGACCAATGTATGAAGCATACCGCGCGTCGCCAGGATGCACGGCGATAGCCGTATCGCCTAATTTCGTTTCCGGCCGAGTTGAGGCAATCGTGATGGGCACGTCCTTGCTGTAACGAAACGTGTAGAGTTTTGCGGTACGTTCGATGTGCTCGATCTCGTCGTCGGAGGAAGTCGACTGTCCCTTCACCGACCAATTCACGACACGGTATCCACGATACACAAGTCCGTCTTCGTACATCTGTCGGAAGAGTTCGTTGACCGCCCGGTTGCGCGGTTCGTCAAACGTGTAGGCAAGTCGAGACCAATCACAGCTCGTCCCTAATTTTTTGATCTGACTCAAAATCGTTGCACGCGACTGCTCGGCAAAGACACGAATCTTCTCAACGAGCTGATCACGACCAAGCTCTTTGCGCGGATGAACTATTCCCTCCTCCATCAACATCTTCTCAACCTTTGCCTGAGTGGGAAGCGCGGCATGATCTGTGCCGGGCAAGAGGAGCGCCTTGCGCCCTCGCATACGCTGGTAGCGAATCATGCTGTCCATGATCGTATTCTCCAACGCGTGACCAAGATGCAACACTCCCGTCACGTTTGGCGGTGGCATCATGATGGAAAACGGTTCCCCGGAGAGATTATCCGGATTGAAAAAGCCACTCGTCGCCCAGGCGTCATAGATCGCCGTCTCATGGTTCTTGGCCTCGTAAGCCTTTGGAATATCTTGTTTTGCCATAGACTGGAACGTAGTGTAGGCAAAAAACCCTTCTTTTGCAATGAAGATCGCCAAACAGCACCAATCAGCCCAAGAATATGTTTTGCCTTTTCCACAGCCATTGACGCACACACGAAATACCTGTAATTTAAGCCCCTTACCCATGCTTGTTGAAGATAGATAACACAAGAATAACCACCCCCAGCCCCTCCTTAAAAAGGAGGGGGGCCGGTCAAAAGCATGGCTCTTGCGCAATCACAACAAATATTAGAGGCCGTTAAGCGCAGTTCGCGCCCACTTATTTGTGTTCCTTCGGGCGGTGGACCAGATGCGTACGCAAGCGCCCTTGGGCTCGCAAAAGTTCTCAAAAAACTTGAGAAAGAACCGACCATTGTTGCGGCCGATGGTCAGGTGCCTAAAAATCTTCAGTTCCTCTCAGGGACAGATGCGGTTCACACCAAATTGGAAAACCTGCGACAATTCGTGATCGAGCTCGACGCCACAAAAACAAAAGTCGATGCCCTCACCTATGAACTCAAAGGCGACAGACTCTATGTGTATCTCTCCCCGAAAGCTGGGTTCTGGGATCAGAAGGATGTCCGTACAAGCTCGAGCGGATATCGATACGACCTTATTATCTGCATCGGTTCCCCTGACTACGAATCCTGTGCCCACCTCTACTCAGAGAACCCCGATTTCTTCTTTCGCACACCTGTCATCAACATCGACCACACGCCGGAGAATGAACATTACGGACAGATCAACGCGGTGGATCTCACGGCAAGTGCGTGTGGCGAGGTCTGTCATGACCTTATCGAAGCGATCGAGCCAGGACTGATAGACGAGGAGATTGCCACGGCGTTTCTCACGGGCATGATCGCCAAGACGAAAAGCTTCAAGACGCACAACGTCACACCCAAGACATTGCAAACCGCCAGTAAATTGATTGCCAAAGGAGCCAAGCGAGAGGACATCGTCTCCCAACTCTATCGCACCCGTTCCGTTCACACCTTGCGACTCTGGGGTCGCGCCCTGGCTCGCCTCAAAGCGGACGAGGAGGCGAAATTGGTCTGGACCATGCTTTCTCGCCAAGATTTTATGCACGCAGGCGCGCAGGAAAACGACCTGCCTGATGTGATCGATGAACTCATTTCGTCATCTCCAAACGCCCGCATCGTCGTCCTCCTGTGGGAAAACAGCGAGGGCAACGTGTGCGCGATTGTGCGGGCGGAGCGTCCCATTGACGTGATCGAACTGTGTAAGGGATTCAACGCATCTGGAACGCGAGAAGAAGTCCGTCTGTGCATCCTCAAAAAAAATATCGTCCAAGTTGAAGAAGAACTCATCACCCAAATCCGCGACCAACTCAAACAAAAATAGCTCTGACTCTACGTCGGAGCTATTTTTCTATCACGTTTCACAGCCGCTTCAGCGGCGTTCCGGACGGGGCTAAAGCCCCTGAGAAGAAGTGCGTGCCGTTTATTCCTCTTCCTCTTCAACGACTTCCTCTTCTACCTCCTCTACGACTTCTCCTTCATCAACCTCCGTGGCTCCTTCTTGACCTGCCTGGATTGGTTCGGGAATGACCATTGTCGTCTCCCCAGCCTCAAGTCGTTCAAGACGTGTCTTGGCCATCTGATTTTCCGGATTGAGTTCAACCACCCGTTCAATCGTCGCGATCGCTTTTGCTTGATCCCCGGCGACCTCATACATAGAGGCCAGGTACCACAGCGCATTGGAGTACTCTGGACTCAACCCTACGATCCGCTCAAGCTCCTGTCGGGCAATATCATATTTCTCTAAACGAATGAGCATCTGAGAAAGCTGGAAAGCCAGTCCAATGTCTGCTGGGTTATTATTCCTCAGCGCAACAAGACGCGCGGCCGCTTGTTCAAGTTTTCCTTGTCGCTCATAGGTGGCGGCAAGATAATAATGGGCAGGGAGATAATCGGATTTGAGTTGAATCGCCAAGAGAAACACCTCTTCTGCCGAGGCAAGTAATGCCGTTTCCTGCTCAACGGCCTGTGCCGCTAATTCACTATCTTCAGCACTCTTGAGATTGCGCGCTCGATCCGCAACGATCAAATACACGCGTCCCAAGTTGGTGTGATGCGTGGGATTTGCCGGCTCAAGTTGGATCGCATTCTGGAAGGATTGGGCGGCAAGATCCTCGGCACCCTGGGCAAAACTCATTAAATCTCGATACATAGACCCGCGCACGACCCAGTTGGAAACGTAATTCGGTTCTATCTCTGTCGCGCGAGCCGCCGCATTTACAGAGGCCGTTACCATATCCACAATCGCCTGAGTCTCTTCAGGCGTTCGCTCCTGCGCGGGTTTGACCGCAATAAGCTCTCGACCCTTCACAAGATACGCGGAACTTAAATTTCTTTGATACACATCACTTAAACCATTAAAGGCAACGGCTCGGTTGAGCTCAGCAATCACCTCATCAATGGTTCCTTCTTCCGAGCGGTCAATCGCAACGGCCTTTGCAAAAGCGACTTCAGCGGCATAGCGTGAACCGGTAATAAACAAAGAGGCGACAACGGCGACGGCGACAATAGCAAAGGCAAACGATGTGCCAAGTCCGAGCCGTGGGGATGTCGAAAAATCACTCTTCCAAACCTTCAAACACACCTGTGAGGCAAGAAGCCCGGTAAATCCCCACAAGAGGAAGGACAAGGTGAAGTTCGACGAGTAAAGCAAGTGCGTAAGCAACAAAATTGACCAACCGACAAATAGCACATAGGTCATCTTCCACTCTTCGTGATCACGTTCAAACACCAATCGACCCACCGCTTTGACGGCAACCCATCCCATGAGGGCAAGCCACAAAAGCGCCCCGATCACACCCGTACTTGCCACAGTGGTCATCAATTCACTCTTGGCGCGATCAAAACGCAAAGACCAAAATTGAGAGGCGTTTACGGTCACGGGTTTGTAGGCAAGATAATCGTAGAGATACGTCCCAGGACCGGTTCCAAACAAGAGATTGCTTGTACTTGATCCCAAGGCTTTTTGGGTAATATCCCAGCTGGTGGCGTAACTTGGCGAAACGACGACAGGAAGATTCAAACGCAAGGGACTTGGAAGGAACAGGAGGAGAACGCTCGCGAACAGCACCACGAGCGGAAGGGCAAACCGACGAGGATTTGGAAATTCTTGTGACTGGATAAAGACAAACGTACCCAAGAGCAGGACTCCAATGATATTGATGAGCCAGAACACCCAAAAATCCAGGGCAATAAGTCCAACAAGATTCACCACAGTCACCATGATGATCAGAACGCGCATGAATGTCCCTAAACCGCCTAATGGGATCACCCGGTCACGCCCTTGCTGGGAGACCAACCACATCGCAAGCCCAACAAACATCACAACGCACATGAAAGACACGAACCCGTTCATGGTTCCAATTGTGTTAAATCCGTTTGACTGGGCAAAGGTAAAAGGAAGGTGCAAAAGGTTAAACATGCCCAGAATGGTCACGAGACCAGAGAGAGCGGCCGAAAGAAATAAGGCAATGAGAATATTTCGTTGCATGAGGGTGTCCCCAGCGGTATTCATCAGCATGTAGAACAACACCACAAACAACGTGAGCGAGAGGAAGCTGGCATATTCCTGAGATGCCTGCCCAACCCATGTTTGATACCCAGCAAGCGACGAAATGGACGAAATCAAAATCGTGATGAAGTACACTCCAGGAATGACATTCAACCACCCTGACCGAAACGAAAACTGCTTGCTCATGACCATCTGTCCAAGCCACGCAAGAAGTCCTACGCCTGTAAGGATGACAAACAACAGTTGTTTATTGTGTTCAAGAACGCTTGTTGTCCATGGCAAAAAAAACACCGGAATGAGAAAGAACAGAAGATAGGTAGCCCATCGGGTAATCTTCCCAAAAAGATGGGTAGACATAGCATTATTCAGAATTACTTCTTAGAGGATTTATATTGTTGAATCGCTTGAACGACCTTGGAATCATCCTTCATATCTTCAATAAACAGGATATGTTCCTTGTTGACCTGCATTTTGTCCTCTGGTCCATGAGCCTCGCTCCCCAGTTTCGTTAATGCGAGACTCGTCGTTTGTTCCACGGCCACACCCGATTGGAGATAAAAGACATCTGTAAGCGTGTAGAACTCACTGCGCGAACGCTCAAGTTTCCCGAAATAGACTTGTCCATTATCCAGGAATACCGCCTGGTATTCTCCCGTGCTGATGATGGTTTCCCCTATTGGATCAGTTTGTCTGGTTGAGAGGTAGTACCAACCCCCCAAGACAAGCAGGACAAGAAGTATAATACCAACCCACAACCACCCTGTCCCCTTCTTTGAGACACTTGGAGGTGTGGTTCGACCAATAGGAACTCTATTCATTTTTGATTCAATTGCCATAAAACACGTCGATTACTTTACCTTTTTGAGGTGAGAGGGGCAAGTGGGGATGTGGGTAAAATGAGCGGAGTAAATCAAAGACGGAACCCATATGAGTTCCGTCTTTTTTTACAGCACCTACAGAGTTATCCCTTCTAGAACCACTCCCCCTAGAACCGGAGGCTCTATTGGAAGCTCAACGGGCGTCCCCTGTGGAGCTTCCTCCGCGACTGGATCCTCTTCAGCGACTGGCTCTTCTTCCTCAATCACAGGCGCTGGGGCAGAAGGACCATTCTCATCATTGATGGAAATCTGTACAAATCCACCATTCAAGTCAGAAACGGTTACTTGCGCGTCCTCAACACCCACCGAGATCCAGTTGAATTCAACTTGTGAATCAGAGGTCGATTCTGGACGGTTGAGGGTAAATCCTGTCTCGTCTTCATTGCTCACCCATGCTTCACGCGCATCAAGCGAGTTGGAGCGTGAGCTGAATGTAACAATCGGTGTGTGCTCATAGGGCGTCTCAAATGTCACGCGCACTTGCGTTTCACCCGAAGCCATGCGGATACGTCCAGCCATGTCATGAGACCCATACAGGTGCTCGGCAATGGTGACAGACCCCTCAAACGAGGCATCGGAAGCCGTCACGCTATCTGCAACAACCACCGCATCGCTTGATCCGCCTTGGAGGCCACTGACCTCAGAGGACGGCGCCTGGTACCAGGAGTTGTTCACCTGAACCATAACGGTGGACTTCTCTCCGTTCCATGCTTCAAGAGCCATACCAATGACGCGTCCTGTCTGTGTCGCCTTCATGGCCGCACCTGGTGTTGAAGATGTTGTGAGATAGTCACCGATGGCAATGAATCCACCTTCTGCTACCACCTTCACCGGCAAACGTCCGATAAGGGCGACAGACATTGGGTTATCTTTCTCGTCAATGTTGTATCCAGCAGATGTGGAATCACCATAGTTATTGGAGATGATGCCGTAAACCGGTCCTTGATATGGTTGGTTCGAGAGGACAGCTTGTGCAATGTATTGTTCACCCTGCGCTTCGTCGAATGTCCTGACCATCAATGTCCCTGGAACAACGATGTCCCCAACTCCCGCGCCATCTGCAATGGGATATTGCTCAGCATAGTCAGCCTGACCAGCGTCCGCACAGTCTCCGATTGCCGCGTCTGTAAGCGCTCCCTTGTTTTGTGTCGATTCATCAGAACACAGTCGTTCCGTTCCTGTAACTAGTGCGGAAGCATCAATGGTCACTGCACCTGTTCCATCGTAGTTAAAGGTAGCTCCGGTAAATTGCACATCACCCGTTGCGTTCACAAGGAAATCATCCTCTACTTCAATTCCCACGTCATTACCGTTTTCAGCCGCGTCTGGTCGTGTATCACCAGCTCCCAAGACGAGGTTGGCTGTGCCAGAGTTGCCTGTATCTGTAGCCGTGATGGTGAGAGCATCTGCGGCTGTACCGGCAGCAGAGAGGATGAGGGAAGCGTTGAAGGCTCCAACCTGGGCAATGGTGAGGTCTTCACCCGCAATAGAAGAGGTGACCGTCACGTTGGAAGCGGCAAGTCCGTCAATGGAGAAATCGTCCCCATCGAGTGTAAAGGAATCTGCCATGCCAAGAATGACGTCATCGATAGAGTCAAGCAGGATGTCGTCTCCGGCTAAGAGTTCAATGTCATCTCCGTCAGCTACGGCAGAAGGAGCGTTAATAGAGTCAGCAGCGATTTTTATACCCCCAAACGAGTTGGTGGACAAGATCTGTAAGGCGTCAGCGGCTGTACCAGCAGAAGAGAGGATGAGAGAGGAGTTAAATGTACCAGCAACAGAGATGGTGAAGTCTTCCGCCGCACCGCTTGCTGTAGAAGTAATCGATGAGGTCGTGCCTGTAGGCGCGATGTTGAAATCGAGCTCTGTGGCTTCAATTGCGTTGGCTCCCACATTCAAGGCGGTAGTGATTTCAGCATCTGAGACATTAATAGCATCTACGATGGAGGCATTCGTGGTTGCTTGGATCAAAATTCCGCTGGTTAGATCAATGTCAGTAGCTTGGGAGTTTTCGATGAGAATACCGGCGGTAACAACATCAGATCCATCATCACTTGCATTTACATAGAGACCCACCGTGTTTGCGCCCGTATCGTTATTCACGATCTCGATACTATCTCCTCCAGTTACTGCGGGTGAGTGACCAGCATCAGCATCAATGGTGACTCTCTTTGCGGATCCAAAGTTGATCGTTCCGTTTGCTGCACGATCCAGTATCTGATAATCCATGTACTCTCCCCAGGCCAGGCTTGTTGCGGTATCTACTTCTATCACGAATACACCGCCGGCATTTGTGGTATCAACCGTTTGAGCATCAACTGTTATCCTACTCCCTGCTGCCATGTTGAATTGCACGTCATCTGTAGAGCTAAAGAGGATGTCATCTTCCGCTTCAAAACCAATGTCGTTTCCATTCTCGCCTGCATCTGGTCGTGTATCACCCGCACCCAATACAAGGTTGGCTGTGCCAGAGTTGCCTGTATCTGTAGCCGTAATGGTAAGAGCATCTGCGGCTGTACCGGCAGCAGAGAGGATGAGGGAAGCGTTGAAGGCTCCGACCTGGGCAATGGTGAGGTCTTCACCGGCAACAGAAGAGGTGACCGTCACGTTGGAAGCGGCAAGTCCGTCAATGGAGAAGTCATCCCCATCGAGTGTGAAGGAATCTGCCATGCCAAGAATGACATCATCAATAGAATCAAGCAGGATGTCATCTCCGGCTAGAAGTTCAATATCGTCTCCGTCCCCAGCGGCGGCAGGTTCGTCAGATCCAGCAGAAATCTGTACGCCACCCGTAGCATTGGTTGCCGAGAGGATGGCGGCATCAGATGCGGTTCCCGCTGAGGTAAGGACCAGGGAGGAGTTGAAGGCACCAGCAAGAGCGACGGTGAAGTCCTGAGCGGCCCCGTCTGAGGTGAGGGTGACGTTGGAGGAAACACCTGCTCCATCAATAGAGAAGGCATCTCCTGCGTCAATG
>SCSL01000068.1 GCA_004298405.1 Patescibacteria group bacterium | reverse complement strand
ATGAAAAACTTTCCGCCCTCGACGATGTTCATCGGTCTACGACTTGAAGGAACCTCACTTCGCCAAGGCTTCGTGAGGCAGACCGATCGCATCGTCTGCATCGAAGGCCACCATCGTGCCACGGCTGTTGCGCTTGCCGCTCTCGACGGAAAAGAGATCAACTTCGGAGGTTCAGTGCAGATCGCTTTGGCCACGCTCAAGACGGAAGAGACGCATCTCCTTGGTGCCGTTCTTGCTCGCGGAACCTCAAAGAACTCACAAGACAAATACGTATCATCCTCCGAGTTCATTGCTCGCTCTTGACGTGTTATACTGGAACCAATCTTGGAGGATATGTTTCAAACTGCCATCTTTGATCCGGACACAATCGTGACCGCGGTCAACAACGTGAACTGGCTCGAACCCACTTGGGATCTTTTTATTATTCTTTTTTTTGTGGTCGCTTCACTGATTTACGGTGTCTCGCTTGGACGTGACCGCATCATCGTGATCCTTGTTTCAATCTACATGGCGTTGGCGATCGTCAACTACATGCCGTTTTTGACAGGGGTGAGCAGTGCCGGCGTGTCGCTCAATGATACGTTTGCCCTACGCGTGTCCGTTTTCCTTGGAGTTTTCATCTTGCTTTTTTTCTTCCTTTCCCATTCCGCTCTTATCAAAGCGTTTGGCCACGGGGGAGGGAAGCAGGGGAAATTTTGGCAAGTCATGATCTATTCGTTCTTGCATGTTGGATTGCTTATCAGTGTAACGCTCTCATTTTTTCCTGCCGATCTTGCGCGTGTTCTCTCGCCGCTGAGTCAAGCGTTATTTATGAGCGACATTGCCCGCGCTGTGTGGGTGACACTTCCTGTCGTTGCCATGGCAATCTTTGGCGGGGGAGACAAAGAGGATTAGGTGATGTAACCTCGCGGGCGCAACTTGTGTAACATAGATTTCGCATGGATAAGCACGCGTTTGAACAATTTTATAAAACGAATATAGACCGTATCTATCGATACGTTTTTTTTCGTATTGGACGCAATGCGGCTGTGGCCGAGGATTTGGTATCTGAGATTTTCATGAAGGCTCTGAAGAATTTTCACAAGTTTGACCCTTCTATTTCTCAGTCTGCGTGGATTTACCGTATTGCCCATAATCATCTTGCTAATTATTTCCGGGACAAGAAGAAGGACGTGGATCTGGAAGAAGTGAAGTTTACCCTGCCCGGGGAGGACGGTCGGAAAGTTTTTGAAGCGAAGGAAATTGAGACGAAACTCTATACCGCTTTGGACGAGCTCTCGACAGAAGATCGACAACTCGTAACGATGAAGTACCTCGAAGGGTATTCGTACAAAGAGATGGCAAACATTTTCAATAAGAAAACAGATGCCCTAAAAGTCGCCACGCACCGTGCCATGAAAAAACTCAAAGTATGTTTTCCCTCAAACGACAATTGAAAAAAATCTCCAAATCGATCAGACCCTCGGAGGATTTTCGGACACGTTTGTTGTTGGAACTCAGTCTTGCTTATGACCAGGAATACGGATGTCCACAGCGACGTCCGTTCCTCTTTCGATTTGCCGCAGTGAGTCTTGCCTCACTCGTCTTATTTTTCAGCATGGGTGCGGGCGTATATGCGTATGAAAGCCCTAGAGTCATGGAGGGTCATCCTCTTTACTTTGTGAAGTCTGGACTTGAGTCGATACAGGGCGGATTTGCACGATCTCCCGAGGCGCGTGCCCAATTTCATGCCGAAATGATGGAGCGTCGATTAGCGGAAGGAGAGTATCAGTTGCCTCATCGACCAGATCGCGTTCAACCGTCTTTGAATGAGGCGGCGGAACAATTCGAACAGACAATCTCAGCCCTGGATGAAGGCGTGATGGATTCAGCCATGCGAGAAAAATTTATCTCAGCCCTTTCTCTTCACAGGGCTCGTTACCTCGAACTCTCGGCGCGTGTACAGGAAGACGAGGAAGAGACCGGAGCGCTTGAGCCCCTTCGACAGCGTATCGAGGGACATGAGCTTTCCGAAGATGAACTCATCCGTCTGTTCGAGATGGGGCGTCGCGCGCGTGACCAGATCGAAGGACGATAACGAAAAATTCTATGACAACAATGCTTAACATGGTGCGTGTACCAGTCTCCATGCTTGCGCTCGCCTCCATGCTGTTCGTGCCAGCCCTCTTTGCTTCCGCGGCCGAAAAGCCACATCATGCCCCTGCTGTTCCATTTCAAGTTGAAAAGCCACTCCATCCACGGTTCCATCTCGGGGAAGTGGTCAAGGTTGATACAACCACGGACACGATTATTGTGAAATCATTGAAGCCGTCTGACGAAAACAATGGGAGTGAATATCTCCTCGTGACCTACAATCAAGAAACGGTGTTTTCACAAGACAGTGAAGAGACAGATGAATCCGCTCTTTCAGTAGGAGACAAGGTTCATGTTCGCGGAGATGTGAATCTTGATTCCCAGGAGTATTTTGCAGAAGTTGATGCCAATGTGATCCTTCTGTTCGATGAGACTCTCCCACCGCGACCCGCACGTCCACCGGTTCAATCACAAGTCTAATAACTCAGTCCAGAGGTGAGCCATGTCATCGCGAGTGACATGATGAACAAAAAGTCAGCCGGAAGCGGCTGGCTTTTGTTTTTGAGGGGCAGACGATATACTGATTTTCGATATGATCCGTCTCTACAACACGCTCACCAGACAAAAAGAGGCTTTTACACCCATCCACGAGGGAAAGGTGGGGATGTATAGCTGTGGTCCGACCGTCTATTGGTTTGCGCACATTGGGAACATGCGGAGTTTTTTGTTCGCGGATGTTCTGCGTCGCACGCTTGAGTTAAATGGTTACGAGGTCAAGCAAGTGATGAACATTACCGACGTTGGACATTTGACGAGTGATGAGGACGAGGGTGAGGACAAAATGATCGTGGCGATGAAACGAGAAGGGAAGACCGCGTATGAGATCGCGGAGTTTTACACAGCGGCGTTTAAGAAAGATCTCGACTCGCTTCATATCAAGCCGGCCAATATTTACCCAAAAGCCACGGATCACATTACCGAACAGATTGAGATGATTAAGTCGCTTGAGAAAAATGGGTTTACGTACCAAACCAGCGATGGAGTCTATTTTGACACGTCAAAATTGGCAGAATACGGACGACTCTCTGGTCAGAAATCTGGGGAGAAAAAAGCCGGAGCGCGCGTGGACATGGGAGAGAAACGAAATGCAACAGATTTTGCACTTTGGAAATTTTCGGCAACAGGCAGTGACCGCGACATGGAGTGGAAATCGCTTTGGGGCGTGGGTTTCCCTGGCTGGCATATCGAATGTTCCGCCATGTCTCTCAAGTATCTTGATGTCCCATTTGATATCCACACGGGAGGAATTGACCATATTGCCGTGCATCACGAGAACGAGATTGCGCAGACCATGGGAGCCGAAGGGGTACTGGAGGCAAACGTGTGGATGCACAACGAATTCCTCACGGTGGATAACGGGAAGATGAGCAAGTCGCTTGGAAATCTCTTTACGGTCGATGAACTTGTCGCGAAAGGCTATGATCCTCTTGCGTATCGATACTTTGTATTGGGTGGACAGTATCGATCCAAACTCAATTTTACATTCGAGGCTCTTACTGCGGCGCAGAATGCCTTGAACAAATTACGAAATACCATCCGATCATGGCCAATGTCTGGCGGTGTTGGTTGCGCTGACTTGGAGAATGAGTTTCTTTCAGCGCTCAATGATGACTTGAACACCCCACAAGCCTTGGCGGTCGTATGGAAACTGGTTGATGTGGATCTTCCCCTAGAGGCAAAAGCCAAAACGCTTCTGTGGATGGATCGCGTGCTTGGCTTGAACCTTGAAAGCTATCTCGGACAGTCGATTGATGTTCCGGATCGAGTCAAACAACTCGTCAAAGAACGGGAAGAGGCGCGAAAACAGAAAAATTGGAAACGTTCGGACGAACTTCGCAATCAAATTACCCAAATGGGCTATTCGATTGAGGATACGAGTGAGGGGACAAAAATACAGTCCCATGTGGTAGAATAGGGACAATATGGTGAAAAATACACGTCCTGTTGATTCAGAAAAACTACTCAAGCAGGAAGTCGCCCTACCACCTTCCCAGACGAAAGAGTCGACTCGTGCTTCGGGAAAGGAATCTGTCCTTGAAACAGGTGAGATTGGCGTAGAACAATCAATGGAAATCACTGCGGGAGTCGACTCAGGGATCGGTTCCGTTGGAGAGGTTCCGCAAGAAGGCCAATCCGTGCTTCGAGGCAGGATTTCTTCCGTGGAACCCAAGCAGATTGATCGACTTGAGGAAGAAATCGAAGACATTCTTGAGGAAGACCTCAAAGAATTGTACGTATCCATGCCGTCACAGACACAGGCGGTTTTTCGCGAAAAGGGAGAAGAGACACGATCGAAGATTCGCCTGCTCGTGCGTTCGGCAAAAGTAAATGCGAAAAAGATTTTTCAGCTCATCCGAAGTTGGCTGAAAACCATTCCCGGAGTGAATCGATTCTTTTTAGAACAGGAAGCAAAGATTAAGACAGATAAGATTTTATTCATCAGCGAAGAAGAAAAAAAGCGAAACGCACGCCTGTGATGAATTTGCTACAATTTGGCATTGCCCAAGAGACGCAACCCGTCCGTGTGGCCGCTCAGGGGGATTTTTTTGTTGAGAGCATTATTCTCTGGGGCGTCTTTGGTTTGCTTGTTCTCCTTGGTTTTCTGTACTCCATCCGTTTTATTCTCCACCGACTTTCACGTGCCAAACAAGCGACATTCCACCGGGTCACGTTGCTGGTGACACTCCCAAAATTTCGCCGTGAAGAGGAAAGCGAACGTGGTCCATCCAAAGAGCAGGTCCAAGAGGCTATTGCATCGGCTGAATCTTTTTTTTCCGCCGTCGGCGGACTCAAAGCCCAACGTGGGTTCAGCGCGTGGCTCCTGGGACGTCATGATGAATTTGCCTTTGAAATCGTAGTCGAAAAAAAACTCATCAAGTTTTATGTGAGTGCTCCGGTTGAACTTCGTGAGTTTCTTGAACAACAACTTTCCGCGGCCTATCCAGATGCCTATACCGAGGAAGTTGAGGATTACAATATTTTCCAACCCAATGGGGTAATTTTGGGTGGTCACTTGGTGTTCCGTCGGGAGAATGCTTTTCCCATGAAGACTTACCGGGAACTGGAAAAAGACCCATTAAATGCCATCACGAACGTCCTTTCAAAGATTCCAGAAGGTGATGGCGCCGCGTTTCAATTTGTCGTGCGGTCTTCGTATAGCAAATGGCGCAGGAAAGGGATTAGAATTGCTTCAAACATGCAACAGGGTATGAAGCTGGACGAAGCCCTGAAGGGAAAGAAAAAGAGAAAAACAAATTTAGCGGAACTCGCGGGATTCGTTGGAACGACCCAAAAAGAACCAGAGAAAGATTATCGGCTCTCTCCCCTGGAAGAACAGATCGTGAAAGGGCTTGAGACGAAAGCGAGTAAAGCTGGAATGGATGTGTGTATCCGGTTGGTTACTTGCTCAACAACGGCCACGGGGGCACAAACGCTCTTGCAGAATATGCTCAATGCGTTTGCACAGTACAACATCTACGAGTATGGGAATTCGTTTGTGAAAGTCATCCCGCGGCGAAAAAAGAGGATCATTCGAGATTTTATTTATCGTGGGTTCAATGAACACAATACGATTGTTCTCAATGCGGAAGAGATGGCGAGTTTGTGGCACCTGCCATTACCATGGACCGAAACGCCAAACATCAAATGGTTGGGGGCACGACGCCTCCCCGCGCCAAGCAATGTCCCAACGGGTCCACAGGACGGTGGCGAAGTCCAGTTGGGATACAATATGTACCGTGGCATCAAAACCGACGTGTGGATGAAGGCTCCCGACCGGCAGAGGCACATGTACCTCATTGGAAAATCAGGTTCTGGAAAAACGGAAACGCTCGCATATCTTATCAATCAAGACATTCGCCTGGGCCATGGGGTGGCCGTGGTGGATCCACATGGCGACCTCATTGAGCAGATTCTTGGCAACATCCCAAAAGAGCGTGTCGATGACGTCATCGTCTTTGCTCCCGCGGATATCGAGCGACCCATGGGGCTGAACATGCTGGAGGCGCGTGACCCATCGCAAAAGGACATGGCCACGCAGGAGATGATCTCTATTTTTTACAAGCTCTTTCCCCCAGAGATGATTGGACCGATGTTTGAGCACAATATGCGCAATTATATGCTCACGCTCATGTCGGATCTTGAACATCCAGGAACGATTGCCGAGATACCTCGCATGGTCAGCGATAAGGCATTTCAAGATGCGTGGCGCGCCAAGATTACCGATCCCGTGGTTCGGTCATTTTGGGAGAACGAGATGGATAACACCAGCGACTATCACAAGTCTGAAATGCTCGGTTACCTTGTCTCGAAAGTCGGTCGGTTCGTGGAGAATGAAATGATGCGCAACATCATTGGCCAGGCGCGTTCAAGTTTTAACTTCCGGGAGATCATGGATAAACAACAGATCCTTCTGGTCAATCTTTCCAAGGGAAAAGTTGGGGATGTCAATGCGGATCTTCTTGGCATGATCATTGTCACCAAATTGCAAATGGCAGCGCTTTCTCGCGCGGATATGCCTGAAGCTGAGCGCAAGGATTTTTTCCTGTACATCGATGAGTTCCAAAATTTCGTGACGGATTCTATTGCGACGATCCTCTCGGAGGCACGTAAATATCGGTTGAACCTTATTATTGCCCATCAATACATTGGCCAACTCGTCAAAAACAATGATACAAAAATTCGTGATGCCGTGTTCGGCAACGTCGGGACCATGTACACGGCCCGCATCGGGCCTGAAGACGTGGAGACATTGGAGAAGGTCTATGCACCAGACGCCAGCGGATATGACTTGATGAATTCGGACATGTATACTTGGTACGTGAAGATGATCGTGGACAACTCGTCCGTCAAGCCGTTTACGATGAATCTCAAGCCGGTCGGAAAAGGAGATCGCGAACTCGCCAGCGCGATCAAGGAGCTTTCCCGGTTAAAATATGGGCGCGATCGAACCATTGTGGAGGCAGAAATTTTGGAACGAACCGCTCTTGGAAACAAGGGAGACGCTGTTCCCGCTGTGCCTGAATCCACGGAATTTTGATGTATGCCTTACCTAGACGAACATACCTTTGAATTCGAAGCCGAACCTGATGTTGAGATACACGCCCATGCGCGTGAGCATGGAGATGTCCGCAATCGACTCGCTCTGCAAATGCTCAAACAAACACGAGACAGCCTTTCGTATGTGATTCAGTTGCTTGAAGAAGGCGATACGGTGCGCGCGACTCGGCATATGGTTGATTTTGTTTCACAAAAGAAATTCGTCGAAGCAGAGCTTGAGACCGGTGTGGGTGTGCGGACCATTGAAGGAGTTTTTGATGGCCAGGGAATGGTGGGAGCGGATGGGATGCGCTATACGATCCCGGAAAATTATGCGTCCAAATCCAAACTGGTTGAGGGAGACATGTTGAAGCTCATCGTGAAGGCGGATGGGAGTTATGTGTTTAAGCAAATTGGTCCGGTTGAACGTCGACGGGTGGCCGGCATCCTTGGCCTGGATCCATCCACACAAGAACCGATTGTGCAGGCTGGTCAGGACGTGTATAAAGTGCTTGCGGCCAGTGTCTCGTACTTCAAGGGGATTCCAGGAGATGAAGTCGTGATTCTTGTACCAAATGGAGGCAACTCCGTCTGGGCGGCTGTAGAACGTTTGAACAGTTAGAGCACTAGGGGGTTAGGGCACTAGGTGGTTAGTCCTAACCACCTAACCACCTAACCACCTAACCACCTACCCACCTATGTCTAAAGTTCTCTATCGCACCTATCGACCCAAAACATTTCAGGAGGTGAGCGGGCAGGAGCATGTGGTTCGGACGGTACTGAACCAATATGCGTCTGGATCCATCGCTCACGCCTATTTATTTACGGGTCCGCGCGGTGTGGGAAAAACAACCACGGCTCGGCTCATCGCCAAGCTCGTGAATTGTTTCTCTCCAAAGAAGAACGAACCGTGCAATGCCTGCGACGCGTGTGTTTCGATTGCCTCAGGGCAAGCGTTAGATGTATATGAAATTGACGCGGCATCGCATACCGGTGTCGATACTGTTCGCGAAACAGTCATCGATTCAGTGCGCTTCGCTCCCAACGTGCTCAAGAAGAAAGTGTATATCATCGATGAGGTGCATATGCTTTCGACCTCAGCGTTCAACGCGCTTTTGAAAACCCTTGAGGAACCGCCTGAGCATGTCCTGTTTGTCCTGGCGACAACCGAAATCCACAAAGTTCCTGAAACGATCATCAGTCGCTGTCAGCGGTTTGATTTTAAACGGATCAGCGCAGATGAACTTGTGGAGCGCATGAAAGGAATTGTGAAAGAAGAAGGGGTGCGTGTGGACGAAACCGTTTTGCGTGAAATTGCTCGTCACAGTGGCGGATGCGCGCGCGACGCGGAGAGTTTGCTTGGACAGGTTTTGGCGCTCGGAGAAAAAGAAATCGGAATGACGGAAGCCTCACTTGTGCTCCCTGCCACGCAGACGGTTCTTGTTGAGGTTTTTGTTCGATCGCTGAAAGATCATGCGGCCGCTCAAGCCATGACACAGTTCAACACCTATCTGGAAGAGGGGATCGACCTTCGGCAGTTTGTTTCAGATACGATCTCTTGGTTGCGTGATCGACTGTTGGAAACGGTTGGGGGAAAGACGAATGAATTTTCCATTGCTTTTTTGCAAACAGCCATCGAGGAATTGCTGGCAACACAGCAAATGCGTGCCAATGAACAGTTACCCCAGCTTCCGGTCGAGCTGGCGATAATCAAGATCTGTGGCGTGGATTTTCACAAGCAGGGGGTTGATTCAAGTCGTAAAGGGAAGAGCGAAGAGATCATTGTTACGGTAGCCCCACCCTGCCTGCCGGCAGGCAGGGGCTTTAGCCTGGGTGAAGCTATAGACGAACCCCCAAATCCCCCCACCGTCTTCGACACCGTTCCCATCATCAGCCTCGAGGATGTCAAAAACAAGTGGCCAGAAGTGTACGAACAGATTAAGTCTTGCAATGCCTCCCTCCCGATGTTGATGCAATCATGCGAAGTCTGCGGAGTCGAAGGGGAGCACGTGGAGCTTGGTTTTGAGTACGGACTGTATGTTGAGACAATCAATCAGGAAAAGAATCGACGGCTTATTGAGGGCGTTTTTGAACAGGTCCTAGGTCAACGTCTTCGTGTGAAGGCGATTCAGAAAAAATCAAAACACTCGGAGGATGAAATGGTCGGAGAACTCTTGCAGGAGTTTGGAGGAAGCGTGGTCTAAAAACCATCCTCCCTAATTCAAGTGGTGATAAGTGTTCTAGTTATTGACTCAGGTTCCTTGAGATAGTAATCTTGCGTTCGCTCACTCCCGGATCGTCTAAAGGCAGGACAGCTGACTCTGGATCAGCTAATCGGGGTTCGAATCCCTGTCCGGGAACCAACAAAACGCCACACGTAACGTGAGGCGTTTTGTTTTTGCCCTACTGACGTGAGACTGTCGACACGGCGTAGTCGATGATCTTCCGTGCGATACTGAGACCCGTGACCGCTTCTAACTCCTTGAATCCGGGATTCGCGTTTATCTCAAGGATAAGCGTTCCACGTTTTGAACGGATCAAATCGACGCCGGCAATCTCGAGACCAAAAATGTCGGCCGCGCGAATTGCCAGAGCACGTTCTTCTTCGCTGAGTTCCACGATCGATCCGATTCCGCCATTTGAGGTGTTTGCGCGCATATCTCCCTCTCCTGCTGTGCGTTGCATCGCCGCAACGACTTTTCCACCGATCACGAATGCGCGGAGATCCGACGATTTCGCTTCCGCGATGAATTCTTCGATGATGACAGGGTTTCCGTCACGGATACCCAAGTAGTCGACAATCGGCCAAAGTGATTCTTCGTCTTTTGCGAGAAGAACACCCTTGCCATGCGTTCCAAAAGCAACCTTTACGATAGACGGAAAGCCGATTTTTTTCGCCATTACCACGGCATCATCTGGCTTGCGGGCGATGCTCCAACGCGGGCAGGGAAGGTGATGTTCGGTAAAGAGAATATGCTGTGTAAGTTTATTTTTTGCCCAAGTAAACCCAACGTTCCCATTCACGATTGGATATCCAGCATCCTTAAGAAGCTGGATGGCATAGGTGCGAAGACTTGGTTCTTCGATAAAGTTTGGTCTTGAAATAATTACGTCAAATGCCGGGAGCAACTTACCATCATGGAAAATTTTGCTCTCATAAAAAGAAAGACGTGGCTCATAGAGCTTTACTACCGAGTGACCCGCATGTTGTCCTGCTTCCACAAGTTGATCTGCTCCCGCGAATACTTCGTCGCGCGGTTCAGAGAAAATGAGAATTCCAATGTTCATAATGGTAGTTCGACTTCGTTCACAACATAAATTATTTCTTCATGAAGACACGTTCCGTTGCTTGTGGATGCAGAGCGTCGCGAGTCGACAGACCGTCTATGAGACCGTGTATCAACATTTCATCCAGAGCCATGTCGACCTCCTCCTTGTTCGTCGCGGTATGAAGTCGCTCTTTGTACGGCTTGCCTCCATTGATTCCACGGAAGTACCAAGACAGATGCTTGCGGAAGGTGACGACGCCACGTTCTCCATATTGTTCAATGTGATATGCCAAGTGCTGTTTCACCACACGCACACGTTCCTCAAGCGTTATGGCTTTTGGTTCGCGTCGAGCAAGCAAGTATTCAATTTGGGAAAAGATCCATGGGTTTCCAAGTGCCCCCCGCGCGATGAGGACGCCATCAGCTCCTGTTGTCTCGAGCGCTTTCAAAGTCAATGGAGGTGTGTGGATATCACCATTAGCCAGCAGGGGGATCGAGAGCCCTTTTTTCACCTCCCCGATGAGGTTCCAATCCGACTGTCCCGAGTACCCCTGGGTTTTCGTGCGGCCATGCATCGTAATGAGATCCGCGCCAGCATTCTCGACCACCTTGGAGAACTCGAAACACTCGCGTGGATTATCCCAGCCAGCGCGGATCTTGATCGAAACAGGAAGGCGTGTGGCGGCCTTCATGGCTTTGATGATACGACTGGCAAGCTCGGGCTCCCTCATGAGCGCCGCTCCATTGAAGTTGTGAACGATTTTGTGGACCGGGCAGCCCATATTCACGTCAAAACCTTCTGGATGATGATGTTCTTCGATGATGCGTACGGCCTCTGTCATTGTGGAAGGGTCACTTCCAAAGAGTTGTTGCACGAGGGGATGTTCCTCTTCATGGATTTCTGTCATGGTGAGCGTTTTGTCGTTGCCGCGGACGACGGCTTCAGCGCTGACCATTTCACGGAAGAGAATATGGTTAGAAGGGTTAGAAAGACTAGAAAGACTAGAAGGATCAGAAGAACCAACAGGACCAGAAGAACGGAGGGAACGTACTGTTCGACAAAACGCGCTGTCCGTCATGTCGGCCATGGGGGAAAGCGCAATAATCGGTCGTGGAAGCTGTGACCAGTTTAGTTTCATAACTGGTCAAGAATAGCGAAGAATCGCTTATTCATCAAGCATGTTCTCTAAGTCAATCGATGTAATAGCGGTAAATTCATTCGTGTGTTCCGCGACGTACGCGAGCGTTTCTTCATATATTTGCCATTCCTCCGCTTGTTCTGCCTCCGTACGGAACTCGGTATTATCACCCGCTGTAAGATCATACGGAGGGGATTTAGGTTCCGACTTCTCTCGTCCTTGGCGAACTTTTTCCCAGTAGACGAGTGCAAAAGATGTTCCCTGCGTGTAAAAATTTCCTTCGTGATATTTAAGATTAATAAAATAATCTGATGATCCATCCCAATCAGCGGTCCACTCATCGAATCGTGTTTGCGCAGAAAAGCCACGGCTATATGTGTCCTCGTAGAGTTTCACTTCTACCTGCTCAGGGCGTTGGTGCAATCCCAGGATTGTCTGGTCAATCGTTGAATCTCGACCATGTACGACCGTAAAGAGTGCCCCCATTTCTTGATAAACACGGCTCAGCGAGGCACCATAATTACGTGAACTTGTTTGAGTCACAATCCGCGGGGCATAGCCGATCAGCTCTTTGAGGAACGCATACCCTCCAGGTTCATCTGTGTAACCGCCGGTTACCAAATTTAATCGGTGCGTCTCATAAGTGAGCAAAGTTTCATACTGTTCTTCCTCAGACATTTGTGCTAGCCCGATTGTATCAAATCCATCGTACGCAGGGTGTGGCGGACGGATGTGATAGGAAATCGTCACGAAAGCTGACGTCTTGAATCGATCAAAGATCGTTGGCTCAAGCTCGAGGTATTTTTGTATGACCTGATCATCGAGATAGAACTCAACAGGCACTTGGTACTGTTCGTGCAAGTCGATAAGTCGATTGATGGTTGCCAGGCTGTTTTCTGGAAAAACCCAGTCGTGGACGTTTTGAATAAACGAGACGTAGATCTTTGGTTCATCGGTCTGCGCCGTTGAGACGCTCGTATCGACGACCTGGTCGGCAGACAGAGTTGTCTGCTCAGGTATCTCGCTCACACATCCCCATCCAAGAAGGAGTATGAGCGCGAGGGAACTGAAAAATTTCATAATGTCGATTTATTTAATCCTCTCAAGTATACTACCACTCAGTAGTGTCCGGTTAATAATCCAACAAAGTTAGTTGTTTCTGCACCTCAGGTTCAAGGTCGTCGAGGTTGAAGTCAGAAAAAAGAGTATCTATGGGGGTTTTCTCAAACATCGTCACG
>SCSL01000067.1 GCA_004298405.1 Patescibacteria group bacterium | reverse complement strand
CACAAGAGGCGACCGTTTGTTGTACCCCCTTAAAAGATCCTTTTCTTCCTCTGTGAGTTCGACTCGAACCATGGAATGAGTGTAACAGAAATCGGAAGTTTTGTTTTGAGAGGGCTATAGCCAGCCGCCTCGTCTCCCTGTCGAACCACAAAGCTTGACGCCGCTCCCGGAACATCGAGCTCCCGTTGCTTGTGTAAAATATCCGCGATGTGGGCCTTACCCTGAGTCATGCCCTCCGGATAAATGGTGGCTTCCAGCTTGGCGATAAGTTCGGCGTCGCGCTCCGTAAGGTTGGCGAACGTCACCACCTCGTCAAGTGATTCGACGCCCCGAATCTTTGGAAGGTCATAGATTTGTGCTCCCGTAGCATCAGAATACGCCACACTTGTTCGTGGACGGTAGTAATTTTTCTCAAGTTTACCGCCTGGCGGAATGAGGTCGGAATATCCGGTCCCCACTTTGACGGGACGACCCGTGTATTCCGCCCAGAAGGTCTGATAAACGCGGGCAAGAAGTGGAGAGAGATTTTTATAGTTGTTTGCAACTTCGATGTTGTCGAGAATGACGACTTGGTTGTCCTTGTCCATGCTTCCTCGCTCATCATACCCATCAATCACCACTGACTGCGCGATGATTCGACCATTGTACTTTACGGTGAAGTACTGGGTAGACGGATTGAACATGTAATCCGTGTTCTTGAAATCGCCAAATGGCATGCAACAATCAGTATAGTTCCCGCAGACCCAGCCCTCAGGATCTGATTTTGCGTGAACCTGAGCCTCGACGGTCGAGCCGATATCGACTTTTTGTTGTTGAAGCAGACGGATGATGTCTTCCTCAAGATCGATCGGGACGCTCTGAAGCAAATCCGTGACTCCCATCTGTTTTTCCCCAACGGTGCGACCCTTGATGAGCTGACGTAGTTCGTGGAAAAATCCCTTCGGGTCTTTTGCTGTTCCGCGAATCTTTTGCTTGAACGACCCCAATCCTTCCTTAAGCGCGTCCGTAAGCGGGCGGCCTGCAAAAACGCGTGTATGGGGCTTGAACGGCTGTTTCTTGTCCAACTTACCCTCGACAAGGTCGAGGAAATCGGCACGGTGGCGGAGGTTCTCCAGCTCGGTCAAGTTAAAACCTGGCGCGGAGGTAATCTCAAGAATTTCTGGCGGAAGACCAGAGAGGTCGATATTGGATTCGATGGCGAACACCCTCTTTTTAAGCTCACGAAGTGACTGTATAGAACCCTGCTCACGGAATCGATCCCGGTCGATACTAAAACGTGGGAGGAAGGTGATAAATTCCTGATTATCGTTCATTGTCTGAATACTGTTGAGGATCGACTTTGCCTCCCCGGATTCCAACCGACGAATATTGGGAACCCAGAACAGAACATCGTGCCAGTTTGCCAGATGTCCATCGGTCCCGCGCGTAGCATTGAAACGCAAAAGGTAACTCTGAATATCTCTGTCGCCAACATATTCGGCCGCTGCTTTGTACCAACCGTGAACTTCCGGTGTCTGTGATGCAAGACAAAGACGAAAATCAAGTTCCGCTTTGGTTTCAACCTTGCTAGTAAAAATCTCCGACCAGCCGACTCCCTCCTCGCTCGCCCTCCATGAGGCATACTTGACTAATCCGTTGGGGTCGCGCATGACATAGTCGTCCGCGTACTCATAGTACGTTTCGACCTCATCTCGGGAAACGGCTGAAAGCAACTCCTTAGGCCAATCTGCGATTCCAAGCGTAAGGTCGTCTGCTTTGTGCCCGTCAACTATGTCCCGCAGATAGCGTTGCTTGTCGTAGGCCAGTGCCACGCCGCGCAAATCCTGTCCTTGCTCAAGAGCTTGGATGATCAGGCCGATGGGAGGTGTCGACTTTTTTTCCTGCTCTCTCCAATCCGTGCCGTATCCGCTTAACTCTTCTCCTGCATACATCAAAGCCGCAATAAGATGGCCGTGTGTCCCGAGGTACGTATCGAGTTTTTCAAGCGGCACATCGACCTCAGAAAAGTCATACCTATCCCAATCCACACTGCGCGTATAAAACCTATCCTGTTCGCGACGACCCGGAACCTTTGCGAACACCTGACGCGCCAGCCAGTACATCCGTTTAGCCTCAAGAAACAAGTTCCTGGCAGTACGAATTCCCAAAATCTCTTCCCAATCCATGCCTTCAGCGCGAGCTCCTAAACGTTTTGCCGCACCCTCTATACGCGACTGTTCTCGTTCTTTCAAATATGTCCAAAGCCATTGCTCCTGAATTTTATGAGCTTCATTCAGCTGTTTGCGAATCCTGTCAGATTCCATTCTTGATAAATCGTATCCGAGCTTACGCAGGAGAGACCAACCCTTCAATTGCCGATAGATTTCTCGATCATCAGTAGCCAGGATCTCTTTTGCGCGTTCTGAGCCAATCTCCTTCAAAAAGTCATAGATATCAGAGTTCGGATAATAATACGGAGACTCCTGGCCACGACGACTGTAATAAGGGTCAATGATATCCCGTGTCTGCGGATCCGCTTGAGAAGCACGATAACCCAAGATGTCCTTAACGCCACGTTTGACATCGTTAAGTGATTCACGGATACCAAATCCTGATGTCATGATGATTGGTCTCTGATAAAATTCAGAAAAGACAAATTCTACATGGGAACCTTTACGCTCAGCGTTCGTCGGTACACGAAACACAGACTCGAGTTTTTTGGAGATTCTCTCAAACTGTTGGTAGTCAGCAACTGGATCACCACTCAAGAGGCGATATCGTTTGGCAATGGCTTCATATTTGAAATGGAGTTGCCGGAGCACCTTGCTCGAGGAAATGCCTTTACTCATCAGCATACGGTCAGGCTGTGATGACATGAGATCACCCAAAATCTGAGCCTCCACTTTGACGAAACTTTTGGGCTCTGCTCCTGTCAACGACTTCCGGAACAATGAGTAGCATGTAAGATTATCGGTAATCCTTATAAACTGCTGTCTTATCGTGCTAATAAACGGACCGATCTTCGTGACATCCGCTTCGGCAAACCGTTTCTCCTCGTCATTCCACTGACGCATACCAAAATCATTTGCGCCAAGATAGCGCCCTTTTGAACGCAAAAAATACCGATGGGCAGGACCGTTGCTGGTTTTGTTCCCCATCGGGCGCCACATGTCAGCACGAATATTTTCTTTAGCCCATGCAAGCGCTAAGAGATCCGTCATTTTGATTTCATGCGATGCGTCGTACCCGTCCGGATAAAATTCATCGGTTTTGTAGACTGTCTTGCGCCCCTGCTCATCTTGCCTGATAAAATATCCCCCCCCCCAACAATCCGATGTGTTCATTGGTCAATCCAAGTCGGTCGACTAGCCGACCCAAGTCAGCATTTAGTTCAAAATCAAAAATGAAGGAATAGACCTCCTGAAAATGTGCTTCCATAAACTGCTCCACTTCAGCTTCAACCTCTTTACGCGACATGGGCTCCAGAACTGTTTCTTCCTCAAACTCTTCAATCAACTCAGGATTTCTTAATCCGTCCCACCCCCTTGGTGCCAAAAGATATTCCTGCAATCCTTCTTCAATATCCTCAGCGGCACGACGTTTTGAAACAGCATCTGGTACAAAAAAACCTTCTCGCATAGTCGTTGTTTATTGAATAAATCTCCTCTCTCAGAGGATATCAAAAATCAACGTGTCACACCATGCAGGGTCAATCTTTTTTATCTCTCTCGATTTGGACCTCCTCCGCGTTTTTCAACAATCTCCTTCGCCACGTTTCCGGGCACGACGTCATAGTGAGCAAACTCCATCGAGTAGCTGGCACGACCCTGTGTGATGGAACGCAGGCTCGTTGCATAGCCAAACATTTCAGCCAGCGGCACGAGCGCATCAATGACCTTTGCACCTGATCGCTCTTCCATGTTCTGAATCTGTCCGCGCTTTGCATTTAAGTCTCCCACCACGGTTCCCATGAAATCTTCGGGTGTGACGACCTCGACTTTCATGACCGGTTCAAGCAAATCGATGCCGGCTTTTTTTGCCGCATCTTGAAACGCCATCGAACCAGCAATCTTAAATGCCGCTTCTGAGGAGTCCACTTCGTGATAGGAACCATCGTACAGAACCGCTTTGATATCCAGGATAGGGTACCCAGCAAGTACGCCGCGATCAGCGGCCTCTCGGATTCCTTTCTCAATGGGATTGAAATACTCCTTTGGAACAGAGCCTCCCTTCACAATTTCCTCAAAATGCACGCCGGTGCCAGGTTCAAGTTTTTCCAAGTGGATAAGCGCGTGACCATATTGTCCACGTCCACCAGATTGACGAATAAACTTCCCTTCTCCATCAGCATTGCCTTTGATCGTCTCGCGGTAGCTTACCTGTGGTTGACCCACATTGCATTCCACCGAGAACTCGCGCTTCATGCGATCGACGATGATGTCCAAATGCAATTCTCCCATACCAGAGATGATGACTTGGTTCGTCTCTTCGTCGGTACGCACACGGAATGTTGGATCTTCCTCGGCGAGTTTGTTGAGCGCGACTCCCATTTTTTCCTGATCGGCTTTGGTCTTTGGTTCGATCGCAATCGAGATAACCGGCTCGGGAAAGCTGATGGATTCGAGCAAGATCGGATGATCGGGATCACACAAGGTGTGGCCGGTGAATGTTTCCTTGAGTCCCACCATGGCGGCGATCTCCCCGGCCCATACCTCGGAAACTTCTTCCCGTGTGTTGGCATGGAGTCGAACAATGCGTCCGACACGTTCCTTGGCTCCGGTGCTGGAGTTCATGATATAGGAACCTGCCTTGACCATTCCTGAATAGACACGGAAGAAGGCAAGCTTCCCGACAAACGGATCTGCGGCGATCTTAAACGCGAGCGCCGAGAATGGTTCATCATCAGCCGCGTGGCGGACGAGTTCTTTTTCTGGATCATCTGGATCCGTTCCCTTCACCTCTGGAACGTCCAATGGGCTTGGAAGAAAATCCACAACCGCGTCGAGCAAGAGCTGTACCCCCTTATTCTTGAGCGCGGAGCCGCACATGATCGGAACAAATTCGTTGGCAATCGTCGCTTTACGAATAACCGCTTTCACTTCTTCTAACGTCGGCTCCTCACCAGCCAAGTATTTCTCCATGAGCGCTTCATCATTTTCCGCAACGGCCTCAAGAAGTTTTGCGCGGTACTCTGCCGCCTTTGCCGCGTACTCCTCTGGGATATCGATCATCTCAACATCTTTGCCTTGCTCATCTTTATACATGTGTGCCTTCATGTTCAGAAGGTCTACGACACCGATAAAATTTGATTCCGTTCCGATCGGCAATTGGATGGGATACGCCTTCTTTGTCAAACGATTGTGTACGGAAGCGACATCCTTATAAAAATCCGCACCGGTTCGATCGAGCTTATTGATGAACACAATGCGTGGCACCTTGAAATCATCCGCATAGCGCCAGTTGGTTTCTGATTGAGGTTCGACACCTGCCACTCCATCAAACACCGCCACTCCTCCATCCAAGACGCGCATAGAGCGTTTCACTTCGACGGTAAAGTCAATGTGTCCTGGCGTGTCGATGAGATTCATGCGGTGATCCTTCCAAAAACACGTCGTTGCCGCCGCGGTAATGGTAATGCCGCGCTCACGCTCCTGTTCCATCCAGTCCATCGTTGCCTCTCCTTCGTGAACCTCCCCGATTTTGTGCTTCTTTCCGGTATAGAACAAAATGCGTTCTGAGACCGTTGTTTTTCCAGCATCAATGTGGGCAAAAATTCCAAAGTTACGAATTTTATCGAGCGGATATTCTCTTGGCATAGATTATCGTTTTGCAAAGTGAGCGAACGCGCGGTTGGCCTCAGCCATACGCTGCACGTCAAGTTTCTTTTTGATCGCCTCACCTTCGTTATTCGCGGCCGCAGTAAGTTCATCGGCGAGCCTCTCTGCCATTGGTCGTCCTTTCTTGGATCGAGCCGCAGTGATGATCCATCGATACGAAAGCACATAGCGGCGCTCCCCGCGCACACTGATAGGAACCTGATAGTTGGCGCCTCCCACACGTCGACTCTTTACTTCAAGACTTGGCATCACGTTCTTGATCGCTCGATCAAAAACGTCTAGTGGATTTTCTTTTGTTTTCTCTCCAATCAAATCAAGGGCGTCATAGACGACCTTTTGGGCAACGGACTTCTTGCCGTCATACATGATAGAGTTAATCAATTTGGCAATGTACACATTGCCGTACTTTGGATCTGGCGTGAGTTCACGCTTTGGAGCCTGCTTGCCTCGCATAGTATTGTGATGTTATCTCATCGGTTCGCTTCCCCCCTATGAGGGGTACTCCGATGTTTAGATTATTTTTTCTTCGCTTTTGGTTTCTTGGTCCCATACTTCGATCGTCCGCGCATGCGACCGTCGACACCTTGCGTATCGTATACGCCTCTCACGACGTGGTACCGCACACCCGGAAGATCTTTCACACGTCCTCCGCGAATCATCACGATAGAGTGCTCCTGAAGATTATGTCCCTCTCCTGGAATGTAGGCGTTCACTTCTGTGCCGTTGGAAAGACGCACACGGGCAATCTTACGAATGGCCGAGTTCGGTTTCTTTGGTGTCATGGTTGTCACCTTCACACACACACCGCGCTTGAACGTACTCCCGTGTTTGAGGATTGTTCGTTTGCGATGAAGCGAATCCAGCGTGTATTGCATCGCGGGAGATTTGCTCTTGGTCGGCTTAGAGGATCGACCTTTTCGGATAAGTTGGTTGATTGTAGGCATAAGTGAGTGACTGAGTGCTTGAGTGGTTGGGTGGTTGAGTAACTAAACGACTCAATCACTCAACGACTTCACGACTCAAAAAGCGCCTGGAGATTAACATAGCCACACAGAAAGGGTCAAGAACTCAACCATCAAGATACCGCTATTTCAACCCTAATAACTGCTGCGTTAATTTTGGCACTTCTCGCTGAAAAAACGTTTTTGTCGCTCGCCAACTCACGTTCTCCAAAAATATCGGGTCTGGATCTTCGTCCGCATCCTTGAAATACACAAGACTTTTAAGGATATGATGCAGGTCATGGGCGACGGATGGATATTGGTCAGTGAGACGGTTCAAGACTTTCAACAATGGCTCGCTGTCACGAACATACCAAAATAAATCCATAAAGTCCCTCTTGTATCCACGCTGACTAATGGCGATAACTTTCATGACCGCAATATCCTTCTTGTCTAACACACGCACACACCCATACCAATGTGGTTTTGCACGAGGAAAAAAAGATGGATTGGCGATAAAACTCACTCGAGCACCAAACAACCGTCCATGGATTGTATCTTCCTCAACACGGTCTGTACGCCAATGCGTTTCTTCCAAACGAGACAAGAGCTGTTGAAGACGAACATGCTTGTTTGGACAAAAAAAATCAAGATCCACTGACTGACGATGCCCGACCTGCAATGTCAGAGCCGTTCCCCCAGCTAAATACCAAGACGATGTCTTTAACCAAACGGCTTTTGAAAAAAAATCCAAAGCTGTTTGTGTTGTTTTTGGGAGTGCGTTCTTGTGCCATTCTATACCAGCCTTAGCCATAGGGCACGAGTCTTTGGGTGTAAACCACGAGACGTTAAGACCACCTTTCGCAAGACAGAACGCGGGTAGGTATGCCAGAGCCAAGTAACTTCCTTATCCTCTCCATACTCAAGCACACGCTCGATCACGTAACGGGCATTTTTTTGAAAATCAATTTTCTTGGGATCCGTATCCCAGAATAATGAGGCGCGTCGTGGAGCGGATACAGCTGTTTTCATGAAAACATTTTAGCATCTTTTCTATCAACATTCAACCAAATAGACTCAAAACGAACTGAAAATCGAAGTAAAGAATCCATTACAACTTCCACCGATCAGAGCGTCACAGATGGCAAAGGCGGGATCAGAGATGAAGAAGAAAATATCGAGGCTAGTAAACGCGCTCACAAGAACCGCAATGAAAAGAATCTGCGGACCGCGCGTGGAGACAAACATTCTGAGTGCTTGATACTTTGGGTGATCAAACAGCGCAAAGAACAGTTTGGAGCCATCCAGTGGGTGAACAGGGATAATGTTGAAAAGCATGAGAAAGAGGTTCAACAAAATCGAGAGAAACAGAAAAACCGCAAGAAGATTGAGTGGCGCGATGATGCCTCCACCAACCAACCCTCTAAACGCAACTCCCGCCACGATCGCCATCAACAAATTCGAGAGCGGTCCAGCAAGCGCAATCTTCACGGAGTCCCACTTTGGATCTTTGAGATTATACGGGTTGTACGGAACCGGCTTCGCCCATCCAAAACCAAACAGCAAAAGCAGGATAAATCCCGTGGGATCTAAGTGAGCCATTGGGTTGAGGGTCAGACGCCCCTCATACTCGGCCGTTTTGTCGCCGCGAAGTTTCCCCACAAGCGCATGCGAAAACTCGTGAATCGTAAGCGTGAGCAAAATGGCCACAAGCCACGCCACCGCAATCGCTGGGGAACCGAAGAGAAGATTGAGAAACATACCAGTTGAGAAACATGCCTTGACAAAAATGATTGTATCAAGAATACTGCGCAGTCATCGCTCACTCCAAACGAAGAAAGGAGGTGTATGTGTTGGTAACGATGATTACCGTCACAAGCCCCACGCGTCTTGTTACCCGAACTCTACCTTGGGAAGACGCTTTGCGGGATGGACTGCCGTGGGCTCGAACAGAGCAAGTAAGGGTGCTCACTGCATACCAACCTGGAGCCCAATTGACGTTCGTCGGTCGCGCGTCTGCCGGACAAGGCGGAGTCATCTTGACGCGCGAAGGATTGATCCATGGTCACAAGATGGATCCAATCGGGAATGAAACGGAGTTCCAATTCTTCGCGATCAGCAACGTCGATCAAGCCATCAGACGTCTCATGGAAGGACATTCTGTACTCATCCAAGGACACGTGGGTCGATTGGCTCTTCGTTGGAATCCCATGACATTGGAAATCTATGCGGAAGGCCGCGATTCACACACGTGAGGTCATCTGACCTCTTTTTTCTTATGCCGCCTTATCCCGCTGATGCTTTTCCTTCACATACTCTTGCCATCGTACACTGGTAAACTTTCCAATGACATGAATGCTGTCAGGAGGGACGGTTCCCTCAATGGTGATCGTCCCATAAAATGCATGATCCGCTCCTGTGAATCGTGGCTGAATATGCAATCCCTTCGGATCGATCTCCACGACCCATCGTTCTTCATTAAGATTAAAGTATGGCTCCGCACCTAATCTGCCAGCAAGAACACTATAATGTTTGCCTCTCCCAGTTTGATCCAACTTGTGAGTGGGTGAAATTCCGTGAGTTTTGATGTATTCAATATATTGTTCTGGTACGGTGATGAGCGGTTTTTCGCCAGATTCTAGGAGTTCAGCAACTACCTCCTCAGCTTCATCTCTGTCGGCTGTTATTTCAAACTTCAAACCATGCTTTTCCCTTGCCCGTTTCCAACGAGATAGTTGATCTAATGAAGGTTCACTCTCTCTTTGCGAAGAAGATAGACGCATAGTAGATATATTGAGACAAGGGAATGATATGCTACTATTGAAGCATAATCAAGGATACAACTTCACTATGCCGGAATTGCCTCGTGAACAGCCACCGTTGCCAGAACAAAAGCATCAAACTCTCTCTGATGAAACGTTTAGACGATCAATCGCCTCTCTAGAGGACTTTAGAAAATATTGTCATAACCGACCGGTGATCCGAGGGCTGGAACAAACGAGGCACCAGGCGGCGGGACAATCGGTGTTTGAACACACCCAGTCCGTTCTTCTGTATTTGCGAACAGACGAACTCCGAAACATCAAACTTGGGGATATGACTATCTCGACTCCGGATCTCATGAGAAAAGTTGCGCTGTACCATGACGTAGAAAAAATTCTAGAAGGAGGGAGAACGAAAATCATCGGAAAAAGACGTGCGGCAGATGATGCAATTAGGGAAATCAAAAGTGTCGATTCCGGATTCTTCCAAACTGCTGAAGATGAAAAAGTCTTCCGAGTTCTTCTTGAGACATGCGACTATTTTGGATACCACATCGCACTTCTTGACCGACAAGGAACATCCAATCGGGACGCGCTCAAACAACTTCTTGAAAAGAAACTTATTGAACCGCTGGAAGCGCTTGAACAAGAAGGTATCGAAATAGATTACGAAGACTTCTTGCGAATTCAATACGAGATTAGCCGTGCGGACACCATGGGGATTGAACCTTTCCGTCGAAATGTCGGTAGCGTAGATCGACTGTTCGAAGCACTCAACGACGCCTTCGCTTATTAAAAGGCTCCAGTCCCACGCTCAATCTTTGCACCAACTCCTTGCAACTTTTCCTGCAACCGCTCGTAGCCGCGGTCGAGGTGGTGGATGCCGGTGAGCGTGGATGTGCCTTCAGCGACAAGAGCCGCAACGACGAAGGCGAGACCGGCACGAATGTCTGGGACTTCGACCGTGGCGGCGTGGAGTTTTGATGGACCGGTAATGACCGCGGAGTGTTTGTAGTTTTGTCCTTTGAAACGACAATCGATTTCACCCAAGCAGTTACTAAACAGCGCTACGTCCGCTCCCATATTCTTGAGCGCGTCTGTATAGCCAAAGCGTTCCTCATACACGGTCTCGTGCACGACACTCGTCCCCTTCGCTTGAGTCAACGCCACCACAAACGGTTGCTGCCAGTCCGTCATGAATCCTGGGTGTGTATCTGTTTCAAGTTCAATGCCTTTAAGCGAACCTGTACCTCGAAACAAAATCCCATCTTCTCGCACTTCATACTCACCTCCAATCTTTCGCACCGCATTCAAAAACGTCATCATGTGCACATGCTGTGCGCCGCGAACAAAAATTTCTCCTGCCGTCCCAATCGCCATAGATCCGTACGATGCCGCCTCGATACGATCTGGCATAATTCGTGCGCCTGTTCCATGCAATTTCTCCACGCCAATAATTTCGATCGAACGATTTGCGTTGATCTGAATGATGGCTCCCATGTTTTGCAACAGCATGATGAGCTCTTTGATCTCTGGCTCCCCTGCCGCATGGCGAATCATGGTTCGACCTTTGGCGAGTACCCCAGCTAATATGGTCGTCTCCGTTGCCCCTACCGACGGATATGGGAGCTCGATGAGCGCTCCGCGCAAGCCTTTTGGTGCGGTGGCGTGATAGCCTTCGGGAGTCTCCTCTATCAACACCCCCATCTTTTCAAGCGCCGCAACGTGAAAATTCACGGGTCGCGGTCCTATCTTGTCTCCACCCACGAGCGGCACAAACGCCTCTCCTGCTCGATGTAAGAGAGGGGCAATCGCCAAAACACTTATACGATTTTTCCGAGAGAGCTCCCGCACGGAATTGGAAGTGATCTGCGGGGTGGCCGTTTTCAACGTGTGCTCGTCCACCCACTTCACCTGCGCCCCAACAGTCGAAATAATCTCTTGAGTGATTTCTGTTTCCTGCTGTCGAGGGACATCCGACAAAATAACGTCTTCCGACGTGAGCAGGGACGCGATCATCATTTTTGAGGCGACATTTTTTGCTCCGGAAATCGTAATTTCGCCATGAAGCGGCTCACCTCCAGTAATCTGAAAGATATCGGGCATAGTGCGCGCACTCTACCAGAAAGAAACAACCGCGTAAATCGTTGAGGTCGCAAGAAAGATCGGAAAAATCCAATCCACCCAATTCAGAAACCAACGCTCACCACTGTAGAGAAATCGAAAGACAATAAATTCAAAAACAAGCACAAAACCCATCGCGACAACCGTAACCATAAATGGAGAAAGCCCCGTGTCGAAAAACCGCACATAGAGACCAAATAGTCCGGCAAATGTCACAATGACAACGATGTAATGCCACAGGATATAACTCCACCGTGAAAGATGGTGGGCGAGGTTCACAAATACTTCGATCAAAATCCATGCCACGAGTGCATGCATTCCGATAAGAATCACGGTGCCAAAGGTCATATAAAGATAGTGTACACCGCCTCACGATCATGTAAACAAAAAAACAGACCTGCGTTCAGGCCTGCGATTGTTTTGTGAGCAGTCGAAGTCAAGAAGAATCCGACCGCTCCAATATCGAATCCATGCGCGTCCATCCTTCATCCAAAACAGATTCCGCATTGTCCCCGGGCACCAGCTTTATGTGCCAAACCGTCACCTGGCCGCGCAAACCAAGGAGTCCGTCGCCGTCCCAAATGGTTTTGCCGCCTTGCAAACCGCGCCAGCCCATGCAGACGAAGATGATCGGATGGTCCGGACATCCGTCCATGAAGGTCTGGAGTCCTCCACGTTTAGGGTCGCGCAGATGGCGATAGTTCTCCCGTTCCTCCTGCGAACCGGTGTATCGGGTTCCTTCCGGGAAAATAGAGAGTGAGGCGCCATCCTGCTTTGCTCGTTCCGTCATCTGGCGAACACGTTGCTTGTCACCAGGATCGTTCGCCCGTGTGACGAACGCATGTCCTGCTCTCTCAAGAGAGCCTCCCACCACCGGAGCGGAACGCATACCTTCCTTCACGATCCACAAAAGGTCATCCACCCCCAACCGCTTTGCCACCACCGCCATGATGAGCCCATCCAACGCCGTGCGATGGTTGGCGATCAGAATGTACGGACCTGGCGGGATCTCATGCAGGATCCGGATGGGCATCTGAATATTCGCGATGCGCAGGATGAGATGATGGTAGAAACGCGCCCACAGGAGTTGCCAATGGGTCTCGGTGCGCCGGCGAGTCGTCACGTCCGCCCGCAGGAGGACGTTGATCAATCGACGTCGGTAAATGTCCGGAATGGTGAGAAAGACCATCCCCAGAAGAAAGACACTGGCCACCGTCCAGCCAAGCAGTTTTTTCATGGATGAGCTCCTTGGATGCTCCGCCGAAATCCTACCAAAGCAGAATCAGTATGTCGAGACTGGGTTTTGGTAAAAAATGTTCCCGTCCAATAGATCGTCGAGGCGATGAGAAAAACAGGGACAAGCCAATCAAGATAGGTCAAAAACCAATGCGGCGCCTCGTGGAAAAATCCAACATACACGATCTCGTACACAAACAGACACAAGATCGCCGTAATGGTAACCGCGAAAGGATCCACCTCTTTGTGATCTTTATAGTAAAAAGAAAAGGCGACCCCAAAAAGAAGCACGATCAGGAGATAGTGGATGAGTATAAAAAGTGGACGCGCAAGGGTCATGGTAGCTCCCACAGCGGCAAGCGTAATGAGCCAAGGAATGAATGTCGTGATCGCCACGGTCGCGATACGAATTGTTTTTGGGTTCATATGTTGTAGTTTAACCCGTTTTTTTGTAGACGTCGATCTTTTTTGGTTAATAAATGATGGTGTTCGTGCATGATTGACACCTGATCATATTTCCCATATTCTCTCATCCTGGCATGATCAGTCTTCGCTCGCGCACATCAAACGATTTCATCTCTACATAGATGAGCTCTCCTCTTCCTGAACGCGCGCTCATCAAGGTCGAGGCGTCGAGTGACCGAAAAGATCGTCTAGAACCTGTTTGAACACTTCTTTGTCTCACCCACAGCTCCGGCTGTGCGGCGTGGGACCTTTTCTCTACCCACAAAGATTCTCTTGGTGGGTGAAGCAGGAGGGAAGTTTCGTGGAACAAATTACCGCTAAGCACCTGCCAGCATCTGTGGCTCGTGCCATTGAAAACCTGCCCGTCGGAGCCATCACGGTGACTACGTTCCTTGCTATCATCAAGACCTTTGGTCTGCTCATCATTGGGTTGTACGCTGTGTGGACCACTTGGATGTTCCTTCTGCTTCCATCGCCTATCGCGGTGATCAGCCTGAGCATCCAGTTCGTCTCCCTGTTGTACTTTGTCAAGAACTTCGATCGGTTACGTCTGATGTTGCAATTCGTAATCAAGGAAGATGACAATCGCTGGAATGGAACCTGGGAAGAGCTCCTCGGTCTCATTCCATTCCTCGGAGCACTCCCTCTGACCCTGCTCCTGATGTGGGAAGCGCTTAACCAGTACAGCAAAGAAGAGTTTATGGCCGGTCTGGAGAAAGATGCTCGTTGCCAACTCATCGAAATCTTTCACCAAAACCAGGTAATCTGGAACACTCTCGCAACCATCTCAGACACAGAGTCAGTGGCTGAGATGGTGCAGGACATCGTGCAGACCAGTCGAGAAGAACTCCTCTGCCACGCCATGCAACTCCATAAAGCTCTTGCCCAGACGCCGATTGGTCAAGTGACCGACCTCAGCCCCGAGCACAACGAGTTGCTCCAAGCGATGGTCAACTGGCGTGAAGAACTTCAACAAACTGGTGATATAAGCATCACTCTCTCCTAGGATCCTCTACACGTGTCTCATCTACAGCAAGGTCTACATCCTCCAGACGATCCGCGCTTGGCATCTCACGTTCCCGGCTCGGTTCTTCACCTCGCGGTTTTTCTACTTCAAAGCCACCCTTCGACATGGCTCAGGGTGGCTTTTATTGTTGGCGCCTAGCGGGTGGATGGGTGGTCCAGGACAGAGAATCTATATCGGTCTGACGTTCCCTCATGAGTCTGTTGCGATCTCTCAATTCTCGGGCTCTCGTCGATCCACTGAGACAGCGGGGATGGTAGCGATCCACCATGTCGTCTGTACTAGGAGGAAAAACCGGAAGGTTCTTTTGTCATGCTCAGGCACGACATTTTTCGAACCAGATGATGAATCGTTCGTGGAGCGCACCCATCTAGCCGGAAGGCTATTTGAACTTACCATTCTGGGAAAATAAGACAATACCGTCAAACCAAACTTGTCCTCTGTTATTCCACAAATAAATCACAGATTTATCCACCATGAGGAAAAGAATAAAAGAGTCAAAGTATCAAAGGGTCAAAAAGGGACTAAGGCTCCAAGGGTTTCCCGCCTTCGCCCTACGGGCTACGGACGGGCAGACTTGCGAAGACGGAAGACAAACAGATCGCTCGCAGGCCACTCGCGCGTCGGCTCCGCCCAAGAGTGGTAGAGCCACGACCCGCCGCCACGGCGCTCCACGCGGAAGACGAGCGGGTCGCCGTCCGAGTCGGTAATTTGCTTCATGCCGACACGGATGTATTCGCTCATTGGCTGATTCACATATTGCAGACGAAACTGAGGACCAACTTCTGGAGGACAAAGTTCCAAACCTAATAGGATGGCGCGGTCGAAGATTTCCTGTGTCGTAGCA
>SCSL01000066.1 GCA_004298405.1 Patescibacteria group bacterium | reverse complement strand
GCCATAGGGGGTAGTGGGTTATGAATGAACCCACAGAGTCTACCCAGTTCCTGGCACCAGACGCCTACAGTCCGATTTTCAACTTTAAAAGAGTCCGATTTTGAATTTTAAATAACAGTTATGGTTTGACAATTTGAAAAAATCTTCGTACCGTCACAACGTGTCGAGTCACAGCTCTTCGTGTCGCTCGTGCAGGTAGAGTACCGCGTGGTTGAGGAGGTGTCTACGTGACCAAACTTCACCTCGGAGTACGCCATGGGAATGATCCTTCCCTGGCGGTTCGTCCGCCAGGGCACTGTGCCCACGGTGGGCGACTTCGAGGAGGTGGCACGTAACATTCTCGAAGTCGCTAGCAACCAGCGGGCTTTCAAAGCCGCCGCGTTCGTCGGGTCTCTCGCCCGGGGGGATATCAACCCCCGTAGCGACCTCGACTTGATCCTGGTCGCCCATGACAAGAAGATCGTCCAGGCGCGGGAATTGGAACGGAAGTTCCGTCGCACATCGCTGGCTCGAGGCATTCCATTGGACTCTCGCCTCTGGAGTTCCTCGGACGCCTGTCGTGGGCGGCATACCTATGGACCTTCGTACCTGCAGACACTCCCCACGACGCTCGATCAGTACGCGATCGGTCGACCGCTCGCGGAGTGCTTCCGAGTTCCTGGAAGTTCAGTTCAAATGGAGATGCTCGAGAAACTTGAGCATAAGCTCCATTCAACGCGTACGCGGGCAGGAATTTTCCTTGCTCGCCATGTCTCAGATCCACTCATGGTCGAAGACTGGCTCATGAGCAACTGCAGTCGAGTAGTGCGACCCATGCGTGTTTACGTCACGGTTGGGCGACGACTCCTGTGGTGGCTTCACGGGACGCTTCCCAACGACGGGAAGACAGAGGTCATCGCCCAGTTCCTGAGTGAGGAGACCTTCCTGTCTCTCCATGCTGGCTTCACCCAGCTCGTCGAGCTCGACCATTACTACGATGAGCTTCTGGGAAGAGCCTGCACAGGTTCATCCCGTCGGAGCCGCTACCTTCATAAGGTTGGCGAGCTCCTGCGGGAGAATTTCCGCGTAAGCCTCCGTCTCCTCTCCGACGCAGTTTCCCTTATCAGAGGGTCAAGCGTCTGTGCGGCCTGACGGTTCACTTCTCATGGCCCTGCTACTCGCGGGGCGTTTTCATACATAGAAATGCGCATCCTCGCCATCGAAACCAGTTGTGATGAAACTTCTATTGCCGTTGTCTCTCTGACAAACGGCGTTTTTGCGATTGAAAAAAATATCACTTCTTCCCAAGCAAAAATTCATGCCCAGTATGGCGGCGTGGTTCCGGAAGTTGCGGCGCGTGAGCATGCGGCGTGGATTATTCCTCTTCTACAGGAGGTCGATGTTGCCCATGATGGGGCGGGGATCGATGCTGTTGCTGTAACGGCAGGACCTGGACTCGTGCCCGCCCTGCGCGTGGGCGTTGAGCTTGCCAAGTCACTCGCATGGGCATGGGACAAACCACTGGTCGCAGTGAATCATCTTGAGGGACATATCTATTCTGTTTGGCTGTCAGAATTCCAAGCCCCTTCAGGGGCGTGTGACCGCCCTGAAGGGCGCTTGAAACCCATGTTTCCCGCCCTCTGCCTGCTCGTTTCTGGCGGACACACCGAACTCATCCTCATGCGTGATCACGGCCAGTACGAACTTCTTGGGATGACACGCGACGATGCGGCTGGGGAAGCATTTGATAAAGTAGCAAAACTTCTCGGGTTGCCGTATCCAGGAGGTCCGCAGATTTCGAAGGTCGCTCTAGAGGGAGATGCTCAGGCGATTGCGTTTCCTCGCCCCATGATCGACTCGGATAATGTTGATTTCAGTTTTGCCGGACTCAAGACAGCGGTGAGAGTTTATCTTGACTCAGTCTCCCCCCTTTCCAAGGGGGAATTAAGGGGGGTTGCCGTAGCGAACGTTGCGGCTTCGTTTCAACAAGCCGTTGTCGATACACTCGTAGCCAAAACGATGCGAGCCGTTCAACAAACTCAACCAGCTTCTGTCATTCTTTCTGGAGGAGTGTCAGCGAACCTACGATTACGTCAGGCACTTTCGGATGCAATTCAAAGCCGCTTTAGCGGTGTTTCATCAGACGGGGATGAAGCCCCTGTGAAGCTATTTGTACCTGACCTTTCTCTCACTGGAGACAATGCCGCCATGATTGGCGTGGCAGGACTGATGAAAGCGGCTCGGGGAGAGTTCGTGGATCCACTCAGTCTCAAGGCGGATCCAAATTTGAGACTTGCCTGATATGCGATACGAATCACATAACGAAGAGGAAACAAAAAAGATCGCCGCAGATTTTGTGCGGGATCTTCAGGGGGGAGAGGTGGTATTTCTTTCAGGCGAACTTGGGAGCGGAAAAACGACGTTTGTTCGCGGCATCGCGGAAGCCCTTGGATTTCATGAACCTGTCCGTAGTCCCTCATTCACCATCGTGAACCGTTATCCCGTGGAGAATGTAAACATAAAACAGATTCTTCATGTCGACTTCTATCGAATCGACGACGCGTCCGAGATTCCACCGCTTGCACTTGAGGAAGAGATTGGACAGCCTGATACCGTGACGTGCATTGAGTGGCCAGAGAAGGCGCCATCAGGAATGTTTGTTGCAACACATCAGATCATTTGCCATGGCGGTGACCCTTATGTCTTCACCATCACATCCCTTCTCCCGCAACGCGAAGGATTTCCCCGACTGTTGTAATGCCATCAAGAACTTTCAGGATGCCGTCTTGTTGGAGGGTTGTCATCCCTTGTTGCTTGGCAAGTTCTCGGACTTGATATTCAGAGATCGATTCAGAAAGCGATGCGTTGATTTCCTCGCTCATGATGAGAATTTCGTAAATTCCCGTACGTCCCTTGTACCCCGATTGATTGCACACCTCACAGCCGGTTCCTTTATAGAATTTCCAATCAGTCTCAGGGCGGATTTTTTCTCCAGAGGTTGGAGGAATTTCCGCGACAACTTTTTTTACAAATGTTAGTTGATCTGGTTCCAGGGAGGTTTCTGTTTTACAGTTCTCACAGATTTTCCGTGCGAGCCGTTGTCCAAGAATAGCGTTGAGAGACGGCGCCAACAGGAACGGCTTGACTCCCATGGAGATAAAGCGGGGGATGGCGCCAGCCGCGTCGGTGGTGTGAAGCGTTGAGAGCATGAGGTGACCGGTGAGCGCGGCATTGATCGCTACTTCGGCAGTTTCAAGATCCCGAATTTCTCCGACCATGACGATGTCTGGATCTTGTCGCAAGATGGAGCGAAGTCCTCCGGCGAACGTATAGTTTTTTGACTGATCAATTTGAGATTGGTTGATACCTTCCAGTTTATATTCGATCGGATCTTCCAAGGTGATTATTTTTACGCCGCTCGTATTGAGTTTTTGCAGGATCGCATACAGCGTGGTTGTTTTTCCCGAACCGGTTGGACCTGTCGTCATGATCATGCCGTGTGGCTTCTGGATTTCCTTGAGAAGTTTCCCAGCCGCGAGTGGTCGAAACCCAAGCTCTTCAAATCCCACGTTGATGGATCCGGGTTTCAAGATACGCATCACAACGGATTCCCCCCACGTGGTCGGGATCGTGGAAACACGAACATCTGTATCGCCTTCTTTGAGGAAGATGGAGAATCGACCATCTTGAGGACGATCCGTGACATTGATTTTGAGTCCGGAGATAAGTTTGATGCGCGCCACGATTTTTTTCCAAAAATCATGCGGGAGCGTCGCGACATTTTGAAGTACACCATCGATGCGGAAACGCACGGCAATTTTTTCCTGCTCCGCTTCCACATGCACATCACTGGTGCTGAATTGGAGTCCCGCGGCCATGATGATCGTCATAATGTCCGTGACACTCGCGTGATCCATCACCTTCTGAACATCTGTATAGGTGTTGAGCTGACTCTTAAATTTATCAAGCTCGTCATCCGTGACTTTTACGCCCTTTACGATCTCCTTAATTTTTGGAAGCGTCTCATACGCGTTGATAGCCACACGGAAGCTCTCTTCAGAGATTTTGTAGATCCCGCCGTTTGCTTTGTGTCGCTCTTGAAGTTCAAACAGCAAATCTTTCACGGGTTGGTCATGGGGATTGAGGGCGGCTAATCGGATTTCGGATCCCGTGAACAAAAAACAAACCGCGTTCGTGGATTGCGCCCGCTCTTGTGGAACCAGACGAAGCGCCTCGGGAGAAATAGGGAAGCCCTTCAGGTTCACATAAGGGACTCCCGATGTTTTTGCCTGAGTTTCCGCTTCCATCTCCCTCTCTTTCAGCCGCACGTCATACATTTTTTCTTCAAACTTTTCGACAGGCGTTTGATCGCCGTGTTTGGATGGAACGTACACAGCCGCCTTTGCGCCCGTGTACTTCAGGAGATCTTCGATGCTTTGGATATCATGAGACATAACAAAAATCAGAGATGTTTGTCTCTAGTTTACCAAGAATCAGTACTTACTTACCAGCGGCGAGTCCGTGAACGAGTCGCAGAATTTTTGAGAAAGTCTTTTTTCCGTGAGTTTTATGGAGACCATGTTTGTAAAAGTTGTACCAGGCGCTGTATTGGAATGTTACGCACGCGCCTCCAAACGTGAGGATGAGGGCAAACAGCACAAAGACCGAGACAATGTTGAATGTTAGGAAGATGGAGAACGAACTCGTCAGGACGGATGCGGTGTAGAGAATCGAGAACGGAATCACGAGGAGGCTTAGGAGCATAAGAAACACGATCCCTGCTCCAAGCACGACAAAGAAGAGAATGATTCCATACTCAAATGTGGCGAGCCACTGTTTGGCAAACAGGCGGATTCCGGTATGGATCGCGTTGAGTGGGTGTGCTCTTTTTTCGATGATGTCAATGAGCGCAAACATGTAGATGATGTTGACCATGATTGTTGCTGGAAGAAACAGAAGTGTCAGGAGAAGAAAAATCAGCACGTGGTCCAGACTTGTGGAAAGGTTGATGAGCAGCAAAGGGAGGGTCATGAGAACAATTAACAGGAGCGTCGCAAGTTTGTTGAGGACACCAACCAGGAAGAGGCTCCAGAAATGACTCCCTGCCTCACAACGCAATTCGTAAGGATCCTGCGGGGTCTTTGCCCGAATCCCTAATACCAATGCCCCTTGGGAGAGTGTCGCCATGATGACGAGGAGGATTCCCATAAGGGTTGCGAATATCACGATGAAACTGGTGCGCTCAGGACCCAGGATGGCTAATTGATGGATGTAACTGGCGGCGACGTTATATCCGATGAACGAGACATCCATGAGATTTTCGAGCATCGACTCCGTCTTTCCTACTTTTTCCAGTGTACGCCACACCATATCAACGACTCCTCCCGTAGAAATAAGTGCCGCAAAGATACCAAAAATCCACAAGCTCTTTCGTTTCCACGTGACGTCAAATGCGTCACGCAAAAATGGACGGTAGAGCATTGTGGATTTCCTCCTAGTTGGCATAGGTCCTCTAGGTCCTATCGGACCTATTGTTTTAGCAGAGCTTCGAACGCTTCTTTCTCAATCGTTTCTTCTTCAAGAAGCTTTTTCGCAATTTTGTCCAGCGACAATTTTTCTTTGCGAATTATATCACGAGCCGTCTGCATGGCGCCATTGACGAGCTTTTCAACTTCTAGGTCGATCGCCTCAGCCGTCTTTTCAGAATAGTTGCGTGCCTCATGGATTTCGCGTCCCAGGAAAACCATTTCTTGGCTGTCTCCAAATACACGTGGGCCTAGGGTTTCACTCATCCCATAGCGCGTGACGAGCTCTCGGGCAAGACCCGTGCACTTTCGCAAATCGTCGGAGGCCCCGGTCGTCACATCGCCGAAGATTTCTTTTTCACAGACGAATCCTCCAAGCATCATCGCCATGTCATCGATGAATTCTGCACGCTTATGGAGACGCTTGTCCTCAGATGGAAGTTTGAGCGTGTACCCACCGGCCATGCCGCGGGAAATGATGGAAACTTTGTGAATAGGATCGCAGTTGGGGAGGAAGTGGGCGACGAGGGCGTGACCCGCCTCATGGTAAGCCGTCACGTTCTTTTCCTCCTTGTTCATGACGTAGCTTTTTCGTTCAGGTCCCAGAAGAACTTTTTCAATGGAATCCATGGCGTCCTCTTGGGTGATCTTGTTGTCGTTTCGTCGAGCCGCGCGAATGGCGGATTCGTTGAGGAGGTTCATCAGATCTGCTCCGGAGAATCCAGGTGTGCGCTCCGCAATCCGTCGAATGTTCACATCTGGAGCAAGCGGTTTGTTTTTTGCATGGATCTTCAGGATTTCTTCACGGTCATTGATGTCAGGAAGATCCAAAACCACGCGTCGGTCAAATCGACCAGGACGCAAGAGGGCAGGATCGAGCACATCCGGTCGGTTGGTTGCGGCGATGACAATGACGCCGATGTTTGGATCAAATCCATCCATCTCGACCAAAATCTGGTTAAGCGTTTGCTCGCGCTCATCGTGTGAGCCACCAAGACCTGCACCGCGTTGGCGGCCGACCGCATCAATTTCATCGATGAAGACGATACACGGGGCTGACTTCTTGGCTCGGGCAAACAAGTCACGGACACGCGAGGCTCCAACTCCCACAAACATCTCCACAAATTCCGAGCCGCTCAGATGATAAAACGGCACACCTGCTTCCCCAGCGACTGCACGAGCCAGAAGCGTTTTTCCCGTTCCTGGACGACCCATCAGAAGAACTCCTTTTGGGAGTTTAGCTCCAAGATCAGAAAACTTTTTTGGATTCTTCAAAAACTCGACAACCTCTTCAAGTTCTACCTTTGCTTCCTTGTCTCCCGCGACGTCAGCAAACGTCACTTTCTGTTTTGTGTCCTTGATTTCCCGAGCATTACTCATGCCAAAAGACATCGCCTTATTGTTTGCGCCTTGCATTTGGCGGAGCATGAACCAGAAGATGAAGATGAGCAGGAACAGGGGAAGCAGAGAGGGGAGGATGACCCCAAGAATATACGAACGCGTTGAACGATCTTGGATAGTAATCTGTGCCGCCTTAAGCTGATCGGCTGTCACGCCGTAACTAATCAGTTCCTCAGAAAGCGAAACAGAGGATTCCTTGCGCGTGGTTTGCTCACGGCCATCTTTTAACGTCACAGTGACTTCCGATCCTTCAATCTCGATTTTTTGTACGTTCTGTGCCTGAATTTCTTCCACCAGCGCTGTCATGCCAATCTCTTCCGGCTTGTTTGAATTTAACGTGTAGCCAGAAAAAATGGCCGAGATGAGCAAGACTGCCACGAGGGCAAAGATGATATTTTTTGAGAGAGGTTTCATAGAAGGAACTTGGTGAGTGAAGGAGGATTACTCGTTCGCAGGAACGTCTTCGGTTTTTTCGGCGGGTTCCGTTTGTGTTTTGAGTGAGAGACCAAGACGGTGTTCATTTGGTTCGATGGAAACGACTTTGAATGTCATGCGTTCACCCTCTTTTCCAATTTCGGTCACATCGGCCACAGGTTTGTCTGATAACTCTGAGACATGAGCAAGTCCATGAATTTCTGGATCGAGTTCGACGAAGAATCCAAATGGATTCACTTTGAGGATCGTTCCTTCCACCATGTCGCCAACCTTATAGCGCTCAGACACATTTTCCCATGGATCACGCACAAGCTTCTTCATCGAGAGGAAGATTTTGCTTCCTTCAATCCCGATGATTTCTGCTTTGACCTCTTGTCCGATTTTGAGGAGATCGCGTGGATGGTCAATGCGTTGCCAAGCAATTTCAGAAATGTGAACCAAGCCTTCGAGGGCTCCAAATTTAATGAAGGCGCCAAAGTCTGCAAGCGCGGTGACCTCTCCCTCAACGGTGTCTCCAACCTTGAACTGGGAAAGGACGTTCTTTTGTTGATCCTCCCAAACAGCCTTCTCACTCACAATGAGTTTCTCATCGCCTTCGTTGGCGTCAATGACGCGCACCGTCATTTTTATGCCGACATAGCTTTTCAGTTTTTCAAGGATTTTGTTCTTGTCGCCACCGCTCACGCGTGGATAGTGTTCAGGAGAAAGTTGGGACACGGGAAGGAATCCATTCACGGTTCCGACGCGGACAATCAAACCGCCTTTATTTGCTTCGAGGATTTTTGTTTCGATGGTTTCGCCGGTGGTGAACAGCGCTCGAATATCTTCCCAAGCTTTCTGCTGACCAGCAAAACGGAACGAGAGTTCAATCTCGCCATTTTCATTTTCCAGTTCCATGACGGTCGCCTCCACCTGCGTTCCCGGTTCCATGTTTGTGTATTCGCTTGATTCCGCGAAGAGCTCCTTGCCCCGTACCACACCGGTGGCAATACCACCCAGGTCGATACGGACCTCGCGTCGACCTGTTCCGATCACGGTTCCGGTGACGACTTCCCCAATCTGTGGAAGATTAAGATACCCACCCTCCGCCATGAGTGTTTCGAATTCTGATGTCTGTTGTGTCATATAAAAATATGCCGGCAAGCGGTCCCCCTTCGCCAAGGCTTCGTGGGAGGGCTCACACGGGATTAAGTAAGTTAATGACGAGCGGAGTGTAGCAGAGAGTCGAAAAATGTCAATTTTTCACTTGAAGGGTTTGAGATTTTTTGATAGGCTTTGGGTGTTGAAAAGCTAGATAACCTTGACTATGTCCCATCCACACCAATCCATGCTCGACGAGTTTCAGTACGCCATTAAGCATTCCGTTCCGACGCTCCCGCCCGTGATCAAACAAGAGGCTCAAAAGCTCCATGATGACCTCGCACAAAATGAAGCCCTCGACGAGGCGGCGATCAAGCACGCGTTTTATACGATTGGAATCAAGGAATATCCCTACCGTCATGCCTACGAGGAACTCACCAACTCAACGGCTGAGGAGATGCTCAACAAAATGGTTCTTGAACATGTTGATGAAACTGTGCGCGCCGTCATCAAGCCCCATTTAGAGGAAGGGGTGAGTCTCTCTGAGCTTGTTTCCAGTGACCTGTTTATAGAATCTCTTGATGCCAAACAACGGTACCAGGTGGAGGATGGTATTCTTGTTGCTCAGGATAAGCTTGCGGAGATTCTCAGGAATCGGGTGGGGGAGCAAGCACAACAATATCAAGCGCTTGTCGATGAATGGACACGAAAGGCACAAAAGATTGAAGAGGCGATTGAAGAGCTTGAACAGCTTGCGCAAGGAGGCGATGAAACCCAGCAGGCTGAGATAAGGAACAAGGTGGAACGTTTCCGGGAAGGATTTTTGGTTACTGAGCCTGATCCAGAACTCGAACTTGTGAAAAAGGAGATCGAATATTGGAAGGATACATTCGCGCAGGAAGAATAATTGTATGCAAATTTCTTGGAACGGGTTTTCGTCTTTTGAAATCACAACCAAAACGTCCGGTGGAGATGTTCGTATTGTCACGGATCCGTATCAAAATACGACGGGTCTTCGATTTCCGCGGACGCTGGAGGCAGAAATTCTTTTGGAGTCTCACAAGGAAGAGGATGCCAATAACCGTGAAGCGGTCATGGGGAGTCCTTACGTGATTGATCTTCCTGGAGAATTTGAAGTGAGAAGCGTTTTTGTTTTTGGTGTCTCTGCTCCACTCACACATGAAGAGAAAGGGAGAAAGATTCAGAATCTGCTGTTTCGCATTGAATCCGAGGGGATGCGTTTGGCACATTTGGGAGCGTTGGATCGAGCACTCACCGATGATGAACTCCAAAAACTCGAGAACATCGACATTCTCTTGATCCCTGTTGGCGGGGGACGGGTGATGGATCCAAAGGTCGCGGCGGAAGTGATCTCTCAAATCGAACCTCGCGTCGTCATTCCCATGACCCATGCCCTTCCTGGGATGAAGGAATCGTTCTCGAGCATTGATGATTTTTGTAAAGCCTTCGGAACCTGCCGTCGGGAGGACATGAATAAGTATAAAGTGACCCGCAAGGATCTCCCGGAAGATGACATGCTCATTCTTTCCCTGACACGCTGAGGCTATGCCGACGTCTCGACCAAAACCGCAGTCGCTTCGGCCACTGAGTGCAAGACAACGGTGCTGGTTCTGGATCCTGATGTGTACAGGAGGGATCATTATCTTGGGGGGCTGGCTTATGACGATCCGAGAGCTGATGGCCGATGTCCCAACGATCAAGACGTCCATCGAGGAACGGATCAATCAAGCCGCGGAAGGAATTCAATCAGCACAAGGGGATCCGGGAGAACAGATCGACGAAATCTCAGATGCGATTGAGGCGTTGAAAGCTGGATACGAAGCAGAAAAATTACGACAACAAGAAACCCCTACAGACCCCGAACCCTCCTATGAACAAGAAGACATTACCCCGTGAACCCTCTGAGCCTCAGCTCCCACTGCACGAGTCCATCGTGTCGCAAAGTTTGGTGACGGAAATGCAGACGTCGTATTTGGATTACGCTATGTCCGTTATCGTCGGACGTGCGCTTCCGGATATTCGCGATGGGCTCAAGCCTGTCCATCGACGCATTCTCTACTCCATGTGGCAGACAGGATTGCGAAGTAGCGCCAAGTTCAAAAAGTGTGCGGCGGTGGTCGGAGACGTGTTGGGAAAATACCATCCGCACGGGGACTCTGCGGTATATGACTCCCTTGTGCGTATGGCACAAGATTTTTCCATGCGCATGCCGCTTATTCGCGGGCAAGGAAACTTCGGATCGCTTGATGGTGACTCAGCGGCCGCGTATCGGTATACCGAAGCAAAACTTGAACAGGTAAGTGAGGAACTGCTTTTGGATATTGAGAAAAATACCGTCGACTTCATGCCGACATTTGATGGAACGCATAAGGAGCCGAAAGTTCTCCCCGCCAAACTTCCAAATTTGCTCATCAACGGAACGGTCGGAATTGCGGTGGGTATGGCTTCCAATATTCCTCCCCATAATCTTACGGAAGTTGCGAACGCCATTTTACTTCTCATCAAGAACCGCGATGCGTCGATTGATGAGTTAGCCGAGATCGTACAAGGTCCAGATTTTCCGACAGGTGCGGTTGCCTACAATCAAAAAGACATGAAGGTCGCGTTTGCTACAGGAAAGGGCGGAGTGGTCGTGCGGGCGAAAACGGAGATCATCGAAGATAGCAAAGGGAACTTTGCGATTATTGTTTCGGAGATTCCGTATCAGGTGAACAAATCGAATTTGCTCATGAAGATTGCCGAAAACGTCCGCGACAAAAAAATAGAAGGGATTCGCGATTTACGTGATGAATCAAACAAGGACGGCGTACGAATTGTCATTGAACTCAAGCGTGACGCGTACCCAAAAAAGGTACTCAATCGTCTTTACCAATCATCGCAACTTCAGGAGACGATCCACTACAACATGCTGGCGCTCGTGGACGGGATCCAACCACGCGTGCTGAACCTCAAGATGATTTTGGAGGAGTACGTGAAACATCGTCGTGAGGTGGTGCGACGCCGCACGGAGTTTGATTTGGCACGAGCCACCGACCGTGCGCATATTTTGGAAGGATTGAGTATTGCCATCTTAAAGATCGATGAAATCATCAAGACAATCAAAAAGAGTAAGGATAAAGATGAAGCGCGAGTAAACCTGGTGAGCAAGTTTAAGCTTTCCGAGCGCCAAGCCTCGGCTATTTTGGAAATGCGCCTGCAGAATCTCGCCAACCTTGAGACTCTGAAAGTCGAAACAGAATACAAAGAGATGCAGAAGCTGATCGAAGAGCTTTCAGCGATATTGAAGAGCGAGAAAAAAATGATGGCGGTCATTGCCACGGAGGTGGAAGAGTTGCGAGATACCTATGGAAGCCCACGCCGAACGCAAATCGTGAAACATGGGATCAAAGAATTTTCGATTGAGGACGTGGTGCCTGACACGCAGACCGTCGTGATGATTACCAAAGCTGGGTACATTAAGCGCATTCCCCCCGATACATTCAAGACACAGCATCGCGGTGGCAAGGGTGTTGCTGGACTCACGACCAAAGAAGACGACGTGGTCGAGCAAGTGTTCACAACAACGACTCACAAGGATCTGATGTTTTTCACGAACCGTGGCCGCGTGTTCCGTCTCAAGGCTTATGATGTTCCTGAAGCCTCCCGAACCGCAAAAGGTCAGGCGATTGTGAATTTTCTTCAGCTTGCTCCTGGTGAGGCTGTGACAGCGACGTTTTCATTGGAAGATATGGAAAGCATGAAATACCTGCTCATGGTCACCAGCCAAGGAACGGCCAAGAAAGTCGAACTCGACCAGTTTGAAAATATCCGCCGTTCTGGACTCATTGCGATTAAGCTTGTAGATGGCGATAACCTGCAGTGGGTGAAACCGACTACCGGAAAGGATGAAGTCATTATGGTGAGCCAACAGGGTCAAGCGATTCGGTTCAAGGAAACGGATATCCGTGCCATGGGGCGCAATGCCTCCGGCGTACGCGGCATGAAACTCAAGAGCAAGGACCAGATTGTTGGGATGGATGTCGTTGGGGCAACGAGCTCAAAAAATGGAGATCAACTTTTGGTTGTCATGCACGAAGGATATGGGAAGCGCAGTGAACTGAAAGAGTACAAAGTCCAACGACGGGGAGGATCAGGAATCAAGACCGCGAAGATCACAAAGAAGACGGGGGAGATTGTGAGCGCCTATATTGTTCCGGCGGATGATCCACGCGACCTCTTTGTGGTATCAGAAGCGGGACAGGTTCTGCGCTCTCCTCTCAAATCCGTTTCCGTGTTAGGACGAGCAACTCAAGGCGTGCGTGTGATGCGTTTCAAGAAAGAAAAGGACACAGTTGCGAGTGTCGCGCTTATATAAACACACCGACCGTTCGTTGACGACATGACAGTTGACGACATGACCGTTGACAGGAAATTTCTTCACTGGTACCATCGCCCGCGTTATTCCCCATTGATTTTTCTATGCCAGTACCAGCACGTAGACATTCTCGATCGCACGTTCGTCGACGTCGGGCTCATGATGCACTCAAGCCAACCAACGTTGGGTTGTGTACGACGTGCCAAGCGCCGCTTTTGCCCCACACGGCCTGTAAGAACTGCGGTACCTACAAAGGGAAGCAGGTTATTGACACGACTCGCGATCTCAAAAGAGAGGCCAAAAAGGCGGCTCCTGTCCACAATCATGACCACACGCAGGAAGGATCGGATCCCAAAGACGAAAAAGCATCGTAGGTCGATGCTTTTTCTGCTAAAATGTCATTATCTCATTTCGCTCTTTAGCTCTTTGTCCCTATGTCCAATCGTCACCTTTCACGTACGATTGCCTTGCAGTCGTTATACCAATGGGATTTTCTACGCATGCCTGAAGGCAAACTTCCGGAAATTATTGCGTTCAACCGCGAGGAGTTTGCCCCGAAGTTTGAGGATGAGGGATTTATTGGCGAGCTCATCGAGGGGGTTGTCGAACATCGTCCCGCGATCGACGAGATTATTACGAAGTTTGCTCCCAACTGGCCGCTGGACTCGATTACGGTCATTGATCGAAATGTTTTGCGCCTTGGCGTCTTTGAGCTCAAGTTTCATGAACGCATCCCTGCCAAGGTCGCCATCAATGAGGCGATTGAACTTGCGAAAGGGTTTGGTGGCCAGGCCTCTGGTCGGTTCGTGAACGGTGTTTTGGGCGCGATCTATAAAGACATGGTTTCGCGCGGTGAGATGAAGGAAGTAGATAAGAATCCTAACCACCTAACCACCTAACCACCTAACCACCTAACCACCTACCCCACTATGCCTAAAGAAGACTATTCCGATCTGGAACAAACCCTTGGCGTGACGTTTCAAAATACCGACACGCTACGCCAGGCGCTTGTTCATCGCTCTTACTTGAATGAGCATCCAGATTTTCCCCTTGGCCACAACGAACGACTCGAGTTCCTTGGAGACGCGGTACTTGAGCTTGTGGTCACAGAATACCTGTATCAGAATTACGAGAATCCAGAAGGAGAACTTACCAACTGGCGCGCCGCACTTGTGAATGCAGAAATGCTCTCAGCATTATGTGCGAAACTTGGAATCGAACCTTATCTCCATCTTTCCAAAGGGGAGTCAAAGGACAAAAATTCCAAAGCGCGCAAGTACATTTTAGCGAATGCCTTTGAGTCGCTCATTGGAGCGATTTATTTAGACAGTGGATGGGAGGCGGCTAAAGATTTTATTTCGACGCGCGTTTTGTGCGAGCTTCCGAATATCTTGAAGCACCGTCTCTACATCGATCCAAAAAGTCGATTTCAAGAGGCCGCGCAGGAACATTTGGGAATCACGCCATCCTATAAAGTTTTGTCCGAAACAGGACCAGACCACGAGAAACAGTTTGAAGTTGGAGTCTTTTTAGGCAAGGAACAGGTGGCAATTGGACATGGGACATCAAAACAAGAAGCACAAGTTTCCGCCGCAGAGGCCGGCATCGCGGCAAAGGACTGGTAAGGGATATGGAGGAACTCACAAAAGAAGAAGTAAAGATTCTAAAATCCTTAATTCGCCCCCGGCGGGTTCAGGATTTTTTGGATACCATCCCTATTAATTTTGAGGAGGAAGGGGATACGGTATTGTCCCCACGTCGAGTGTTGCGTGAGCACCGTGCCCATTGCATCGAGGGAGCTCTTTTGGCCGCGTGCGCGTTTGCTCTGCAAGGTCGGCGCCCACTTCTTCTGGATCTTACGTCCGCACACCACGACGATGATCATGTGGTGGCATTGTTTCAAGAACAGGGACGATGGGGGGCTGTTTCAAAAACAAACCACGCCGTCCTGCGTTATCGTGAGCCGGTCTATCGAACCGTGGGTGAGTTGGCGATGTCTTATTTTCACGAGTACTTCCTTCACGACGGTCGTAAGACACTCCGTTCTTATTCTCGGCCAGTTGATCTCTCGCGATTTCATCGAGGATGGATGGTGGAGGAGGAAAACTTGTGGTACATCGTCGATGCGCTCAACAATGCGCCACACACGGACATTTTACGGCCAGGACAAGGGAATGCCTTGCGCCGCGCAGACGCAATCGAAATTGACGCGGGCAAGCTCACACAATGGAAGCAAACAAAAACACCCTGAGCGAGGTCATCTGAGGACCGAGTCGAAGGGTGTTTTTGTGGTGCGTCGGGTGGGATTTGAACCCACGACCAAGAGATTAAGAGTCTCCTGCTCTACCCCTGAGCTACCGACGCATGAACGGCAACAGTATGACAATTCAATTGACGTGCGTCAAGATTTTGGGTAGCCTTTGCGCCATGCGGCCGTAGCTCAGCTGGATAGAGCATCTGTCTTCGGAACAGAGGGTCGGGGGTTCGAATCCCTCCGGCCGCACCATACAAAAATCGATCAGTCATCTCTGGTCGGTTTTTGATCTACGGACGGGACGGTTGACAGCTCTTTGATTTTTTATCAAGATCGACATGAGGACTCTAACCAACAGGGAGAGAATCATGGAAAGACCGAACGTGAGTCGAGAGGAGCTTGTACGTGTTCTGGTCATAGCAATGCGTTCGAAAGGGACTATCACCGGTCGATTAGGTCGGCAGGGAGGGAGCGTCCATAGCATGAATGGACGCATTCGAGAATTGGTTCGACGTCTTCATGCAGAACTCGCTGAGACGTTAGCTGATCGTCTCCTTGATACGCGTGGGGACAACCGATCCCTTTCGAGAAATTTCGTAAGGAGAAAGGCGATCTGTCTTGCCAGGGAACTTGGGACGTTCTGGATTGAGGGCGTTCATGAGTTCAACCGGAACGCAATCGCTGAACCAACCATCGATTTCGCCCTGGCTTTACGCGTCATCAGTTACCCAGAAGAAACGCTCGAGGAACTGTGGAATCGCGTGAACGTTGTCGTGACGCTTTCTCGCAGTTGCGGTCTTTCACCCGAGCAGTATCTGAAGAATCCTCTGGCGGAGGATTGGATTCTCCGACTAACAACGTCTCCAGACGTGTTTCGCGCAAGAGAGATCGAACAGCTCGATGAACTCCATCCCGACTCTCTCGTGCGGCACGTGAAGGCTTTTCAAGCAGGGGTGAACCGGGCCTTGGGTGATTCTCCATTCGCTCAAGATTTCCGCATCGAGTTGATGATCAACGTTCCGAAAGGGGATGCGTATTGGGAATTTAGAGCCGATCGAATCCAGGTTCTCGAAGAGCGGATTCGACGCATTTGGCCTCCTCCTGAAGAGGGCGATTCTTCTTAAGGAGGTTTACTCCAACAGATAAAAACAACGACCGGCGCACTATGCCGGATTTTTTTTGGCGAAAACGGTTTGATCTGATAGGATTTGTTCACTATGCGTTATTCGAAACTATTTGGAAAAACAACAAAAGACGCTCCCCACGACGCAGATTCGGCTAATGCACGTCTGCTCACACAGGGAGGGTTTATTAATCAAGTCACAGCCGGAGTGTACACCTACTTACCGCTGGGGCTTCGGGTTCTCGCAAAGATCAAGGCAATCGTCAGAGACGAGATGGACAAGCTGGGCGCACAAGAAGTGCTTATGCCCACGCTTCATCCTAAACAGCTGTACGATGCAACCCAACGGTGGGAGAAGATTGATGTCATGTTCAAGCTGGAGGGCGCGGGTGGAAAAGAATATGCTCTTTCTTCAACGGCGGAAGAGGTGATCACGCCGCTTGTAAAAGCATACGCGCATTCCTATCGAGATTTTCCTGTTGCGCTCTATCAGATACAGGACAAATTTCGCAATGAGCCTCGCGCGAAGTCAGGACTCTTGCGCGGGAGGGAGTTCTCCATGAAAGACCTCTACAGTTTCCATCTGACCGAGGCAGACTTCCTCGACTTTTATGAGAAGGCTAAGGCGGCGTACCTCGCGGTGTACCGTCGTTGTGGACTAGATGCCATCGTGGCCGCGGCATCGGGCGGGGTATTTACAGAAAAAAATTCTCACGAGTTTCAAGTCGCCACTCCAGCTGGGGAAGATAAGATTTACATCGATCGCAAAACAGGTGAAGCGATGAATAAAGAGATTGTCCCAGAGGCGGACCAGGAGAACGAAGAAAAGTACGAGATCATGAAATCGATTGAGGTGGGAAACATTTTTCCTCTCGAGTGTCGATTCTCAAACGCGTTTGATTTGAAGGTACCAGGACCAGACGGGAAACTCGTTGACATTCTCATGGGTTGTTATGGCATCGGACCAAGTCGTGTGATGGGTTCGATTGTGGAAGTGCATCATGACGATCGCGGGATGATTTGGCCTAAGAGCGTGGCGCCGCATCATGTACATCTGGTAACACTGACAGGAAAGGATGAAGAGGCAAACGGTCGGATCCAAGAGTCAGCGACCTCGCTTGTCGATGAGCTTGAAGACGCCGGCACAGAAGTCCTCTGGGATGATCGCGAAGGTGTGAGCGCAGGCGAGAAGTTTGCGGACGCGGATCTCATTGGAATTCCATTGAGGCTTGTGATCTCAACAAAGTCGTTGGCAGAAGGATCGGTTGAGTGGAAGGAACGATACGAGCAAGACGCGCGACTGGTGAAGCTTGAGAACGTTGCCGAGCAGATCCATGAGTGGCTCGAGGCACCCGAGAGACTTACTTCGCATTGACCAAATCAGCCAAATCGACTATTCTTGAAACGTATGCATTCAAATTGCTACCAGCAGGAAATGATCCAGACGCTCGGAGTTGATTTCTCCGATGGCGTTTTGTTTCCCGGGTAGCCCTGTTCTGATTTGATGAATCAGATTAGAAACCACCCGGGAAACCGGGTGGTTTAAGTTTTAACGAGGAGGATCTATGTCCGCGGCACGTACGTACTATCTGTTCTTCGCGCTCATTCACATCGGGATGGGATCGACCGTCACGGCTTATACGCCGTTTCTTCAGGGGATCGGCCTTTCGCTTGGGCAGATTGCGTTGGTGAATGCGATCTTCTGGACGGTGATCATCGCCGCGGAACTCCCCACCGGCATGCTTGCTGACGGACGCTCGCGCGCGTTCTCGCTTAAACTCGGTGGCGTGTTCTACGCGCTGGGCGCGCTCTCGTACATCTTCGCGCATAGCTTCTGGACGGCAGCGCTGGGTGAGTCGCTCATCGGCATTGGGAGTGCATTCATCTCTGGAGTTGGCACGGCCTGGATTGCGGACGCGTTGACGCGAGAGGGTCGTGCGTCAGAACTTCGCCACGTCTACGCGACCGAGTCGCTCATCAAGTCTCTCTTGATGCTTGTGGGCGGATTCGTCGGCGCGTTGATCGCCCTGTGGGAGCCGCGTCTGATCTGGTTGCCGTTTGTTCTCACGGCGCTTGGAGCGAGCTGGGTTGCCCATCGCTTTATGAACGGTCAGGGCGAGCCGCTCGAGTACGTGAGTGAACTCGAGGCGTTCCGTCGTGCGCTTGCCCAACTCAGGAGCAGTAAAGCCCTCATGTGGGTGGTCGGCTCACTCATCGTGTTCGGCGCGGTGGTCTCGTTCAATCACTACTGGGCGCTGTTCTTTCTTCCATCGGTGGGACAGCTGGGTCTCGCGTTCATTTGGCCGGTCATTTTCCTGGGACTCATCGGAGCGTCGCAGTACATTCGTCGCCTCACCATTCCCGTGGGGAGTGAGAGTCGTCTGATTGTTCTCTTGATCGCGCTCTCTGGAGCGGGGCTGTTGGGGGTGGCGATCGCGCCGGGATTTTTCCTGGCGATGCCAGCGCTCATCGTGCACGAGATCGGTCGAGGTTTCTTCCAGCCGCTCACAGACAGTTTCGTTCAGCATCGTGTGCACACCAGCTATCGCGCGACGTTCGGTTCCCTGCAGTCTTTCCTGGGGCGGATCGGATTCGCTGTGGTGCCGCTCGTCATTTGGCTGTTCATCGCGGAGGCGCCCAACACGCCAGAGACGATCCGTCTGGTCTGGATCGCCTGCGCCGCCATCCTTCTCTTGGGCGCTGTGGCCTTGTGGTTCACCCGCCCCCGCGAAGCCTAACGCAAACAACCCGACCTCTTGCGAGGAAGGGTTGTTTTTTTCAAAACATGCATTTTCTTCAACCAGGTCGGTGGCTTAGCTACCGACAATGGGTCGATGTTGTCGGCATCGTCGATAGGAGGTAGACTCCCAGTCGGAGGTCACATGATTCTTCGTGGAATAGATTTCGGTTCAGTGTGGGGTGCCTCTGGCGTGCAAGGATTCTACGGCGGGGATGAGTACCGATATCATCGGTGGCTCAGGCTTCTGGGAATCCTCGATATGCGAGGTCTCACCTTCGTCGCCAAGACGATGACGCTCAATCCCAACACAGGGAACATGCCCATCAAGGAAGATGGCATCACCCCCAGCGAACTCCTTCCCGCGTGCGTCCATGTGACGCCGGCTTCCTGGTGGAACGGTTTTGCTCTCAACAAGGTCGGCCTCACGAACCCCGGGGCGGAAGAACTTCTTCGTCGTGGGATCTGGCAGAGGAGAGAATCTCCAGTGGTTCTTTCCTTCATGCAAATCGCGAGCTTGTCCGATGAGCCCAAGCTTGAGCTCGCGATGAGGATCCAGGAGATCAGGGCATTCGTGCATCTCATGCGCGATGCGCTTCCGGGATTCCGAGCGCCCGTTGCGCTACAGATCAACTTCTCCTGCCCCAACACCGGCCCGCACGCGAAGACGACGCTGGACTTCATCCTGGAGACGCTCGACATTGCGAGCATTCTGGACATACCGCTCATACCAAAGCTTGCCGTCGATACGTCCATCATCGATGCCGCCGCGATCGCTGAGCACCCGGCCTGCGACGCGATCTGTATCTCCAATACGGTATCGTGGGGGAGTACCAGCGTTCCTAACTGGCAAGGACTCTTTGGGTCGCCTGTGTCGCCACTCGCCCATCTGGGGAAGCCTGGCGGCGGTGGCCTCTCTGGTGCCCCATTGCTTCCATTGGTCGAGGACTGGATCACGCAGTTCCGGAAGCTTGACCCAAAGACGCTCATCAACGGCGGTGGCGGGATTCTGAAACCTAAGGATGCCAGGCGTCTTATCGGCGCGGGCGCCAATTCTGTGTTCCTGGGATCGGTCGCCTTCCTACGCCCCTGGCGCGTGCAGTCCATCATCCGTCATGCTTCTCTGGAGGTCACATGATCCTCGACCGGGACTCTGTCCAAAAGCCGATCCGCATCCGCCTGCGTCGACCTGACAACTGGCACAATCATTTCCGTCAGAAGGGCGATCCGCGCTTTGCGCCGACGGTGGCCTACATCGCGCGACAGTTCGCGCGCGCGAACGCCATGGGCAACATCGATCCACCGATCCTGACAGCCACACAGATGATCGGTTACTGGAACGATATTCGTGAGGTGGCTAAGGCGGCTGGGTTCCTGGACTTCAAGCCGCTCATGGTCGTGATGGCTTCACCCAACACGACACCAGCTATGCTCACAGCCGCATTCTCCGCTGGCGCCTATGGCGTGAAGATCATGCCTGCCAACGCAACGACCAACTCAGCGCATGGCATCATCGACTACAAAGATCCGAAGTTCCTCGATGTGCTTCGTGTGACGCGTGACCAGAGGCGCACTGCCCTCTTTCACGCCGAGCTTCCCAGCAGGCCTCGTGCTGTGCGCGAACGAGCCTTCATTCCGATCCTCGATCAGATCCGCAAGAAGATTCCCGACCTCAAGATCTGCGTGGAGCACATCTCCGATGCCCAGATGGTCGAGTGGGTGATTAACCAAGGGGACCTCGTGTGCGCCACGGTCACACCGCACCACATGAGTGTCACCTCGGACATGGCCGATCAGGATCCGCACCTCCAGTGCATGCCTTATCCCAAATCCTTGCAGGATGTGTTCGCGGTTCGCACCGCAGCCATGTCCCATCCTCGGTTCTTCTACGGTTCGGACAATGCGTCGCATCTTCGTCCCGCCAAAGAACGTACAGACGCGTCTCCCGCTTCAGGAGTGTTCACCGCTCCTACCGAACTCCCAGTCCTCGTCGAGCTGTTCGAAGCACACGGGCACCTCGATCAACTCGAAGAATTTCTGTGTGAGCGTGGCGCGCACTGGCACGGGGTGCCGCTCAATCAAGGGGAGATCGAACTCGTCAGGAATCCATGGGATGTCCCCGACGTGATCGACCTCTGCAACGGTCACGAGATCGTTCCCTATAATACCATCCCTCACTAATCTATACTAAAACTGTATTCCATGAGATACTATTCTCATGAAAAACATAGGCAGACCCCTGTCCATGGTTGCTCACGATACGGTTGGGCAACTCAAGGAC
>SCSL01000065.1 GCA_004298405.1 Patescibacteria group bacterium | reverse complement strand
GATCATCTGAAAGAGGACGCTGGGTATAGATCTCGTATAGAACAAAGAGTTCGTATTTACTCAATGGAACGCTTGTTTCTTTTTTTCTTGAGAGAGATTCCAACAATGTTAGTTCTTGAGACTCAATGGCTCTTTTTTCTAAGGGATACATCTCAAGGCGTAGCTGTGTCATCTGCTCATCTAGCGACTGTTTGTGGTGCTGTGCTTGTTGTTTGTCCGTTTCATCACCAGAAGTTAATGCTTTCTCAAAAGAAACATCAAAATCCTGTTTTAATACGCGAATACGTTCTAGGGAAACCCTTGCTTCTTGGCAGAGATGGTTGTTGGGCATAGTCATTCAAAAGCTAAAAAACCAGCGTGAAAATGATAACAGGAACTTGAGGTTCAGACAATTCGACGCAAAAGAGACAGGGTCAGACTCTCTTCCACCTAGGCGAAAATCCAATGTTCAAAAAAGATACGATTTTTCTCACCTGAGAAAAAAAGTATCCAAAATGAAAAGCTCCGGCGGGACGATCACTTCTATGCCCTCTTATCACCAATAACCGTTCCGACGAATCGCTCCCCTTTAAACAGACCATCGAGATTCTTCAAATTCTTTCCGTTGAGGATCGCGACTCGGATGCCGCTGTGGTGCGCGAGGCGTGAGGCAACTGGATCAAACGGCACGTTCATGCCAGGATCCCACTCATTCCCAACCAGTTTACGAAACTCCTTCCAGCTTATGTTGCAGATGGCCTCGGCATCAGTATGTTTGTGTGGATCTTTGTCGTAGACATAATCAATATTAGAGAGGTTCACAACAACATGACTCTTCAATCGCTTGGCCAGACGTGTGGCGACATAGTCCGTGGACCAACCGGGCTTCCACCCAGCCGCGACCAAAACGGGTTTCGTCCAGCGATGGAATGATCCGGTTGGATCCTTCAGCATGATCGGGTGTGCCACATCACGAAATACCGTACGCAGAAGATGTCCGTTGAGACGGGTTGAGTGGATCCCAAGCCAGTCGAGGTCATCGCGGGTGAGCTTGCCGACTTTGCGTGCCGCATCTTGATAGTGCCTGGCCGTTCCACCTCCACCCACAACGATCACGAATCGCCAACCGTTTTTGAGGTGTCTTGTAATGAGTGCCTTGAAGTCCTTGAGAAACTGATGATCGATTTCGCCTTGTGGTGAGCTTGTCGAACCGCCATTTGGCACCACGAGCGAACCGCCGACAGAGACGACAAGTGTGGTAGGTGTGAGCGAGTTGGAGTGATCCATAAGATTATGACTCCCTCGCCTCTTTGATGATCCAGTTGGTTGCTAGTGAGATCACCCAGAGCAAGAGGGCAGCTAAGAGGGCAGGAACGAATCCTTCAACTGTAAAGCCTTTCACGATCGTGGAGACCAGAAGGATCATGAACGCGTTGATGACGAACGTGAAGAGACCCAGCGTCAAGATGGTGACCGGAAGGGTCAGGATAAAGAGCAGGGGACGAATGAGTGCATTTACAAGTCCTAAAACAAGTGCCGCAATGAGCGCGCTATAGAATGTATCCACACCAAATCCTGGGACAATATTCGCGACGATCAGGAGTGCCAAGGCGTTGATAACCCAACGAAATAATAGGTAGGCCATATAGGTGGTGGTTAGAGCACTAGGTGGTTAGGTGAATTTGGCCTTTATCTCTTCGACACTGTTTTCTACCTCCGCTAGTTTCTTTTTGAGCTCAGAGGCAAGCTGTAATCCACGTTCAAATTTCTTGAGACCCGCGTCCAGATCAAGTTGCTCAGACGAATCAAACCAACGTGTGATCTCTTCAAGTTCTTGGAAGTTCTCGGTAAAATTGGTTGTCTTTTTCTTCGCGGTCATATCCATTTTCACAGCCCCTTTAGGGGCGTCGAATCCTCGACGGGGCTGAAGCCCTTGAGAATTATACGAACTTCTGTTGCCCTCTCCCATTCACACGAGACACTCGCGCATCGGCTGAACCTGCGGCGAATTGTACCGTAATTTCCCCTCCCACTTCAAGCGCTGACGCATCACGCACGACATGCCCACCAACGGTGACAAGACTGTACCCACGCGCGAGCACGCGTTTAGGATCAACTTGGCGCAGTACTCGTGCTGACGATTCGAGTCCTTCACGCAGACGTAGAAACCAACTATTCATCACAAGTAAAAGTCCCTCCCTTGTCCGCGACAGACGTTCTTTTTGACGTTCGAGAATGAAGCCAATGAGATTCGTTGCGCGCTCAAGCACAAACGCGCGATCTTGAATCGTGTGACTGAGTCGCGACTCTATGTGGTTGGTAAGCGTTTCAAGCTCATACGAAATATCACTTCGAGACGGGACGACACGCTCGACCGCGTTGGAGGGCGTGGATGCTCGCACATCTGCCACGAAATCGGCGAGCGATTCATCTCGTTCATGACCCACGGCCACAACCACAGGAATCTTGGACGCGTAAATCGCTCGAGCAACTTGCTCGTCGTTAAACGCATGCAAATCCTCAAGTCCTCCCCCGCCACGTGTGAGCACCAATACATCTACACCGCCCTGAAGGGCGTTTGAATTGTCATTTTGATTATTCTTAGCCGCTTTAGCGGCGTTGTGATTGAAATACTCGAGCGCGGCCACAATCTCCCCAACGGCTTCACGACCTTGCACATGAACATGTGTGTGGAGGATCTTCACGCCTCCCCAACGATTATTCAAAATCCGCAAGAAGTCGCCGTACGCGGCCGCATCACGCGAGGTAATGAGCCCGATTCTTTGCGGAAAACGTGGGAGTTCTCGTTTGCGACTCGCATCAAATAAGCCCTCGACCTCAAGTCTTCGTTTCAATAATTCATACGCGCGACGCACGGCTCCTTCTCCGACAGGCTCAAGTGTTTCCACATTGAGCTTGAATGTCCCGAATCGTTCGTACACGTTTGGATGCCCTTTCACTTGCACGCGCATCCCATCCTCAACCGATGTCTTGAGTTGCCAGGTTGTCATGAAACATTTGAGCACCGCCTGGGCTTGCTCGTCCTTCAAATCAAAACTGACCCACTTCCCTTGAGCCACGCGATAATCTGAAACTTCTCCTTCGACGACCACTTGATCGGAGGGAATAAGTCGTAATGTGTCGTTAACGAGTTTGAGATACTCGCCAACAGAAAGCGCCTGGGTGGACATTATATCGGGAGAGTAAAAAATTGAGGCTGGAAATATTGGACGAGGAGCCAAAGAGCAATCCCGAGAATCAAATGTGACACGATTGTCTCGACCCAAACATGTCTCCCCTCCTTCAGACCAAACCACCCAAATCCTAGAGCTGGATACACGACGATATTCGCGACCACCCAACTCAAAATGGCATACACCAAAAGTGACAGGAAGGTGTACGGCGCCCGCGTCACGAACAGCCATCCTTGTTCAACAAACACCACATAGATAAGTCCAAAAAGAAACCCGATGACTATATGCAAGAGCAAACCGATAAAAAAGACTTCATGTTTGTGTCGAATCTTGAGACCAAAGATCGATTTTACATCGATGAGCAAGGGAGCCTCTTGCACACGTCCTTTTTGTGTAATTTCAAGCACGATCGCTGGAATGGCAAACACAAACGCGATGAGTCCCCCGAGCGCTCCACCAAGTAGGTAATCCATAGGTACAACGCCGCTAAAGCGGCTATGAAATATTCTAAGGGACATGAAATATTCTAAGGGGCTTTAGCCCCGTCATGGACTTAAGACCAGAACAACTTTTTTCCCTTCGGTGATCTCTTCCCCATCATTCCAATCGTGCATCGCGTTCATAATCGTATCAAAATCGTACAGATACGCTTCTCCTCGATACGTGCCTGGATCGTTCACGATAAACTGACCATCTTCTGTGTACCCGCGAATCACCAACATATGATAGAGCGGGCCCGGTGCCGTGAAGTATGGATTCCCTAAAAGTCTCCCCGCTGCCGGAACAACAATCGGGTGACCTTGGACAAGTTTGCGTTGGATTTCCTCTACCGTGGGGTCGTGAAGTAATTCATACGTATGTCCATACAAAAGCTCGGTAAATACTCCCGTCTTCTCCGCTGTTGTGTCTTTATAAAAACCAAACAGTTCCATTTCAAACGCAACAATCTGTAAGAGCGCTTCATCCGCGGTCGATGCGGGAATCTGTCCCTCATCCATCCCTGAGAAATAGGCGTGCACCATATAGACGCTCGCCTCTTCACATGCTTCTTGGTATGGCTCATCCCAATTTCCATTGGGAGCCTGTGAGGTGAACGGAACCGCGAGATTCTTCGAAGGAGGGATGGTTGATTCCTCGACGGGTTCGTCTGGGGGGACGTCGAGGGGGACCTCTGCTTCATCTTGAGTATCGGCTTGAGTATCGGCTTCAGCTCCACCCAGGCTCCCCCCTTCGCTGAAGCTTCGGTGGGCAGGAAAGCCTGGGGCTACCTCTTCGACGGTTTCGAAATTTTCAACATCCTCTTCCCCCTCCTCTTCGACCACCTCCGCCACCTCCTCATACGGTATTGCCTCCGGCAATGCAGGTACAGTCACCCCGCGATACCATTCCAACACGTCCACACGTTGTGTGTAGAGCCCGGCCGCAAGGGCAATCAAGAAAATTGTAAAGGCAAAAAATTTGCGCATAGATTTAGAGACAGACCCCTACGCCGTCAACGACGTCGTCACACGTATATCCCGACGGACACTGGTTGTTTCCCTGACATTCACAGTACTCGACACAGAGTTCGATACAAATCGCCTCGGGATTGGTACGACAGGCTGAACCACACGGATTCCATGTGCCGCCAGCATCAAGACACGAGACTTCGGTCAACGGTGTGTCATCCCGACCGAGGCCGTCCGACGGCCGAGTGGAGGGATCTCGCGTCTCTTGAAGATCCTGCGACTCCTTGCTTCGCTCGTCGCTCGGGATGACAAAAATGGCTATTACCACGAAAGCGGCGGCGATCAATGTGATGATGACTTTCTTCATAACACCGCGTGTTCACGAATCCAACGTTGAAGCTTATAGGTTGCTCGCACGTCGTCCTCGTTATACTCAAGAATTTTCTGCAAGAGCTTAGGGGACTTTTTCTGAAGCCATTCTTCAAACCACAAAACCGAATTGGCACCAGAGGCATCCTGTGTCCGCCACTCAAAGCCGATATACCCAGCAATATCTTTTAACGAATAAAACGAGAGGGGAAAAATCACCACGGGACGGATTACGTGCAACAGGTCAATCATATTTCGCTCTAGTGCCTCACGGGCAATCTCTCCAATCCCATACTTGGCACTAAATCGTCGCACGACCTCTTCCTCAAACCACCCGTAATGATAGATCGGTGCGTCGATATGACGCTCAATAAACTGCACGAACTCCGCCCACATGCTTCCCTCTTGTTCTGGTGAGCTTGCAAAAAACGAAATGTATTCCTCTGACTGTGGCGTCACCTTCAAAACACCGAACAGATAATCAAAATCCCGCAGAGGATCGCTCTCGATGTCGAAGAAAAGTTCAACATCTGCCTCGGGAAGCTCCGCGGTTCCGCGGATGATATGACGATGATCTTTAATGGCGATCGCCTGATCACGCATGGTTTCCAGACGATTGGAGCTCACATCTGGCGCAAGATGTTCAAGCTCTGGAACGGACTTGAGCGCAAGCTCGCTGAGAGTTTGCACGCCCGCCTCTTCAAGCGCATGGACTTCTTCACGCCACACACGGTTCAATAAGGACAGGTCATCACAACTCTCCGACTCGCCCTTGCACTCTTTGTACCACGGCGATTGCTTGCATCCGCTCGTAACAAAGTGGGCAGGACGTTTCCCCGCGATAATCTTTTCGATCTCCGTCAGCGTTAACTCGTACTGAGCCTCAAACTCTTCGATGAGATACGGCAACACTTCGTTGTCGGGTGTCACGATGTACCCTTGCGTGGGTTTCACGCCTTGAATTCGCTCGAGAAGCTCGGCGTAAAAACATCCCTGAAATTTGTGGTCATCGCGAATGAAACGTGAACGCTTCATGTCCGAGGCGACATAATAATAATCGCCTAGACGAGAACGCCCCTCAACTTTCTCAAGAATATCAGGATGCCCAACCCAGTGTTTATCGATGAGTACTCCGTGGTAAATCGTCTGACGCCCCTCGCGCATAAACGCAAGCGTCTGGTTGAACGCTTCGTCGGGATCCTCCGCTGTGACTTCAACCAAATCCTGGCGATCAGAAAGAAGTTCTCGCTCTTTTTCCCCAATGAGCCCATCATCTTGAAGCTTCGCCATCAAGAGCTCGTGCGGCCGAGTCTCGTGAGCGTGCGTATCAAAATAAACCCAATTTGGACACTTGAGATATTGATAAAATGTTTTTTCACTGATCATTCCACGCATAACGCAACTAAACCACTACGGGCTGAAAGCCCGTAGGTTTATAGACGCTCGGGCTTAAAGCCCTCGTGGGCTTATTCGAGAATAAAGTTTGTATCATCGTTGGCGTCATGTCGGTGGT
>SCSL01000064.1 GCA_004298405.1 Patescibacteria group bacterium | reverse complement strand
GGAACCGATCGTTGCAGCCATTGGCGCGAACATTCCTATCGGCAGTCCGTCTGGTCACATGATTATCGACATTGGGGGAGGGACGGCGGAGATGGCGGTTATTTCTTTGGGAGGAATCGTTGCCTCTGAGTCTGTTCGCATTGGGGGTGTAAAGTTTGATGCCGCTATTTCGGAGTATATTCGTCGCAAATACGGTCTCGCGGTGGGAGAACGCACCGCAGAAGACATTAAAATTCAGATTGGCGCGGCGATGTATCTTCCCGACAAACTCGCGATGGAAGTGAAGGGACGAGACATGGTTACGGGATTGCCAAAGATTATCGAAGTCACCAGCGATGATGTCACAGCCGCGATTCAGGCCGAGCTTGAGGGGATCATCAACACGGTCAAAGAAGTGCTCCACAAAACGCCGCCGGAACTTTCGGCAGACGTCATGGATAAGGGGATTGTGCTTTCAGGCGGATCATCCATGTTGCGCAATCTTGATATGCTTATTGCCGAGGCAACAGGGGTACCGACGTTCCTCGCAGAAGATCCTCAGCAGTGCGTGGCTAAAGGAACGGGCATTGCGCTGGAGAATCTCGAAGCGTACAAAAGATCGATTTTTACTTCATAAGTATGAACGACCTCAATCTCCTCACTCCCAAAGTCAGCCGCCAGGTCGTCTACGGTATTGATGCCCTCTCGGCCAACAAACAGAAGCGCACAGGGGTGGAGAATTACAGTCGATTGCTGATAGAAGCCATGAAGACCCACGCGCTCAAGGAGGGAGAACGTGTGGTTTTATATTCGAACACAAAATTAGATCGAGCGTTTGGAACGCTTCCGCCAGGTTGGAGCTCAGCGGTTTTGAATTGGCCGCTTGGTCGTGGATGGATGAGCTTGCGAGTGAGCTGGGAAATATTACGTCGCAAACCCAACCTTCTGTTTGTCCCCGGTCAGGCACTTCCCATGCTGTGTCCACGAGCGGTCGTAACAACCATTCATGACCTCGCCTTTGCTCGTCGTCCAGATTTGTATTCAGCATCGACTCGGAAGCGACTGAAACGGGTTACCCAGCAGGCAGTGGAAAAAGCCACACGAATTATCGTTCCAACAGAAGCGACAAAACAAGATTTGGTGGAGGAATATCGTCTTGATCATGCGCGCGTGGTCGTTGTGGCTGAAGCGGCTGACACGAACCTGTATCGTCCCTACACGCAGGAGGAAGCACGTTCCACACTTCAGAAGCATCGTCTCGGCACGAATTTTTTTCTCGTGGTTGGACGATTGGAAAAAAAGAAAAACATCACGAATCTCCTCCGTGCGTTTGAGCTGTTCAAGACGCGTCGCGGTCTGGGCGATCCATTTGAACTGGTGTTCGTGGGCGAGCCAGGATACGGGTACGACGAAATGAAAACGTATTTTGATCTCTCGCCGCATAAGGATCAGATTCGTCAGCTTGGATACCTTCCCGACGAAGAAGTGGCGCCCCTCATGAGTCAGGCCATGGCGTTTCTGTTTCCGAGTTGGTACGAGGGATTTGGGATTCCAAACCTTGAAGCCATGGCCGCGGGGACGGTGCTTGTGGCGTCTGATATTCCCGCGCACCGTGAAGTGGTAGGGGACGCGGGTCTGCTTGTTCCTCCCGAAGATCCAGAGGCATGGGCGCATGCGCTGGAGAGAATCGTCAAAGATGGGACGCTGAGAACGGAATTGATTGCCAAAGGCGCTGAGCGTGTCAAACAGTTTTCCTGGCAGAAAACCGCCGAGCAGACCTGGGAAGTCCTTCGATCTTTGGTATAATGTCAGGCACTATGGACGAACTCAAAAAGGAGCTTGAACATCTTGGCATGACGGACAAGGAGTCGCGGGTGTACTTGGCGGCGCTTGAAATGGGGCCTTCACCCGTGCAGGACATCTCGCACAAGGCCAAGGTGAATCGCGCGACCACGTACGTGATGATTGAATCTCTCTCGGCACGGGGACTCATGTCGACGTTCCAAAAAGGCAAGAAACGGTTTTACGCGGCAGAGAGTCCGGATCGACTCCTCACGATCGTTGAGCGTGAGCAAAAAATTCTGTCGGAGAAGCAGGCGGAGATCATGAAGGCCCTTCCGATGCTCGAGACCTTGTACAACGCCGAAGGGGCGAAACCGCAAGTGAGATACTTGGAGGGAATCGAGGGGCTTGAGACAACCAGGGCGACCTTTGAGAGATTGTCTGGGGAAGCGATTCAGATTGTTCCGGTCGACGACGTTCTTGCTATGGAGGAAGGACTTCACGGCCGTAATGTCCATCTCGAGCGTTTGGCAAAAAGGGGAATCAAGGGTCGGGTTCTGGGTGTGATGAAACAGCTGGATCGATCAAAGCTTCCGTCGATCGAAAATGTTGAAGTACGTCTTATCACACATGATTCGTTTCCCATTCATGGCGAGGTGGGGGTACGTGGTAACCATGTTTTTCTCTACTCGCATAAGTCGTCGGTTCTTTCGTTGGTGATTGTGAGCCAGGAAATCGCGGATGTCATTCGAGCCCTCTTTGATATGGCGTGGGCTGGCGTTGCGTCCAATAAATAGAAAACGCCCCGAAAGGCGTCGTAGTGGAGCGGTGTGGTGTCGATGGTGAGGTAGCTACCCTCCGCCCATGAAGCAGTCGCAGGTTCCGAGGAACCACGGACAACCCTGGGTCCAATGCCAGTCGTGAGCGGTTCCGTGCAGACGCACGGCCGCCCTGGCATCACCATCGTGCTGAGCGCTGATCGCGTTGATCATCGCTTCCTCCGGGTAAGACCGGAGCGCAACACACCACATCGCGTGTGAGATTTCTCCGGCCCGGGTAGCCGGTGACCTACCGGCCAGGCTGCCCACCGTTGGGCAAGGAAAAAAACTAGCAGGTGAATCACTTCACGTCAAGATGGTTGTGTTGTCGGAGTCGAACAATTTTCACACCTGGGAGAATTTGTTTGTGTTATAATCGTTGTGTATGACAGTAAAAACGATTGAAAAGAAAATGACCGAGTTAGAGCGTCGTTTACGTGCGGTTGAATTGGGATTGAAACAACCGCGGCAAGCGAGCCGGAAACCGGATCCTGTCTGGGAACAGACCAGGGGAGTCATTTCGAAAAAGAAAGCTCGCGCTATGTTAAAATTCATAGCGGAACAACGACTGAATTCAGATCGTGGATAATATGCCGCTGTTTGTAATAGATACGAACATCTTCGTTTTGCACCTTGCTGATTTAGAGCCGATTGAGTTAGTTACTGGCGTTGCCGCTGTCTCATCTGTATCTGTTTACGAGCTTCTCCGCTATCCAGGGATGTCTTTGGAAGAAAAGAAGAAGATTGAGGAACTGCTGGCAACTTGTGTCGAAATTTCCTTGAATAGCACTATTGCGCGCCGAGCAGCCGAGATATCTATGATACGGCCGAAGATGAAACCTCTCGACGTCTTTATCGCCGCAACAGCCATGGTTTATAGTCTGCCTCTTGTGACAAAGAACATAAGGGACTTCAAAGGAGTTAAGGGTTTGAAGCTTCGTTCATCGATTTAATAAACCAAAAAACCGGCCTTCGATGTGGCTGGTTTTTTGTTCCTCTCAATTTGGGAGAGAGTTCGGGTATTAACCCTCAAAGGTCAGTAGGAAATCTACTAGCCTCTGAGCGTTGCCCGACATCCTCCAGGTCGGGCCGCGGTTTTTATCAGAGGAACTTGATTGCGGCGGCCAGATGGAGGGCAACGATGCCTCCATAGACCGCCACGGGGAGGCGAAAGAGGACATGGGCGAGGAGGCACTTGCGTCCTCGCCAGATCGCGATACACCCGATGGTGACCATCGCGATCTTGGTTCCCAGGAAGGGAACATGTCCCCAGGCCAGAGCCTCAGCCATGGCCGGATTCGCCTCCGTGGCGCCCAGATTCACCCAGTAGAGGGTGGCCAGGGCGTCCACGACGTTGAGGATCAGGACGAGCCAGATGGCCCGCCTAAGACTCCTCAGGGCTCTCGTGTGATTACCCATGACTCCTCCTCTGGTTGGGCGTTCTCGCCACAGGAGTTTTTGACCACTGCAGAACACCACCTAAGTGATGTGCTCTAGCGGTCGGCTCGGAAGAAGCGGCGTCAGGGAGCATCCCTTAGCGTTTTCTTTCGAGCCCGTCCCGACCCCCGTGATGTTAGCTTGCGCCTTCACCACGGGGGTCGGGTGACCGTGGGGGGCGGGTGGAGGGGTGGGCTACTTGCCCTTCTTCCCCTCCTTCTTCTTGTTTCCTCCGCCGCCGCAGCTCCTTGCGGCTGCGAGGGGGTTGAGCTTGTCCGTCCGCGCTCGCTTCTTCGCGAGCTGGGCCGCCCGGCGGCCCTCCGTCTTCGGCGAGCCCTCGCCGAAGCACGCGGGGGGCGGCTCGGGGCGCCGGGGTGCGCGCGGCGCGGGGGCGGGGCGGGAGGTGGGGAGGGGGCGCGACTCGCACAGGGCGAGCATCGCCTCCGCCTCCGCCACGATCTTCGTGGCGCGGGTCTCGGTGCGGGCCACGCGGGCCCGCTTCAGGACGGCCGCGGCGCCGGGGCTGTGGAGCCGGGCGGCCGCCTCGAGCCCGCGGGCGATGCGCTCGCGGAGCACCTGGGCGGTGCTCGGGGCGGCGGGCGCCGCGGGGCGGGAGGTGGAGGGGGCGGGGAGGG
>SCSL01000063.1 GCA_004298405.1 Patescibacteria group bacterium | reverse complement strand
AAACGAGGTGATAGAACGTACCATCCAAGAGCTCATCAACGATTCTGACGCATTACAGAGGCTCGTTGGCTACCAATGGATTGTTGAACAATGTGTATAGGTTAATTGGGGATGGTATAACATGCCGTATGTGTTCTCTTGGGTCACCTTTGTATATAAAAAGCCGCCCAGTTTCCCGGGCGGACTTTTCTATGTGGTGAGCTGAATATTCCCGCCATTCCAAGTAACTATACCGTCAAAAAATTCTGGATCGGGAAGAAGTTTTTCAAGCGCCGCTCCTTTCGCCTCAAGCGCGTCGCTTTTTGCCTTGAGGTCTGCACTCGCCTCGTCCCCATTTGGTGGCACTGGCTGGTTTTCGATTTTGCACTGCCACACATATTCACCCCACGCATCTGCCCATTCTCGCAGAGCTTCAAGCGTTTTAGCGTCGTCTGGTACTCCCTCTTCCTTCCAGATATATTTGGACTTAATTTTGTGTTCTACACCTTCTGGCACGCCGAGTCCCTCTGGATGTCCTTGCATAGATTTATAGTAAAGAATTAAGCGCTTAGCGTTTCATGAGTTCCTTAATCGCATCCTGAACGCCGCCTACGGACAGATCGTGCATGGGAACGATCTCTTTTGCTGAGGCAATGGTTCCTGAGCCATCTCGTTCGTCCCATTCTTTTTTAAAGATAGGATTTACCCATACAGCGGAATCTGCTCTGTGTTCAATCCAGCGCAAGCAATCACTACCAGACATTCCAAATTTTCTTACCCCTTCCTCATTGTCACGCGGTGGCCAATTATCTTGCTCAAATTCCGTTGCTGACATTTCCGCGTCGCCATACACAATAACCTTTTTGTTTCGTTTAACAACGGACTTCACATCGATAAGCGAGTTCGGTTTTGCGTAGTTGGAATTCTCAGGATTTTTTGGATCAAATTCCCAAACATAACCATAGAGATTATTGTGGAACAGATATATCTCCAACTTTGTTAATCCCTTTGTCATTTCTTCTGCAACCTCGCGGATTAGCGGGCTCCATTCGTCCACCGGGCCACCTACGTCGATGAAGAGAACAATCTCGGGCTGTTTCTCCCGTTCGCGCTTATAATCGATGCGGAAATCTCTCCGGGCGAATCGTTCGACGGTGCCTCGGAGATCCACTTTTCCACTCCGAACCTGTGACGTGTCCAAAATGATTCTCCTGAGGTTGCGAATGATTTGTCGAATATCAGCTCGTTCGGGTCTACGCTCGTACTTACTTTTTCGATCGTGCTCTAAAACCCGTTCTGCACGCTCTTGGGCGTGCTGGCGCGTAAGTCCTTCGGCACTAGCTACAGCAACACGTACCGCCTCTCTTGAGCTACCCTTGCCTCCACCTTTGAGTATTCCTGTTTCTTGGAATTCTTCCATTTCTTGACTTCCGGGACGATCATTTTCGCCGCCGGTCTCTGCACCTGCCTCTCCGGGCTTGCCGCCTTTACCCATACCGGAAGGTTTTCCCTTGTCTCCTTTCCCTGCACCAGCGTCTCCTTTATCGCCTTGACCCTTACCCGCCTCGCCTTTGTCACCAGCGCCAGAACCCTCCTCCCCCTTATCTCCCTTGCCTTTTCCGGCTTCACCCTTCTCTCCCTCTCCTTGACCCTCGTCTCCTTTGTTGCCCTTGCCTTTGCTTTCTTTTCCCTTGTCGCCTTCACCCCCATCTTCACTGTCCTTTTTATCACCGCCCCCTTTTTTAGACATGTCCTCCTTGCGGAGAATATCGTTATGTTGATCTTTTTTACCCCCATGAACTTCCTCGTTATCATCATGTTCGCCGTCTTCCGGAAGATCCAGATTTTCATCAACTTCTGTAATGCCGAGCTGTTCTTTCATGTCGGGTTCGCTGGATTCGGTCTGCTCTTCCAATGTAGCATCTTCCTTCTTTTCTTCTTCTAGAACGGCGTTTTCTACCACCTTTGCGGTATTAAGGAAGTATTGGTCAAACGCCTCATTGAAGGTCGACTCGTCTTGTTTATTTTTGACGAGCGTCACTCGTGCGTATACGCGAAGGCGTTCAAATATTTCCTGAGCGCTCGTGGCGTTCCGCAATTGTTCATCCTTCATCCTTTCCTTAACCACGGTCAAGAAATGCATCCATTCTGGAGTAGACACACGGATGCCCCTTGCCCGGAGGTCGGTCAAGAAACCGTCAAATAAACTTTTGACGGTTTCCTTGTTCTGGTCAGGTGCTCCTTCAACCTCTTCCGTATCTTCGCCTTCAAAGAAACGAAGGATTTCTTTCACGGAAACCCCACGCCAACCCCGAAGATTTTTTTCTTCGGGGTACTGCATCTCGCGCCGTTGTTCATGCCAACCTTCACCGCGCATATTCGCTGCTTACCACGGTTTTATTGCCTACGCGGTAAGCATCGCGTTCGTATCCATCAATCTCGACCTTGCCCCTTGTGAAGTCATTGTTCTTTTCATCAACAGAAGTAAACTCAACCTTTCCGGATAGAATTTCTACCTTCTCAGCCAAAACCTCAGCAAGAAGATCTTGATGTTCTTCAGGGATTGCATAATATCCATCACCCAATGCCTCAATCCCCGGCATTACGATTTGGAATTCACGAGTCGCGGTACGAACATTTTTATAATCGCGATCGTAGTCGTCCCACTCACGTTTTTCTTCAAATTGCGGGGTAACGAAGTGAACACCTCGTCGATCAAGATCCGCATAAAAACGCGTAAGTTCGGATTGAGCATTCGGATCGGACAACCTGCCGCTGATGCGGAAAACTGGAGCTCCCTGCACGGCGCGAGCGACGTAATGGGGCAGTTTTCCCGCACGAGATTCAACATCTTCCTTTGCCTCAATCGTCTTACGGGCAATCTCTACCTCTTGGTCATCCTTGAATTTCAGGAGAATCTCCTTGTGGGGGACATCGTCAGGAATCTCACCGTCAAATTCACCAGAGAGAACCTCGATCCACGCCAAAAGTTCTGGCGTTGATGGCTTCTTCTCGATTTGAGGATGCTCGTGGTAGGCGTAATACACGTCTAACGCGTAATCCAAAAGGTCTTTGTCTATGCGAGGGAAATTCAAGGAAACGATCTCTGCCATTTCTCCCTGCGTGGGATACTCCAAGAAGTGATACAAGCTGCGACGACGGAAAGAGGAAGGAATTTTGTCCGAGTCCTCCGTATTCGTCGTGATGACGATGCGAAGATTGCGCTTATCTCCTTTGATTTTCGTACCCGTTTCTGCGATGGTAAATGTCAGATTTTCGATTTCATCGAGCATGCCCGTCATGAGTTCCTCGCGTCCCTTTTCGATTTCGTCAATAACTAACCAAACCGTCTTGCCTTCGCCGGATTGCTTTATAGCTTCACCAAGAGGACCGAGATCGATGTAGTTGATGTAATCGAGGTCTTTTCCAGTTTCTCCCAATTCTTCGACTGCCTTCATCTTTGCCTTAAACTTCAAGTACTCCTTGTCTTCCGTAGGGTCGACTTCGCCACTTAAAATTTTTGCCTTCCAGCTCGCGGCTTCCTCACGAATGGCATCCGGAACCTGTGAACGTGCCTGCGCATCACTCAAACGACGTACGTCATCGACGGAGTAAAGCAAATCCTGCGCGGTCATCGTCTCTTTTACGCGGACGTGGATGAGCATTGAATCCTTTCCATCCTGTAGTTCTTGGCCGACTTCAGAGTATGCCCACTGTGTCTTTCCCGTACCCGGTTCGCCCTCTAAAATAACAGAATTACACGCCCCAGATTCGGCAAGCGTATCTAAAACATCTTTGACGGCTTGGAGTTCGCTTGAAACGATATATGGTCGCTGCATGCGCTCGTTCAACTCCGTTAATCCATGTCGAATTTCTGCGAGACGGTCACGTTTTTCTCGAATGAGAGAAGATTTACCTTCACCCCCCCCCTTACGCTCCACGGATGAGGCCGTGGTTAATCGTTGTTCGAGACCATCGATACGATCAAGAAGTGCACCAAGCGCTTGACGCAAAACATCCGCGTCTTCAACTTTTGCAAACATCTCCCGAAGATTTCTGCTTTCAATTCCCATATAAGGCATTAACGCTTAATTTCTGTTGGTAACTTTGGTCGACATTTCACGGTTGGATGGAACCAGAGAAAGGCCGTAATCCAGTGAATGAGTGACGCTGGAGTACGACATCCACGAGCGCGA